>NZ_JBONDW010000007.1:0-339421 GCF_054919535.1 Mycobacterium venezuelense
GCGCAGGCGCTCAGTCAGCCGCCTCGGAAGGCGTCCAGGCTTGCGGCAACCCCGGCTGCTGCGGGAACAGGAAATCGACGAACGCGGCTGCCGTCGGCTGAGGTTCGTGATTCGCCAACCCGGGGCGCTCGTTGGCCTCGATGAACACGTACTGCCGGCCCGTGACGTCGGGGACCAGCAGATCGATTCCGGTGACCGGAATTCCGATCGCCTCGGCCGCCTTCACCGCCACCCGGCACAGTTCGGGATTCACCTCGGCGGTCACATCGTGAATCGTGCCGCCTTGATGAAGATTGGCGGTCCGCCGCACGCGCAGGTGCTTGCCCTCCGGCAGGATGTCGTCGAAGGACCAGCCCGCCTCCTTGACGGTCGAAACCGTGATGTCGTCCATCGGGATGCGGGATTCGCCGCCCGTCGCGGCCTCCCGGCGCCTGCTCTGGGCCTCGATCAGTTCGCGCACCGTGTGTTTTCCGGTACCGATCACCTCGGCGGGTTTGCGGATCGCCGCGGCGACCACTTTGCCGTCGATCACCACAAGACGCAGGTCGTCACCCGTGGCCCGTTGTTCGATCAGCACCTCGGGATACTGCTCGCGGGCCCGGTGCAACGCGGCGTCGAGTTCATCCGAGCCATCGACGCCCACGGTGATGCCCTTGCCCTGCTCGCCGCGCGTCGGCTTGACCACGACATCGCCGACCTCTGTCAAAAAGGCGTGGTCCTCGTCGTTGAACGTAGCCAGGCGACCCTTCGGGACCGTGATGCCGGCGTCGGACACGATGCGCCGCGTCTGGCGCTTGTCGTCGCACCGGGCCATCGCCACCGCGGACGTGAACTCGGACAACGACTCCCGGGTGATGACGCTGCGGCCGCCGTGCGCCAGCCGCATCTCACCGGCACCCGCGTCGAGCACCTCGACCCAGATGCCGCGGCGCATCGCTTCATCGGCGATGATCCGCGCATACGGGTTGAGATCGTCGACGGTTTCCGGGGCGTGGGTGAACAGCGGCTCGTTGATGGCGTTCTTGCGTTTCACGGCCAGCACGGGAACCCGTTGGAAACCGAGCTTTTCGTAGAGTGCGATCGCCGCGGTGTTGTCATGGGCGACCGACAGATCCATGTACGCCCGGCCGCGGTCGCGGAAGATGCCGGCCAGGGTCCGGGTCAGCGCATCGCCGACGCCGGGCAGCCCGGCAGCCGGGTCAACCGCGAGGCTCCACAGGCTCGACCCGTCCTCGGGATCGGCGAACAGCCGCTTGTGGTCCACACCGGTCACGGTCCCGACCACGCTGCCGTCGTCGTCGCGCACCGCGACCAGATAGACCACCGCCGGGGTCAGGGTGTGGTTGTGCCAGATGACGTCGACGGGTGCGGGCACCATGCCGCATCGCACGTAGACGCGGTTCATCGCGTCGGCGTCCTTCGGCGTCTGCAGGGTCCGCACCGTGAAGCCGATCGGTTCCGCCGGACCGAAGCCGTCGGTGAACCGCAACCGGTAGGTGTGGCTCGGGTCGATGAACAGTTCGGCGGGGGAGCGTGCGATCAGCACGTGCGATTCACGCGCGTAGATGCAGATGTCGCGCCGCCCGGGGCCCTCCTGCTGCAGCACCTCGGCGAGCTTCTCGGGATCGGCGAAGGTCTGGCCGAAAATCAGCCGGCCCCAGCCCAATTCGAGTTCGACGTCGTCGGCCATCGCGTCGACCAGATGCTGTGGTGAGGCATCGTGCAGGCCGAGCGTGATCGCTTCGGTGTGGTCCTCGCCCGATTCAGCTGCCTGCGGCCGGGCGGCATCGGGGTCGGTGGTCGTCATGCCGCGGCTCCTGTCACCCCGTGGCGCTGCAGCCACAGTTCCAGCAACGCGATCTGCCACAGCTCGTTGCCGCGAAGCGGCGTCAGCCTGCCGTTCGGATCGGCCAACAGCCGGTCGACGGCCTCGGGGCGGAACAGACCGCGCTCCTTGGCTTCCGGTGCGTACAGTGCGTCGCGGACCAGATCGAGATACGGGCCCTCGAGATGGGTCAGCGCGGGCACCGGGAAGTAGCCCTTGGGGCGGTCGATCACCGCGGCCGGAATCACCCGGCGCGCAGCCTGTTTCAGCACGCCCTTGCCTCCGTGTGCGGTCTTCAGCCCGGGTGGGCAGGTGGCGGCCAGTTCGACGAGTTCGTGATCGAGGAACGGGACGCGACCCTCAAGGCCCCACGCCATGGTCATGTTGTCGACGCGCTTGACCGGATCGTCGACGAGCATGACCGTGGTGTCCAGGCGCAGTGCCCGGTCCACCCCGGTCTGGGCGCCTGGCGCGGCGAAGTGCTCGGTGACGAACGCACCGCTCGGATCGCCGTCAGCCCAATAGGCGTCACTGATGAGCGCACCGACGCCTGCGCTGTCCCGGTCGAAGAACGCGCTGCGGTAACTGGCCACCGAACCGTCCAGCGACGCCGCGGCCGGGTCGGCCATGGGTGGGTACCAGTGATAGCCGGCGAACACCTCGTCGGCGCCCTGCCCGGACTGCACGACCTTGACGTGTTTGGCCACTTCCTGGCTCAGCAGATAGAACGCCACGCAGTCGTGGCTTACCATCGGTTCGCTCATCGCGGCGATCGCGCCGTCCAGGGCGGGCAGCATGCGGTCGGTGCCGATGCGGATCTGATGATGGTCGGTGTCGAAGTGCTTGGCGATGATGTCGGAGTACTTGAACTCGTCGCCGGCAACGCCGCCAACCGATTCGAACCCGATCGAGAACGTGGCCAGCCCGTGCTGGCCGGCCTCGGCGAGCAGACCCACGATCAGGCTCGAATCGACTCCGCCCGAAAGCAGGCAGCCGACCGGGACGTCGGCGACGAGGCGGCGCTCGACGGCGAGCCGGAGCGACGCGAGCACCGCGTCCTCCCAATCGCGTTCGGACCAGTCCGAGCGGTCCTCGTAGCGGGTGAAATCCGGCGACCAGTAGACGGTGGTACGCCGCGTGCCGTCCGGCTCGATCGCCACGATCGAGGCCGGCGGCACCTTCTTGACGCCGCGCAGGATCGTCAACGGTGGCGGAACCACCGAATGGAACGTGAGGTAGTGGTGCAGCGCCACGGGGTCGATGCGTGTGTCGACCCCGCCTCCGGCCAGCAGAGCCGGAAGGGATGAGGCGAACCGGATTCGGTCGCCGTCCTCGCTGAGATAGAGCGGTTTGATCCCGAGCCGGTCGCGGCCCAGCAGCACCCGCCCGCTGTCGCGCTCGGCGATCGCGAACGCGAACATGCCCTTGAGCTGGTCGACAAAGCGATCACCCCAGTGGTGATACGCCTTGAGCAGCACCTCGGTGTCGCTGTGCGAGAAGAAGCGGTACCCGTAACCGGACAGCTCGGCGCGCAGCTCTTGGTAGTTGTAGATGCAGCCGTTCCAGCAGATGGTCAGGCCCAGTTCAGGGTCAACCATCGGCTGCGCGCCAGCTTCGGTCAGGTCAATGATCTTCAGACGTCGGTGGCCCAGGGCAACCCGACCTTGCGACCACACGCCGGCCGCATCGGGACCTCTGGGCGCCATCGCCTCAGCCATGGCCGACACCGCGGAAACATCAGGTGTCCGGCCATCGAGACGCACCTCGCCGGTGGCTCCACACATCAGTTCGACCCTACAAGGGTCGGGGTCGGATGTCCCACCCGTGGTGGTGCCTGAATCGGGTCAGTTGTCTCCTTTGAGCTCTCCACCTGCGGTATTTACCTGTTTAATCTGGCCTTTAAACCCAACCTTTCCCGGGCGGCGCGCCGGCACGCTACGGGACCGGCCCGATTGGGCGGATGTGCGCACAATAGAGTGCTATTGGTTGGTAGTCAGACCTTTTGTGCGTGACATTCCTGCGGATTCGAGGGACGATCGTCGAGTCCTCGTTGATACGCAGGGACACAAAGGTCGGCTTTCCGTCGTGTTGGCCTACCAGTTGTAGACGAACAGGAAGGTGCGCAATGAGCCCGAACCCCGGCATGCTGGCGCAAGCCGACCTGGAGCAAATGGTGGCAGCAGGCGAGATCGACACGGTGATCGTCGCATTCTGCGACATGCAGGGTCGGCTGACGGGCAAGCGGGTGTCCGCGCGGCTGTTCGTCGAGGAGGTCGCGGCCCACGGCGCCGAATGCTGCAACTACCTCCTGGCTGTCGACGTCGACATGAACACCGTCGACGGCTACGCGGTGTCGAGCTGGGAGACCGGCTACGGGGACATGGTGATGACGCCGGACTTCGCCACGTTGCGGGTGATCCCGTGGCTTCCTGGCACCGCCCTGGTGATGGCCGATCTGTCGTGGCTCGACGGCAATCCCGTGACCGTCGCACCGCGCAGCATCCTCAATCGTCAGGTCGACCGGCTCGCCGAACGCGGCCTGGTGCCCTTCGTGGGGACCGAACTCGAGTTCATGGTGTTCGACAACACCTTTCGTGAGGCGTGGGCCAACGGTTACCGCGACCTGACGCCTGCCACCGATTACAACGTCGACTACGCCATGCTGGCGTCCACCCGGATGGAGCCGTTGCTGCGCGACATCCGACTCGGCATGGAAGGCGCAGGCATGTACTGCGAAGGCGTGAAAGGGGAGTGCAACCGCGGCCAGCAGGAGATCGCGTTCCGCTACGACCACGCGCGCGTGACTTGCGACAATCACACGATCTACCGCAACGGCGCCAAGGAGATCGCCGACCAGCACGGCAAGAGCCTGACGTTCATGGCGAAATTCGATGAGCGCGAGGGCAACAGCTGCCACATTCACATCTCATTGCGCGGTGAAGACGGTTCGGCGGTGTTCGCCGACAAGTCCGAACCGCTCGGCATGTCGCCGATGTTCCGCAGTTTCATCGCGGGCCAACTGGCGACCCTGCGTGAGCTGACGCTCTTCTATGCCCCGAACATCAACTCCTACAAGCGGTTCGCGGAGGGTAGCTTCGCACCGACGGCGGTGGCGTGGGGCATGGACAACCGCACCTGCGCGATGCGGGTGGTGGGGCACGGTCACGGCATGCGGGTCGAATGCCGGGCGCCCGGCGGTGACGTCAACCAGTACCTTGCGGTTTCGGCGCTGATCGCCGGCGGGCTCTACGGCATCGAACGTGAGCTCGAGTTGCCCGAGCCGCTGCCTGGGAACGCGTATACCAGTGGCGCGCAGCGGCTTCCGACGACGCTCGCGGAGGCGGCCGAACTGTTCGAGAAATCCGAGGTGGCACGTGCGGCGTTCGGCGACGACGTCGTCGAGCACTACCTCAACAATGCGCGGGTGGAACTGACGGCGTTCAACGCCGCCGTCACAGATTGGGAAAGGGTGCGTGGTTTTGAACGGCTCTGAAGCGAGTTCGTCGGCAGGACGGACTCGCCCGGTCATCGGCATGACGACGTATCTGCAGCAGGCGCAGACCGGAGTCTGGGATGTTCGCGCCAGCTTCCTGCCGCAGATCTACTTCAACGGCGTCAACCTCGCCGGCGGCATCGCGCTGCTGCTGCCGCCGCAGCCGGTCGACGACGAGGTCGCGGACCGGGTGGTCGACCGCGTGGACGGCCTCGTGATCACCGGCGGCCCCGACGTCGATCCGGCCCGCTACGGACAGGCTCCGCATCCCAGCACCAACGAGCCCGCACACGACCGCGACGAGTGGGAGTTCGCGCTACTGAGCGGCGCACTCCGGCGCGGGATTCCGGTGCTGGGCGTCTGCCGCGGCGCGCAGGTTCTCAACACCGCATTGGGCGGCACGTTGCATCAGCATCTGCCCGACGTCATCGGCCATACCCACCACCAGAAGGGCGACGCCATCTTCGGGACATCGGCGGTACGGACCGTGGCGGGAACCAAACTGGCGGAGCTGATCGGCGAATCGTCCGACGCCCAGTGCTACCACCACCAGGCCATCGACCGGCTGGGCGATGGGCTGGTGGTCAGTGCCAGAGACGCCGACGGCGTCATCGAGGCCGTCGAGTTGCCCGGCGACGGGTTCGTGCTCGGCGTGCAGTGGCACCCCGAGGAACGCCTCGATGACCTCCGGCTGTTCACCGCGATCGTGGAGGCGGCCAAAGCGTATGCGACAGAAAGGGTGTCATGACAGCGAGCCAGGTGATCAACCCGGCGACCGAGGAGGTGCTGGCCAGCGTCGATTTGCTCGACGAGACCGCGGTCGACGACGCGGTCGCGCGGGCCAGGGCGGCGCAACGGAGGTGGGCCGCACAGGCTCCGGCCGAGCGTGCCGCGGCCCTGCGTGCTTTCGCCGCCGCCGTTGACTCGCACGTCGATGAACTCGCCGCGCTGGAAGTCGCCAACTCCGGGCATCCGATCGGGCAGGCCGAATGGGAGGCGGGCCATGTCCGCGATGTGCTGAACTTCTACAGCGCGGCTCCGGAGCGGTTGTCCGGCAAACAGATTCCGGTCGCGGGCGGGCTCGACGTCACGTTCAACGAACCACTTGGCGTGGTCGGCGTCATCACCCCGTGGAATTTTCCCATGACGATCGCGGCCTGGGGCTTCGCTCCGGCGCTCGCGGCGGGCAACGCCGTCGTGCTCAAGCCGGCCGAATGGACGCCGCTGACGACGATCCGGTTGGGTGAGATCGCGGTCGAGTCAGGGCTGCCCGCCGACCTGTTCCAGGTGCTGCCCGGCAAGGGCTCGGTCGTGGGTGAGCGGTTCGTCAGCCATCCCGATATCCGCAAGGTCGTGTTCACCGGGTCGACCGAGGTCGGCATGCGGGTGATGGCCGGCGCCGCGAAGCAGATCAAACGGGTCACCCTCGAACTGGGTGGCAAGAGTGCCAACATCGTGTTCGACGACTGCGATCTGGAGAAGGCGGCGGCGACCGCGCCATACGGAGTGTTCGACAACGCGGGGCAGGACTGCTGCTCGCGCAGCCGGATCCTGGTGCAGCGCAATGTATATGACCGTTTCATGGAGCTGCTGGAGCCGGCCGTCAAGGGTGTCGTGGTCGGTGACCCGGCCGTGCGCGACACCGAGATGGGGCCACTCGTGTCCCGTCCGCACTGGGAGTCGGTGTCGTCCTACGTCCCTGACGATGCGCCCGTCGCGTTCCGCGGCTCGGCGCCGGACGGGCCCGGGTTCTGGTTCCCGCCAACGGTTCTGACGCCTCACCGCACGGACCGCACCGTCACCGACGAGATCTTCGGCCCGGTGGTGACCGTCCTGCCCTTCGAGGACGAGGCCGACGCGATCGCGCTTGCCAACGACACTCCTTACGGGCTGTCCGGATCGATATGGACCGACAACCTGTCGCGTGCGCTGCGGGTGTCACGCGCCGTGGAATCGGGCAACCTGAGCGTCAACTCACATTCCTCGGTGCGCTACAACACCCCGTTCGGCGGCTTCAAACAGTCCGGGCTGGGACGCGAGTTGGGACCCGACGCCCCGCTGTCGTTCACCGAGACCAAGAACGTCTTCATCGCAGTAGAAGATCCGCAGTAGAGGAGCTGCCCAAATGGACTTGACCCAACGTCTTGCAGGCAAGGTCGCCGTGATCACCGGTGGCGCCAGCGGCATCGGCCTGGCCACCGGCCGCCGGTTGCACGCAGAAGGCGCCACGATCGTGGTCGGCGACATCGATCCGACGACCGGCAAGGCTGCCGCCGACGAACTCGACGGGCTTTTCGTTCCCGTCGACGTGTCCGATCAGGCCGCCGTTGACAACCTCTTCGACACGGCCGCATCGACTTTCGGCAGCGTCGACATCGCGTTCAACAACGCGGGCATCTCGCCGCCAGAAGACGACCTGATCGAGAACACCGAACTGCCGGCCTGGGAGCGGGTCCAGGACATCAACCTCAAGTCGGTGTACCTGTCCTGCCGGGCGGCGTTGCGGCACATGGTGCCCGCGGGCAAGGGCTCGATCATCAACACCGCGTCCTTCGTGGCGGTCATGGGTTCGGCGACCTCGCAGATCTCCTACACCGCGTCCAAGGGCGGTGTGCTCGCGATGTCACGTGAACTCGGCGTGCAGTACGCCCGCCAGGGCATCCGGGTCAACGCGCTGTGCCCCGGGCCGGTCAACACCCCGCTGCTCCAGGAGCTCTTCGCCAAGGATCCGGAACGCGCAGCGCGCCGGCTCGTGCACATCCCGCTCGGCCGGTTCGCCGAGCCCGAGGAACTGGCCGCGGCGGTCGCCTTCCTGGCCAGTGACGACGCGTCGTTCATCACGGGTTCGACATTCCTGGTCGACGGCGGCATCAGTTCTGCCTATGTCACACCCCTGTGACGGCGTCGACAGCGACGCGACTGTGATACCCCTTTAGATCACGATGACCGCCGAACCGGATCCGCAGCCCGCATCAGCCGAAGCAGCTGATGCGCTGCTGCGTCCGGTGCGGCTCGGTAACGCATTCGAGGACACCGTGGGCCGCTTGCTGGAGACCATCCGGCTCGGCGTGCTGGCCCCCGGTGAATCGCTGCCTCCCGAACGGGAACTTGCCGCGCGGCTCGGGGTCAGCCGCGACACCGTCCGTGAGGCGATCAAGTCGCTCGCCGACGCGGGGTACCTGGTGTCGCGGCGGGGTCGCTACGGCGGGACCTTCCTGGCCGACGAGTTACCGCGGCACACCGCCGATACCCCGAGGCCCACGCGCGAGGAGATCGACGACGCGTTACGGCTACGCGAGATCCTCGAGGTGGGCGCGGCCCGGATGGCGGCCGGGCGCACGCTCAGCGCCGCCGAGCGCGATGGCCTGTGGTCGCGGCTGGCCGATGTGCGGGGTGCCGATCCCGCTGATTACCGACGGCTCGATTCGCGCCTGCACCTGGCCATCGCGGAGGCCGCCGGGTCACCGTCGCTGGTGCCGCTTGTGGCCGAGAACCGGATGCGGCTCAATGCGCTGCTCGACCAGATCCCATTGCTGCCGCGAAATATCGCGCATTCCGACGAACAGCACGAGGCGATCGTCATCGCGATCCTGGCCGGCGACTCCGACGGCGCGGCGGCGGCCATGCTTGCCCATGTCGCCGGATCGGCCGCGCTGCTGCACGGCTTTCTGGACTGACCGGGTCGCGGCGTCAGCGGGTGCCCTGGGCGATGACTTCGGCGATGCCGGCCGTCGCTCGCGCCGGGTCGAGGTAGACGCCTCCGGGCACGAGCGGGATCAGGTCGTGGTCCAGGTCGTAACGCAGCGGCACGCCGGTGGGAATATGTAGCGACCGCACCCGGTCCGGGGTGAGGCCATCCAGATGCGTGCACAACGCGCGCAGCGAGTTGCCGTGAGCGACAACAAGAGTGACGTGGCCGGCCATCAGATCTGCCGCGATCGCGTCCTGCCAGTACGGCACGAGCCTTCTGCGCACGGCCGCCAGCGACTCCGCGGCCGGAAGTTCGTTCGGCGGCAGCGCGGCATACCGGGCATCGTGGCGCGGATGAGCGGGATCGCCCGGCGCAATCGCGGGCGGAGTGAGGTGGTACGAGCGGCGCCAGTCGTTGAACAGCTCGGTGCCGAACTCCCTGCGGACGCTGCTGCGCCGCCGGCCCTGCAGCACACCGTAATGGCGCTCGTTGAGGCGCCAGGTTCGACGTATCGGTGTGGCGGTCGGCTCCAGCTCGTCCAGTGCGATCGTCGCGGTGTCGATCGCGCGCATGAGCACGGACGTGTGCACCGCCGTCGGGCGTAATCCGGCCTCCCGTATCAACCGTCCCGCCGCGGCGGCTTGGTCACGGCCGCGATTCGTCAGCGGGAAATCGAGCCAGCCGCCGAACACGTCGTCGGCATTTGCGGTGCTCTCGCCGTGCCGCAGCAGCAACAACACGCGCGAATCCCGGCGGTTCGTCATGCCCGGCCCGACCTCACCCGGTGCAGTTCGCCCGCCTCGAGGGCGCTGATCTGGTCGAGCCTCACCTGGTGGCGGCCACCCTTGAAGTCGGTGGTGAGCCAGACGTCGAGTATGCGCTCGGCGAGGTCGGGTGCCACGACTTTGGCGCCCATCACCAACACATTGGCGGCGTTGTGCGCCCGTGCGATCTCGGCGGTGAACACGCAGTGGCACAACACGGCCCGTACGCCGCGAACCTTGTTGGCCGCGATCTGCTCGCCGCAGCCGCTGCCGCCAAGGACGACGCCGAAGTCGTGCGAACCATCGACCACCGCCGCTCCGATGTCCGCGCACAGCGGTGGGTAGTCGGCCGTCTCGGCGGCGTCGTGCACCCCGCGATCGTCGACGTGGTGGCCGCGTTGAGTCAGCCAGGTGGTCAGTCGCGACTTCATCGCGACGGCATTGTGGTCGGCTGCGATCGCGATGCGCATCTTCGCCTCGGTTCCCTCGGTTCGCATCAGTAGAGTGTGGCCTGATGGTAACACCATAGGACGTCCACGGTAGCGCTTGAGGAAACGCCTGAGCTCAATTAAGGTAGAATGGTAATACCATAGTGAGTGTCAGGAGTACGCATGCCGAAGGTCGTCTTCATAACCCTCGACGGTGCGTCGCGCATCGTGGATGCGCACGCGGGGGAGTCCGTCATGGCGGCGGCCGTGCGCAACGGGATTCCCGGGATCATCGGCGAATGCGGAGGCAACTGCAGCTGCGCCACGTGCCACGTCTACGTCGACGATGAGTTCGTCACGGCCGTCGGAACCGCTGGCGACATGGAAGACGACCTGCTCGACCTCGGTGTCGCCGACCGCCGTGTCGGCAGCCGGTTGTCGTGCCAGATTCAGCTGACCGAGGACCTCGACGGTCTGACGGTGCGCGTCCCGGAGGGGCAGTGACCGTGCACGCAGGCACTCTCGTGGTCGGGGCCAGTCAAGCCGGGCTTCAGCTCGCGGTGTCGTTGCGTGAGTCGGGCGAGACGGGTCCGATCACCCTGGTGGGTGAGGAGCCGCACGCCCCCTACCAGCGGCCGCCGTTGTCGAAGGCTTACCTGCAGGGCGGGACTGACTTCGCGCAACTGCGGTTGCGCACCTCGGAGTTTCTCGACAGTTGTGACATCTCGCTCGTCACGGCCGAACGGATCGAGAGCGTGGAGCTCGATTCGGGCGGGCCGTCAGGACGGGCGCGTACGGCCACGGGGCGAATCATGAGCTTCGACCGGTTGGCCCTCACTGTCGGCGCGCGCCCGCGCCGCCTCGAGATTCCCGGCGCCGACCTCGAGGGCGTGACATACCTGCGCACGGCGGCCGACGCGACGCAGCTGCGACAACTGCAGTCGGAGGCCAAATCCGTAGTGGTGATCGGCGGCGGATTCATCGGACTCGAGGCCGCCGCGGTCGCCCGCGCGCAGGGGAAGTCGGTGACCGTCGTGGAAGCGGCGGACCGGCTCATCGGACGCGCGGTGGCGCCCGTCGTCTCCGAGTTCTACCGCGGCGCCCACGTGCGACGCGGCGTGGACGTCCGTCTCGGTGCTCAGGTGCGATGGCTCGCAGGCAAGAACGGACGCGTGCAAGCGGTCGAATTGAGCGACGGCACCTGGATTCCCGCGGACTGTGTGATCGTGGGCATCGGCGTCGTCCCACGCACCAAACTGGCGCGGCAGCTGGAGCTGCACTGCGAAGGCGGCATCGTGGTCGACCGCTACGCCCGCACGAGCAACCCCACCGTGGTGGCCGCCGGGGACTGCACCGTGCAACCCAATCCCGTCACCGGCAGCGGCCGGGTGCGCCTCGAGTCGGTGCAGAACGCGATCAGCCAGGCCAAGACGGCCGCCGCGACACTCTCCGGAAGACGCGAACCCAACGCGGCGGTGCCGTGGTTCTGGAGCGATCAGTACAACCTCAAGCTCCAGATCGCCGGCCTGTCAGCCGGTCACGACCGGTACGTGGTGCGGGGCGCCATCGAGGACGAGTCCTTCGCGGTGCTGTACTACCGAGGAGCCGAGCTGCTGGCCGTCGATGCCGTCAATGCCTCAGGTGACTACATGGCGGTGCGAAAGGCGCTCACCCAGGGCTCGACGATCTCTGCCGAGTCGGCGGCCGACAACGCGATCGCGTTGCGCGACCTCGTCGTGGCCCGGGCGGGCGCCTAACTTGTGAACACCTCGTCGATGTCGACCGGCTTGGTGAGGATCCGCTGCGCCAGCGCGAAATCGACGAGTTGGTCCAGCGCCGCCCGGTTGGCCTCGAGTCCGTAGGGGAGGGGGTCGGTGCCGGTGGTCTCGAGCACCCGGGCGTACATCCGGTCGGTGTCGGAGGTGATCTCGCCCTTCCGCAGGCGCGTCACGTATCGCTGTTTGGCCTCGGTGAACGCACCGACCAACGCCGACGCCACTGCCGGATACCGCTGCAGTACTTCGTTTTTCACCACGACCAGATGATTGATCGGATAGAAGCCGTTATCGCGCAACGCCTCGGCCGCGGCCTCATCGGGGTCGGCAATGAGGGACGCGACGTCCGGGTGGTCCACGTCGACCCCGATCACTGCATCGAGCTCACCGCGGATGAGCATGTCACGCAGATGGCTTCCCGGCGGTGCCGGCTCGACGTTGGATGGCGGTACGTAGGACTCGACGTGCTCGTCGCCGGACAGCACCCAGGTGATCCGATCGAGATCGACGCCGTATTGCGAGGCCAGGATGCCGCGCGCCCACACCCCGGTGGTCACGGTATAGCCGCGGTTCACGCCAACGCGTCGACCCTCGAGATCCTTCGGCTCGCGGATCGACGAACGCTTGTTGTACCGGATCGCACCATGGTGAAAACCGCGCACCAAGAATATCGGCAGCGCGGTGAAGGCGACACCGTGTTCGCGGGCCGTCAGGTAGGTCGTCAGCGCCATCTCGCTGACATCGAATTCGAGCGTGCGAACCATTCGTCGAAACCCGTTGACCAGCACCGGAATCTCGGTGAACAGCAATGAAAAACCGTCGGGTGAGACCGTGCCGTCCTTCAGTGCTTCGTTGGCGCCCTGTGTGCGGGTCAGCGTGGTCAATACCGGCTCAGACATATCGCTTCCATCTCTGGTGATCTCGAACACTGCGGTGGTACATTGGCATGACCATAATGCCATAAAGTCAAGAGGTGATAGATGGTCGAGCAGGTTTTGGCCGCCATGCGAACCGCACCGGGTACCACCGAATTACGCGAACTGGCCATGCCGGAGTTGTCCGACGATGCCGCCCTGCTGAAGGTCGAGGTGGCGGGTATCTGTGGCACCGACGTGAAGATGTACGCAAAACCGCCGTTCGACGCCCCGGTGATCATGGGTCACGAGAACGTGGGGACCATCGCCGTCGCGGGTGACAGATTCAAGCAGTTGCACGGTGTCGCGGAAGGCGACCGCGTGTTCGTCGAGCACTACGTGGGTTGCTACAACTGCGAATGGTGCCGGATCGGCGAATACCGGCACTGCGAAGCAACGGACTGGCGCACCAACGGGGACGCGCGCCGTTACGGCTACACGTCCGCCGAGAACCCGGGCACGCTGTGGGGCGGCTTCTCCGAATACATGTACCTGCCGTGGAATGCGGTGCTGCACAAGGTTCCTCGGGGCGTCAACGCGGAACTCGCCGGGCTCGTGACGCCGTTGTCGAACGGCATCGAGTGGGCATTGCTTGCCGCGGGTGTCGGATACGCCGACACGGTGCTCATCCAGGGTCCCGGCCAGCAGGGGCTTTCCCAGGTGGTGGCGTGCAAACAAGCCGGTGCGTCGAGGATTCTCATCAGCGGCACCGGCCGGGACAAGGCCCGCCTTGAGTTGGCCCGCGATCTCGGGGCCGACGATGTGATCGACATCGAGCAGGGCGATGCCCGCGACCAGGTGATGGACTTGACCGGCGGCCGAGGTGTCGATTTCGTGCTCGACTGCACGTCGCGTGCGGGCGTCGGCCCGGTTCTCCTCGGCATCGACGTGCTCAAGCGTCGTGAGGGCACCCTGCTGATCCAGGGCGAACTCGCGGCGTTCCCCGACTTCCCGATCAAGTTGCTCACCGAGAAGGCCATCACCGTCAAGAGCGCCCGCGGCCACAGCTACCGGGCTTGTGAGTTGGCGTTGCAGCAGCTCGCATCCGGCCGGTTTCCGCTCGAGCGGTTGTCGACTCACCGCTTCGGCCTGGACCAGGTGGACTACGCGATCCGTGCGTTGGCAGGCGACACCGACGAGCGCGACGTCATCCACATCTCCCTGATGCCGTGGCTCGGAAAGGAGTCCTGAGCGTGTCGACCGTTATCCGCAACCCGCCCAAGGCGGACCCCGAGGTCCGGGACGGCCTAGGGGAGTACGGCGTGGCCACGATCCACGAGGCGCAGGGTCGCACCGGCCTCGTCGCGGCATATATGACGCCGATCTACGTCGGGGCGCGCGTATGCGGAACGGCGGTGACGGTGAGCGTTCCGCCCGACGACAACTGGATGCTGCACGTCGCCGTCGAGCAGTGCGGCGATGGGGACGTGCTCGTCGTGGCCCCCGAATCTCCTTCGGAGTACGGCTATTTCGGTGAGTTGCTGGCCACCAGTCTGGCGGCGCGCGGCGTGCGCGGTTTGGTGATCGACGCGGGATGCCGCGACGTCGCCGAGCTCGCGGCGATGAAGTTCCCGGTGTGGTCCAAGTGCGTATCGGCTCAAGGGACCGTCAAGAAAAGGCTGGGGTCGGTGAACGTCGGCGTGACGTGTGCCGGTGCCACCGTGGAACCGGGCGATGTCGTGGTGGGTGACGGCGACGGCGTCGTGATCGTGCCCCGCGGGCAGGCGGCCGCGGTGTTGGCGGCGGCACGGGTGAGGGAGGAGAAGGAGGCCCGCTCACGCGAGCGTTATCAGCGTGGCGAGCTTTTCCTCGACATGAACGACGGCATGCGCGGCGATCTGGAACGGCTCGGGTTGCGTTACGTCGACTACGGAGCCGGTGCGTGATCATCGACATCCACGGCCACTACACGACCGCCCCGCCGCAGCAGCAGATGTTCCGTGACGCGCAGTTGGCGGCGCTGGCCGACCCCGGCCTGCCCGCTCCGGCGCGGGCTCACATCCACGACGACGACATCCGGGAGAGTGTCGAGAACAACCAGCTGCGCGTGCTGCGCGAGCGAGGCGGCGATCTGATGCTGTTCTCGCCGAAGGCATCCGGGATGGAGCACCATATCGACGACCAGCCGACCGCAAATGCGTGGGCCAGTGCCTCGAACGATCTGGTGCACCGCGTCACCGAACTCTTCCCCGCGTCGTTCGCGGGGGTGGCGCAGCTGCCGCAGACCCCGGGCGGTGACCTCGCACCGGTGGTCGACGAACTTCGCCGCTGCGTCGAAGAGCTGGGCTTCGTCGGCTGCAATGTGAATCCCGATGCGGCCGCCGGGTATTGGACGACACCGCCGATGACCGACGAGTATTGGTATCCGCTCTACGAAGCGATGGTGGAGCTGGAAGTACCCGCGATGCTCCATGTCTCGACATCGTGCAACCCGAACTTCCACACTCTCGGTGCCCATTACCTCAACGCCGACACCAGTGTGTTCATGCAGTTCGTGCAGAACGATCTGTTCGACCGGTTCCCGACGCTCAGATTCGTCATACCGCATGGCGGTGGTGCGGTGCCCTACCACTGGGGCCGCTATCGGGGCCTGGCGATGCGGCTGGGCCGGCCCGACCCTGGCGAGCTGCTGCGCAACGTGTTCTTCGATACGTGCGTCTACCACCAGCCGGGAATCGACCTGCTGCACAAAGTGATTCCGGTCGACAACATCCTGTTCGCGTCGGAGATGCTCGGCGCGGTGCGAGGCGTCGACCCGCATACCGGTGTGGCATGGGACGACACGCTCGCCTACATCGACAACCTCGACCTGCCCGGCGACGACCGCCAGGCGGTGGTCGAGAACAACGCTCGCCGGGTGTACCCACGACTCGACCGGCGTCTGGCCGCCGGGAAAGGTGACTGATGGCCTGCCTACCGCTGACCTTCGCCTGCGGCGACTACGACCGTACGAGAGCGCTTGAGGACGGCAGCGTGCGCGCTGACGGCATCGAGCTGACATATCTGCGGCTACCGGTGGAGGAGACGTTCTTCCGGATGCTGCGACACCAGGAGTTCGACGTCGCGGAGATGTCGTTGTCGACCTACGTCGCGACTCTCGACCGGGAACCCCGACCGTTCGTGGCGCTGCCGGTGTTCACCTCCCGCATGTTCCGGCACGGCGGAATCTATGTCAACGCGGACGCGGGCATCTCGGCCCCATCGGATCTGCGTGGCAAGCGGGTCGGGGCTCCGGAGTTCCAATTGACCGCGGGGGTGTGGATCAGGGGAATACTGGCCGAACACCACGGTGTCCCAATTGATTCGGTGACCTACTACACCGGTGGCCAGGAGACACCGGGACGCGTCGAGAAGGGCAGGGTGGACACGGGTCTCGACATCCGGCCCATACCGGCAGGCGCCACGCTCGCGCAGATGCTGGCGGTCGGTGAGATCGACGCGTTGCACACGCCGCGGGTACCCAGTCCGTTCCGCGACCGTGATCCACGGGTGAAACGGCTGTTCGCCGACGTGGTGGCGACCGAGAAACAGTACTTCGCGGCCACGGGGATCTTCCCGATCATGCACGTCGTGGTGATTCGGCGCGATGTCTACGAACGCGATCGCTGGGTGGCGCAGTCGCTGTACAAGGCTTTCCTGGCCGCGCGCGACGATGCATACACCCGCATCTACGATTCGTCGGCCCTGCGGTTCATGGAGCCGTGGCTGATCCAGCATCTCGAAGACGCACGCGGGCTTCTCGGGCCCGACTACTGGTCCTATGGCCTGGCTGACAACGAGAAGACCCTCGATGTGTTCCTGCGCTATCACCACGATCAGGGGCTGTCCCGAAAGCGCTATGCCCCCAGCGATCTTTTCGCGTCCGAGACGTCGGAGGCCTTCGTCATTTGAGTAGTGAGGGGCTTCACATCCACATGCCGGCATGATAGAAATCACACTAATGGTCTGAGTGTCAGTCCATTGACTCCATCCCAGCCCCCAAGGAGAGAGCCCGTGAAGAAGCAACTGGCCGGCTGCCTGCTGGCGGCCGTGACGTTGGCGGTCGCGGCTTGCGGCGGAAGCCCCACTGCGAGCAACGGCGCCTCGCAGGCGCCGGAAGCGACAGCGGCACAGCAGGTCTACGACCAGATCAACGGCCTGTCCGGCGATGAGCGCAACCAGACCCTGCTCGACCTTGCGAAGAAGGACGGCGAGCTCTCGCTGTACACCTCGAACACCGACATGGACGATGTGGTCAAGGCTTTCGAGGACAAGTACGGGCTGCACGTCGAGACCTATCGCGCCAACTCCGAGACTGTCCTCCAGCGCGTGCTGCAGGAGTCGAGCGCGCAATACCAGGGCGCCGACATCGTCGAGACGAACGCGGGCGAACTCAACGCGATGGCCGAGCAACAACTGCTCTACCCCTATCGGGGCGAGCTGCGCGAGAAGGTCCGGCCGGAGGGGCGTAAGGACGATTGGACCGCCGACCGATTCAACGCCTTCGTGATCGGCTGGAACACCAACGAGGTCGCGGCGGGCACCGAGCCGAAGTCGTTGACGGATCTCGCCGGGCCGCAATGGAAGGGCCGCGTCGGCCTGGAGATCGGCGATTACGACTGGTTCGCCGCGATGTACCAGTACTACCAGTCACAAGGCATGTCCGACGCCGACATCACGAACTTCTTCCATCAGTTGGCGGCGAACTCGAAGATCGCGAAAGGTCACACCGTGATGGGTGAGCTGTTGGCGGCAGGTCAGTTCGATGTCGCGGCGTCGGTCTACTCGCACACGGTCGACAACGCGGCCGCGAAGGGCGCGGCCGTCGCGTGGAAGACGAACGGAGAGCCGATCGAACCAGTTGTCCTGCGGCCCAACGGTGCCGGGCTGTTGAAGTCGGCCAAGCACCCTGCCGCCGCGATGCTGTTCCTCGACTTTCTGCTCACCGACGGTCAGCAGGCGATCGCCGGCGCCAACCGGATCGGCGCGATACCGACGGCCGACGACCCGCTGGCCGGTGTTTCGACGGTTGTCGTCCCCGAACAGGAGCTGCTCGACAACCCACGCAAATGGAGTGACGCCTACAAGGCCGTGACAGATGCCGGCGGGCAGGCCTGAACAAACCGTATTCGACTCGACCGCAACCTGGAAAGGACAGCATGGCCTCGCGTACGATTACCAAGGTCACGCACTACCACGTGCAGAAGAAACGGCGTGCGGATTTCATCGAAGAGTGGCGTGGCTACCAGAAGACCGTCGTCCCGCTCGAGGACGTGACGATGACCGAAACCGCACGCGGTACCCGGGTCGGCGTGTACGTCGGAGCCGACGGCGACAGGCCGACGCGCTCGATGGACGCACTGGCCCACGAGATCGACCCAGGGGTGGTGTCCACCATCCACCGGCATTCGTGGGACGCGATGGTGCTCGTCGTGGCCGGGCAGGGCTGGACTGAGATCGATGGCGAACGAATCGACTGGGGCCCTGGCGATTCCATCCACATCCCGGCCTGGTCCTGGCACCGTTCGGGTAACGGCGGCGACAGCACGGCACGGTATCTGACGTTCTCCAGCGAACCATTGCTGGAGACCATGGGGATGTCGATGATCGAAGACGCCGGGCACACACCGGTGAGCGAGTTGCCGGGCCGGCCCGAATTCTCCGCCGCCATCACCGGCGACGATCCGTATGCGCGCCGTGTGCGCCGGCTGGCCGCCGATCAGAACGCTCGACGGTCCGGCCGGCTGCACACGAACTGGGACGAACTCGAACTACTGCCGACGCCGCGCGGCACGCGCACCACGTTCCTGCTGGATCGGGCCATCGGCTACCAGGCGTCCGGAATCTCGATGGCCATGTTCGAAATCGGCCCCGGCCGTGGGCAATCGATGCACCGGCACGCGGGTGAGGCGTGGCTGTACGTCCTCGAAGGGTCCGGCCACAGCTACCTCGGAACCGAGCCAGAGGGCGGCACGAACCACCCATGGAAGAAAGGGGACCTCATCGTCGTCGACCACTTCTTGTGGCACCAGCATTTCAACGACGACCCGGAAAAGACCGCCAAGGTCGTCCGCATCCACATGTTCGACAGCCTGCTCGACACCATGCGGGTCCTCATGGATCCCATGGTGCTGTTCGAGGAGCCGCCGGAGCACATCCGTGATGCGCAGGCCGGTGATCCCGCGACGGTCGACTGGCCAGAGGTCCGCAGGCCGACATGGCCGTGACGCCCATTGCGCTGCCGCCCGGAGTGCTGTCCGTCCACGCGCTGCCCGCGGACCATCACGACGGTCCGTGGGACCACATCATCACGGCCGACGGTGTCAAGGAACGGTTGCTCAACCATGCTCTGCTGACCTTGTTGCACGGCCCGGCGCTGGGCACCCTCGCCGGGCTGCCGCATGGACTGATCATCCTCGCGGGCCCACCCGGCACCGGCAAGACCACGTTGGCGCGCGGGCTCGCGCAGACGGCAGCGCGCGCGGTGGCCGGGCGGGGTGCGACCACCTACGTCGAAATCGACCCGCACGCATTTCCTTCCGAGCTGCTGGGGGAGAGCCAGCGCAACATCACGGCGCTCATGACCGGCACCATCCCGGAACTCGCCGCGCGTCGCCCGCACACCATCGTGCTCGTCGACGAGGTGGAGAGCTTCGCTGTGCGCAGGTCCGCCGCCTCGTTCGGTTCCAACCCCGTTGACGTGCACCGGGCCACCGACGCTCTGCTGGCCGGTATCGACACGGTGGCAGCCGATCAACCGCGGGTGTTGTTCCTGGCGACGACCAACTTCACCGACGCGGTCGACGAGGCATTCCTGTCGCGGGCCGACCTGGTGCTGGAACTTTCGCTGCCCGAAACCGCCACGATCGCCGCGATCGTCCGCCACAGCCTGCTCGAGTTGGCCGTGCTGTGGCCGGGAATCGCACCGTTGACCGGTGACGACGGACTGCACGCCCGGCTCGCCGATGGGTGCACGGGCCTCGACGGTCGACGGGTGCGCAAGCTCGTGCTGTCTGCGCTGACGCTGCGCCGTGAGGTCGTCCGCGATCCGAACACGCTGACCGCCGACGACCTGCTTGCCGCCGTCGCCCTCATCGCGCCTGGCGCAGCTTCCCCTCGGGAGCTCGAATTCCGATGATCCACTACGATTTCCGTAGTACCGGCCTCGTCGTGTTCGACATGTTGGAGGCGTACCGGGAGCCCATCGAGGCGGCAGGCTCGATCGCCCCGACGGCCAGACTGATCGACGCGTGCCGCCGTGTCGGTGTTCCGATCTTCTATGCGCGGGCCGACCACCGCGGTGACGGTGCGGACTTCGCGCGGACGATCGCCGACACCGACAGTCACTTCCGGCCGTGGGGACCCGACAACCCGTACCGGACGTTGCCGCCGTACGGTTCGGGGGCTCCGGAATTGGCGGTCCTATCCGAGATCGCGCCACGGCCGGGCGACTACGACGTCCCGAAACACCGTTGGTCTGCGTTTCATGGAACACCTCTGGAGTTGTCGTTGCGCAGCCGCGACATCGACACCATCCTTCTGGTCGGCGGTTCGGTGCATGTCGGGATCGCCTCGACGGTGTACGACGCGCGCGACATGGATTTTCAGATCACCGTCGTTCGCGAGTGCTGCCACGGTTTCCCCGAGCAACGGGCCTTCTTCATGGAGAAGGTTTTCCCGCGTGTGTGCAACGTCCGTGCGGTGGACGAGGTGATCGCGGGGCTGACGCCCAGGTTCGCGACAGCCAGGACGTGACGACCCTGGACACGTGATGTGACGTGCCTTACCATGGCTAATGGTAAAACCATTGTACAAAAGCAGTCCCAAAGGAGAAGGTATGGCGAAGAAGGGCCGCGTATTCGTCCGCGGACTCACTTCCGAGACTTATGGTCTCGGCGAGTTCCGGCGCCAGCAGCTGGCCGTCGAGCGGGTCCGTGACGATTCCGTCGTCGTCGACGACGCCAAGGTTGCGCATTCGGGTGACAGTGAGAAGTCGCGTACGTGGTGGCGCATCGGCCCCGGCGACGAGGATTTCCTGACCCAGACGATCCAGGTGCATTTCGTCGAGTTGCCGCCGCAGTCGTCCAATCACGGACACGGTCACCAGAACGAGGCCGCGTTCTACATTCTCGAAGGCCGCGGCTACGAGATTCACGACGACAAGCGCTATGACTGGGCCAAGGACGATCTCGTGTACGTCCACACCGACTCGGTGCACCGACACTTCAACCCCTACGACGAAAAGGCGCTCGCGCTCGTCGTCAAGGCCAAGTGCACGTGGATGTTCATGGGTCTGATCCAGCAGGGCCGCAGTGGACCGGTCGAGAACGAAGAGGCATTCGGCCCGCGAGAGGATTGGTCCAAGATCTGGACCCCCGGGGTGCTGGATCGCAAGAAGGTCGTCGGCCCGGCCGATACCGTCTGGGAGCGGACGCCGCTCGGACGCGTGAGGGTGATCGCGTCACCGCAGCACACCGACGGCCGCATCTTCAGCATCGACGCGTTCGAGCTCGAGATCGAAGCCGGCGGACGGTCCGGCAGGTACTGGAAGATGGCCGACGAGGTCTACTACGTCCTGTCCGGCGGGGGATATGCCCTGCAGTGGGAGGTCGAGGCCGAGATCGCCGAGAAGTACTACGCGCGGATCGCCAGGGAACCCAAGCGCTACGACATCAAGCAGGGTGACACCCTCTATGTCCCGCAGAACCACGTGTGCCAGATCTTCGCGGCCGACGGAACGCCGCTGCGGTTGTTCAACGCCCAGAATCGGGTGTTCAAGCACCTCGGTTACGACACGGTGCACTACTTCGAGCCGGCGTCCGGCTCCGATCGGGCGGTCGGCGAACTGGCTGACACCTCCGCCTGATTCTGCCGATCACCGTCCCGGCAAACGCGGGGTTCGGTCCGGCGGCGGGTGAACCGGCCGCCGGGCCGAGCCCTCATGTTCATCTCGGCTCTCTCGCGGTTTCTGCATCGCGTTCTGCATCGCGCCGTTTCGGCCATGGCGGGAAATCACTCGATCCCACGTGCCGCCGGTATGTCCGGCGATGGCCTGCTGTGCCCATCGGTCGGACCTTCGACGGCGTAAATACAATACTGTTAGCCCCTTCACAGTAGCTTTCGATCATGGTAGAAATCACACGGTAATGGTCTTACAATAAGTCCACCGTTATCGCCGGGGCTCCGCGTCACGGGTTCCTCGCAATCGAACAGATAGGACTGCAAGGCAATGTCACCACGTCTCGGCCGGCTCACCGTTGCCATCGGCCTGACCTTCGCCCTGGTCGCGTGCGGCGGCTCCCCGACAGCGTCGAACACCAACGTCGGTGCCGCGGAGACCGCGGCGAAGTACCAGCAGTACGACGGTCTGAAAGGCCAGGAACGGCGTGACCGCCTGATCCAGGACGCGAAGGCCGAAGGCGGCGAGGTGTCGCTTTACACGTCGATGACAGCCGACGTGGCCGAGGCCGTCACGAAGGCGTTCACCGAACAGACCGGCATCCGGGTCAAGCTGTACCGCGCCGCGTCCGAGACCGTCCTGCAGCGGCTACTACAGGAGGCGAGTGCCAACCACCCCGGTGCCGATGTGGTGGAGACCAACGACCGGGAGATGAGCGCGATCGGTGGTGAAGGCCTTGCGGCGCCGTACACGGGCGAGCGGCGCGATCTGGTGGGTGAAGAGGGCCGCTTCGACGACTGGACCGCTACTCGCTACAACCTGTTCACGCCCAGCTGGAACACCGCCAAGGTGCCTGCGGGTGAGCAGCCCAAGAGCTGGGAAGATCTGGCCGATCCGAAGTGGGACGGCCAACTGGCCATGGAGCTGTCCGATTACGATTGGTACCTGACCCTCTACAGCTACTGGCAGAAGAAAGGCAAGAGCGACAGCGAGATCGATCGCCTGTTCGCGGATATGGCCAATGGTGCCAAGGTGGTCAAGGGGCACACTGTGATGGGCGAATTGCTCTCGGCCGGACAGTTTTCCGTCGCAGCGTCGAACTACTCGTATCTGGTCCAGCGCGTCAAGGACAAGGGCGCGCCGGTGGCCTACGAGCCCTTCGTGCAACCCGTGATCGCCCGCCCGCAGGGCGCCGCCCTGATGAAGTCGGCCGCGCACCCGGCGGCTGCCCTGCTGTTCGTGGACTGGCTGCTCACCGAGGGCCAGCAGGTTCTCGTCGACATGGCGTTGACACCATCGATCGAGCCGGAGGGGCTCGCGGACCCGCTGAAAGGCATCGAGGTCATCCCGGTCGACGTCGAGAAGCTCGTCAACGAATCGCAGCAATGGAGTGAGCGGTACAACGCATTGCTCGAGCACAGCGCCAAAGTCGGCTGACCCGAACGTGACCCGGCCCCATCCGCACGCATCTTTCCTGAGGTGAACACATGACAACCACCGCGCCGCCCAGGCCGACGCCCCGAACGCCGTCGCTCGACTCGTTGCCGCCAGAACCCGCCCGTTGGCGGCGCTGGCTGCCGACACCGAAAGTACTGATTCTCGGCCTTGTCGCCGCCGTCATCGCCTACCTGGCGATCGTGCCGCTCTACTACCTGTTCTGGGGCACGTTCTTCGACGCGTCCGGGTTCACGGTGTCGGGCTTTCAACGCGCGTACGGCAATGATCAGATCTTCGCTCTGGTTGGGAACTCGCTGTGGTTCGCCGCCGGCGCCGCGGTGGTATCGCTCGTGATCGGCACCGGATTGGCGTATTTGAACGTGCGGACCGATGTGCCGTTCAAGGCGCTGTTCTTCGCGGCGTCGATCATTCCCCTTGTCATACCGGGGATCCTGTACACGATCGCCTGGATTCTGCTGGGCAGCCCGGACATCGGGCTGATCAACCACTACCTCGAACCGGTATTCGGCCGGGCGGTGATCGACGTCTTCACCGTCTGGGGAATGATCTGGGTTGAGGGCCTGCAGCTTTCGCCGATCGTGTTCCTGCTCATGGTGGCGTCGTTCCGTTCCATGGATCCGTCCCTGGAGGAGTCGGCACTGATGTCGGGCGCAAGCCGCTGGACGGTTTTCTTCAAGGTCACGGTGCCGCTCGCGCGGCCCGCGATCGTCGCGGCGATTCTCATCATGGTCGTGCGCAGCCTCGAAAGCTTCGAGGTGCCTGCCCTTCTGGGGCTGCAGAACGGCATCTATGTGTTCACCAGCCGGATCTATTTCGTGCTACGGGACTATCCGCCGGACCTGTCGGCCGCGGGCGCCCTGGCCATCGGTCTGCTGGTCATCGCGATCATCGGCGTGGTGATCTCCAACTTCGCCGGACGCGCAAGCAAGAACTTCCAGACCGTGACCGGCAAGGGGTTTCGGCCGCGCCCGATCCAACTGGGCAGGTGGCGCCCGGTCGCAGGCGTGCTGATCATCCTGTACTTCCTCATCTCGGTCGTCGCTCCGCTGCTGGTGTTGCTCTACACCTCGCTGCTCAAGTTCTATGCCCCGCCGTCGAAGGACACCCTGTCCAACGTCACGTTCGACAACTATCGGCAGCTCGCGCACACGTCCGACGCGATCACCGCGCTGAGGAACTCGTTGATTCTCGGTCTGTCGTCGGCGACGCTCGTGATGGCGTTCATGGCGGTGGCGGCCTGGATCGTGGTCCGATCGCGGATACCGGGGCGAAAGATATTGGACGGCCTGGCATTCATGCCGCTCATCGTCCCGGGCCTGGTGATGGGCCTTGCGCTCAGCTTCGTCTACCTGCGTAGCCCGATACCGATCTACGGCACGTTGTTCATCCTGCTCATCTCGTACTGCACGCGGTACCTGCCCTACGGCATGCGCTACTCCGTGACCTCGATGCAGCAGATCTCCAATGAGCTCGAGGAGTCCGCGCTCGTGAACGGCGCGAGCTGGTGGCAGACCTTCCGCCGGGTGTTGTTGCCGCTGCTGATGCCCGGGCTGATCGCCGGCTGGATCTACATCCTCGTCGTGTCGTTCCGTGAGTTGTCGAGTTCGATCCTGCTCTACAGCCCGGGGAACGAAGTGCTGTCCATCCTCATCTTCGAGCAGTTCGAGAACGGGCAGTTCACCGTGTTGTCCGCACTGGGCGTCGTCATGGTCCTGACCCTTGTCGTATTGGTAACGGTCGCTTACAAACTCGGGGCCAAGGTCGGCCTCAAACAGGATTGATCTCCGGGTCGAAAGGAACACCGAGATGCTCGAAGTCCAGAATCTGGTCAAGTCATTCGACGGCGAACGGATGAAACGTCGCGTCCGGAAAGACCGGCTGGCCGGCGGGGCGGACAACGACGCGGCGCCGGCCCGCGTGTTCGCGGTCAACAACGTCAGTTTCGAGGTGCGGCCAGGTGAACTCTTCACCCTGCTTGGACCTTCCGGGTGCGGGAAATCGACGACCCTGCGCTCGATCGCGGGCCTCGAGCAGCCCGACTCCGGGGTGGTCTCGGTCGGTGGCACCACGTTGTTCGCGGCGGGCGCCGAAGCCGGCAAGAGCGTCAATGTGCCCGCCAACAAACGGGGATTGGGCATGGTCTTCCAGTCCTACGCGATCTGGCCCCACATGACGGTGTTCGAGAACGTCGCCTTCCCGCTACGCGTCCGGCCGCGCAAGCAACGGCCCAGCAAGCACGACATCACCGAACGAGTGCACCGGGTGCTCGAAACCATGGAGTTGCTGCAGTACGCGGATCGGCATGCGACCAAGCTGTCGGGTGGGCAGCAGCAGCGGCTGGCACTGGCAAGGGCGTTGGTGGTCGAGCCCGCGCTGCTGCTCCTGGACGAGCCGCTGTCCAACCTCGACGCGAAGCTGCGCGAGTCACTGAGATTCGAACTCAAGCGCCTGCAACGTGAACTCGGTATCACCTCGATCTACGTGACGCACGATCAGATCGAGGCGTTGTCGCTGTCTTCGAACATCGCGGTGATGCGGGCAGGGGAGGTGGTTCAGCTCGGCAAGCCCCGCGACATCTACGAGAACCCGCAGAGCAAGTTCGTCGCCGAGTTCATCGGTACCTCGAATTTCATTGACGGCACGGTGAAGTCGCGCAACGGCGATCGGCATGTCGTGGAGACCCGCGACGGCCGGCTCACTCTCGATGCCGCCGCCCATATGCCACCGGGTACCGAGGTGGTCGTGTCGATCCGCCCCGAAGCGGTATTGCTGAGCAGCGATCGGCCCCTCGACGCGGTGAACATCTGGGAGGGCACCGTCACGACCCGTGCATTCCTCGGTGACGCCGTCGACCATGTGGTGTCCGTCGGCAAGCACGACATTCGGGCGCGTTGTCTCCCGCACATCTCCCATGCGCCGGGATCGGCGGTGTACATGCAGATGGACCCGGCCAAGCTGGCCCTCGTACCCGTCGACTGATCGCGGAGATGGGTGTCCCCGCGGTACTGAGGAACCGAGACTTCGATCTCTACTGGACGGGTGTCGTCTTCTCCCAGATCGGCACGCGTGGAACGGTTGCGGCGAATCTGTACCACGTATACGCCTTGACCGGTTCGGTGATGCAGACCGGACTGGTCGGGGCTGCACAGGCGGTGGCGCTGCTCGTACTGAGCCCACTCGGCGGTGTTTACGCGGACCGATGGGACCGGCGCAGGCTTCTGCAGGTGTCGCAGGCGATCGCGATGCTCGTGGCTGGTGGCCTCGCGGTGCTGACGCTCACCGGCCAAATCGCCGCCTGGCAGGTTCTGGTTTCGGTCGTCTTGACCACAGCCGCAGCGACTTTCGATCAACCCGCCCGGCAGGCGCTGCTCCCGGCCCTGGTGCCGCGATCGCAGTTGCCTCAGGCGTTCGCGCTCCTGAACCCGTCGCGCGAGATCGCCGTGCTGATCGGCCCCGCGCTGGCGGGCATCCTCATCGGAATCGCGGGTCCTGGCCTGATGTATGCGGTGGACGCCGGAACCTATGCGGTTCTGGTGGTGCTGCTGCAGGCACTGCGGATCGGCAAGCTTGACGGGGCGGGCAAGCACGTCTCGGTGTGGCGGCAGATCGGCGAGGGTGCGCAGTTCGTCACGCGTCGCAAGATCATCTGGATGCTGATGTCGCTCGATCTCTCGGCCACCCTGTTCGGCGCCTATCGAGTGGTGCTTCCCGCCCTGTGCGCCACCGTATTTCACGTCGGTCCGCAGGGTTATGGGGTGCTGTCGGCGGCCCCGTCCGCCGGCGCGTTGCTCGCCACCTACACGGTGTTTCGGGTCGTGGACCGGGCGCAGCGACTCGGCCGGGTGCTGCTCATTTCCACAGTGCTCTACGGTGTGGCGAACGTCGTGCTCGCGCAGGCTCACGTCTTCCTGATCGCCGTCCTCGCGGGTTGCCTGATCGGTGGATTCGATGCGATGGCCACGACGATCCGGCATGCGGCGGTACAGCTGGAGACCCCCGACGAACTTCGGGGGCGCGTGTCGGCCTTCTACCAGATGTCGTCACGGGGCGGACCGGCGCTCGGCGACACGCTCATCGGCGCTCTGGCCGGAGTGCTCGGCCCGGTGGTGGCGTTGACTCTGGGCGGGCTCGTGGCCGCGTTGTACCCGGTGGTGTTTCTCATCCGGTCGAATCCGGTGCGCGTCTACCAGGGCGTGGCGGCCGAGGATCGGCACGCGGTGGCGCGAAAGTGACCTTGACACAACGGTTATTGGTAATACCATTAGATCAAAATAGGACGATGGAGGATGCACGTGGCAAAAGATGCGATCGTTTCCAAAGACCTGGCGAAGAAGTTCGCCACCGAGAAGGATTCGCCTTACGTGCGATGGGTCCGCGATGAAGGGCTCGACATCATCAGCGCGCATTATGTTCCCGACCTCAACACGGTCGAACTCAAGCCGTGGGCGCGCCGCGGTGGGCGCGGCGTGTTCATCAATCACGAGGCGTCGCGAACCTCCAACGACTGCTATGTCTGCGAGATCCCGGCGGGCAAGGAATTGGCACCGCAACGGCAGTTGTTCGAGGAGATGATCCTGGTGCTGTCCGGGCACGGGTCGACCACGGTGTGGAACGACGCAGGCCGGCGCGTGACGTTCGAGTGGGGGCCGGGTGCGATGTTCGCCATACCGCTCAACACGTGGCACCAGCACTTCAACGGTTCGGGCAGTCAGGCGGCACGGTTCGTGTCCTCCACGAACATGCCGCCCGTCATCAACCTGTACGACGAGGCCGAGTTCGTGTTCAACACCGCGCACGACTTCACGGGTCGGTTCGCCGGCGAGCCCGACTACTTCGCGCCCAAAGACGAACAGGACGGGCTGCTGTTGAAGACCAACTTCGTCGCCAACACGGTCGACCTACCGTTGATCTCGGCGAAGGAGCGCGGTGCGGGCGGCGGCCACATTCGCTTCTCGATGGCGAAAGGCTCGATGAACAGCCATATCTCGCAGTTCGGCACGGCGACATACAAGAAAGGCCACCGGCATGGTCCCGGTGCACACGTGATCATCCTCAGCGGTGAGGGATTCTCCCTGATGTGGCCCGAGGGCGAGGAACCGCGCCGCTACGACTGGAAACGGGGGACCCTCATCGTCCCGCCGAACATGTGGTTCCACCAGCACTTCAACACCGGGGCCGAACCCGCGCGCTACCTCGCCTTCAAGCACGAGGTGGTGTCGATCCGGAATGCGCAGGGCGTGCCGAAGGCATGGATCAGCAGGCGCATCGGTGGTGACCAGATCGACTACGCCGACGAGTCGCCGGTTGTCCGTGAGACGTTCGCCAAGGCCCTCGCGGAGAACGGTTTGGCGCCCAAGATGGACGATGCCTATGCCGCCGAGTTGGCGGATCTGCCGCCGAAGCCGGCCGAATCGATCGCGGTGGCGTCCCACGCATGACCCATGACGCGGATCACCACCACCATGACGAACCGGACCTGCCACTCGAGGAGAACCCGATCTGGCAGCAGGACAATGTCACGCTGCACAGCGTGGGTATCGACATCGGCAGTTCCGGGACTCAGGTGGCCTTCTCGCGCCTGCAACTGCGCAGGCGCGGCGAGGATCTGACGAGTCGGTACGTGGTGGTGTCCCGCGACACGATCTATGAATCCGAGGTTCGCCTGACCCCGTACACCGACGATCTGCAGATCGACGCGCAGGCACTCGGGCACATGCTCGATGCGGCGTACACCGAGGCCGGACAGGAACCGCGGGATGTGGATACCGGCGTGGTGATCTTGACCGGTGAGGCGCTGCGTCGCCGAAACGCCGAGCGGATCGCGTCGGTCGTGGCCGAGCGGGCGGGCGATCTCGTGTGTGCGACAGCGGGACACCATATGGAGGCCATGCTGGCGGCATACGGTTCGGGTGCGGCGCTGACGTCTCACGAGATGGGCGCCCGCATCCTCAACGTCGACATCGGCGGCGGGACGACGAAACTGGCCGTGATCGACAGGGGCAGGGTGGTCGCCACCGCTGCCTTTCATGTCGGCGGCCGGCTGATCGCCGTCGATGGCGACACCGTGACGCGGATCGAGCCCGGCGGGCGCATGCACGCAGCTGCGGCCGGGTGCGACCTCGCGCTCGGCAGCCGGGTGTCTGAACCGGAACTTGACGAGATCGCCTCGATGATGGCGGATTTCGTGATCGCGGCGGTGCGCGGTGAGCCCGCCGCCCATCATCTCTACCTGACCAAACGTGTCAGCGGTGCGGCGATGGACGAGGTGGACGGGATCATCTTCTCCGGCGGTGTCGCCGAGTACGTGTACGGCACCGAGCACAGAGATTTCGGCGATGTGGGCCGCCGGCTCGGTGTAGCGCTGGCCGCCCGCATCGATGCGGGTGCCCTGTCTGCTCCGGTGTTGCCCGCGGCCGAGCGGATTCGGGCGACCGTCCTCGGGGCGTCCGAATACACCGTGCAGCTCAGCGGGATCACGAGTTTCATTCCGTCGGCGGAGTCGACCTTGCCGCGCCGCAATCTGCAGGTGGCCCGACCCCATTACGAACTCGGGGAGGCCGTCTGCCCGGCCGCGGTGGCCGCGGCGATATCCGACCACCTGGCGGTGTTCGGTCTGCTGGAGACGTCGACGGACGTGGCGGTGGCACTGCACTGGGGTGGCGTGCCGAGCTATCGCCGGCTGCGCGCCTTCGCCGAGGGCGTCGCAACGGGTCTTGAGCGCCGGGTGGCCGATGGCAGGCCGCTCTACCTCATGATCGACGGCGACATCGCGCTCACGCTCGGCACGATCCTGCGCGATGAACTCGCGGTAACCAATGACCTTCTGATCCTCGATGGAATTCAATTGCGCGACTTCGATTTCGTCGACCTCGGCCGCGTCCGCGAGCCGTCGCACACCGTGCCGGTCACCATCAAGTCGCTCGTGTTCGGTGCCGATCAGGCCGCATCCCGCGCACCGGCGCTGGCATGAGCGATCTGAAGATCCTCGTCGCCACCGCATGCCGGATGCTGGCCCACCAAGGGCTGGCGGCCGATGTCCTCGGTCACGTCAGCGTCCGGCTCGACGCCGACCGGATCCTGCTGCGCTGCCGCGGCCCACTGGACCGCGGGCTGTTGTTCACCGTCGCCGAGGACATCCGCGTGGTTCACCTCGATGGTCGTGCCGACCTTTCCGGCGGTTACAGCGTGCCGAATGAGGTCCACATCCACACCGAACTGTTTCGCGCGCGGCCCGACGTCTGGGCAGTGGTGCACGCCCACCCGAGCGATGTGATGGTCACGGATCTGGCGGGAGCCGAACTGCGGCAGGTGTTCGGTGCATACAACATTCCCGCATCCGGCCTGGCGCATCGCGGTGTGCCGGTGTATCCGCGGTCGGTCCTGATCCGGACGCCGGAACTGGGGCGGGCAGTCGCGGCGGCCATCGGCGGAGCCGACGCCTGCATCCTGCGCGGGCATGGCATCGTCACGTCGGGGGAGTCGGTGGAGCAGGCGACAATGCGCGCGCTCGATCTCGCCGAACTGTCGCGTATCACGGCCGAGATCACCCGACTGGGCGGGACACCGGCACCGTTGCCCGACGAGGACCGACGCGAGTTGCCTGATCTCGGAGCATCGTTCAACGACAGCTCGCGCTGGCGGCATTACGCCGGGCGGTTGGAAATCGCCGGCTTGGCGTTATAAACCGCCTTCGGCTTCGGGAAGCGGCGCGATCCGGCGGCCGAGGTAGGTGCATTCGGGCTCGTAGAGCAACTCCGCGACGTCGGCCGCACTCATCGTCTTGATGAGTTGGTCGACGTGGCCGGAGAGCGGCAACACCAGGCCCGCGCGCTGAGCGAGGTCGATGACGAAATCCATGTCCTTCTCCTGCCAGGTGAACCTCGTGCTGTCCCACCGCCGCAGGGTGCCGTTGTCACCCGGGCACTTCATCAGAACCTCTCGCATGCGTGCGGCATCAACGCCGTAACGTTTGGCGATCGCGAGCGTTTCGAAGTTCGCGACGCAGTGAATCCAGTGCAGCAGATTGTTACAGGTCTTGGCCAGCTGGCCGGCGCCCAGCGGTCCGACGTGTTCGACGCCGCGACTGTAGGTCATCATCACGGGGCGGGCGCGATCGACGTCGGCCGTCTCGCCCCCGCACAGCGACAACAGGTCACCGTCTCGGGCGCCCCTGGCTCCGAACACGACCGGTGCGTCGACGAGATGAATGTCCTCCGCTTCGAACGCCTGCGAGAGATGCCGCATGAACCCGAGGCTGTGGGTACCCGTCACCACGACGAGCTGACCGCGATCGCCATGTGCCGCGAGTTCTTCGGCCACGCGCGCCATCTGGTCGTCGGTTCGCAGGCAGGCCACGACGATGCCGGCGTTTCGCGCGAGATCCGCGATCGATGCGGCCGGCCGGGCGCCACCGGCGACGGCAGCCGCCAGCCGGTCCGGGTCGATGTCGTAGGCGGTGACCTCGAATCCGCCTGCCACCAGGTGGTGTGACATCGGAAGGCCCATGTCGCCGACACCGATCCATCCGATCATTTCGCCGCCTTTCACGAATCCTCTTGGTCCTAAGAGCTAATGGTATTACAGTTAGGTTGATCGTGTTCAAGGTCTCACTCACCGAGTGGGCGAGGACAGCTGAGAGGGCGGACGGGTGCTACGGGCAGAAATCAATGAGCTTTTGACCAGGACAGGGCCGGGGACGCCGATGGGCGAGTTGTTCCGGCAGTACTGGATGCCTGCGTTGCTGGCCGAGGAGCTCCCGGAGGATGACTGCCCTCCCGTGCGGGTAAAGCTGTTGAGCGAGCGGATGATCGCATTCCGGGACAGCGCGGGCCGGTACGGGCTCATCGACGAGTTCTGTGCTCACCGTGGAGCGTCGTTGTGGTTCGGCCGCAACGAGGAGGGCGGGCTGCGCTGCCCCTATCACGGGTGGAAGTACGACGTGACCGGCCAGGCCGTCGAGATCCCGTCCGAGCCCGAGAACTCGACGTTCTGTGCGCACGTCAAGCTGACGTCCTACCCGCTCGTGAAGATCGGCGATGTGCTGTGGACGTACATGGGCGATCCCGAAAAGCAGCCCCCACTGCCGGAGTTCGAATTCGCGCTCGTGCCGCCCGAACAGACCTACACCTCGAAGCGGTGGCAGGAGTGCAACTGGCTGCAGGCATTCGAGGGCGGAATCGACTCCAGCCACGTGTCGTTCCTGCACTCGGGCGGGCTGAAGTCCGATCCGCTCTTCAAAGGCACCAAGGGCAACGAGTACAACATGGGCGACCTCAAGCCGTTCTTCGAGGTCGCCGACTCCGACGGCGGTCTGTTCGTCGGTGCGCGGCGCAACGCCGAGGACGACACCTACTACTGGCGCATCACGCCATGGGTGATGCCGTGTTTCACGATGGTCCCGCCGCGGGGAGACCACCCGGTGCACGGCCACTTCTGGATTCCGATCGACGACGAGAACTGCTGGGCCTACTCGTTCGACTACCACCCGGTGCGTCCGCTGACCGCGACCGAGGTCCAGGCGATGAAGGACGGACACGGCGTGCACAGCGAGAACATCCCCGGCACGTACCGGCCTGCGGCAAACAAGGACAACGATTACCTGATCGACCGGGACGCGCAGAAGCGCGGAGACACCTACTCGGGCGTCAAGGGAATCGCGATGCAGGACGCGTCGCTGCAGGAGAGCATGGGCCCGATCGTGGACCGCACCAAGGAAATGCTGGTGTCGGCCGACAGCGGCATCATCAAGGCGCGCCAGAAACTGAAGAGGGCTGCCGAGGCGTTGCGGGACAAGGGAACCACACCACCCGGGGTCGACCCGGCACATCACCGCGTGCGGTCCGCGGCCGTCGTACTGCCGCGAGAGGCGTCATTCGTCGAGGCGTGCCGCGAGGACCTGTCGGTACGCGAAGGTGTTCGGCAGTCGTCGGTATGAACAGGCCGATACTCGGAAGCAGTTGCGCACGTGCGGCATCGGCCGCCGAGATGCGCTATCGCATCGACCGCCCGATCCGCGGCCGTAACGGGGCCCGCATCATCGGACTCGATGCCGGAGCCGACCGGATCGTCGAACGGATCGCCCACGAGCCATGGGGTCATGCCCGTTTCCTGTCGCTCGCCGAACGTGTCGGCGATGTGGACGATCGCGGATCGGAATCGGTGTCGCTGCGCGACACCGCGGGTGAGATGTCGAACCTGTTGGCCGAACTCGAGGACGCCGACGTGGTGATCATGGTCGCGACGACCGACGCGGATACCGCAGCGGCGACGATCGTCGGGGCGGCCTGCACGGTTCGCGCGATCATGACGGCAGGGCTGGTCATCGGCGACCGCGCGCGTATCGGGCCCACCGTGGCCGCGCTGCGCCCACACGCGCGGGTACTCATGGTCAGTGGTGACGAACGCGACGTGGTCGATCTGCTCGTGGCATTGCGCGCATGAAGGGAATCGACGTGGAACGCGAAGACCGGGTGAAACTCGGTGATCTGCAGACGATGAAGCGCGAGGGGCGCAAGATCGTCGGCGTCGTGGCGTGGGATTACCAGATGGCGCGCGTGGTCGACCGGGCACGCGTCGATCTGGTGTCGGTGGGCGACACCGTCGGCGTGAACCTGTGGGGCCAACCGAATCCGCTTGAGGTCACGATGGACGAGATGCTCGTCGTGTGCCGGGCGGTGCGCCGCGGCGTCCGGAGAGCTCTGCTGAGTTGTGACTTTCCCTTCGGTCCCGTGCAGGAAGGACCGAAGAGCGCGGTGCGCGCGGCCATCCGGTTCGTCAAGGAGGCCGGAGTGGACATGGTCAAACTCGACGGGGCGGTCGACCATCTCGATGCGGTGGAAGCGGTTACCCGCGCGGGCATTCCGGTGTTCGCTCAGTTCGGGATCACTCCGCAGACGTCGTTGAAATACGGCGTCTCCTACAGTGCTACGCCAGACGCCGGTGACACGGTTCCCGATGAACTCCTCGATGAGATGGTGGGGGAGGCAAAGCGTCTGGAGGACGCGGGTGCGGTCCTGCTGAACTTCACCAACTCGGGGCCGGTCGTCGGCCCCGCGGTCGCGCAGTCGGTGTCGATTCCGGTGATCGGCGGATTCGGCGGCGGCCCATGGCTTGACGGGCGGGTCCGGATGGCCACCGCTGCGATCGGTTACAGTGCCGACAGCCTGGACGACCCGCCCGACACCTATGCCAACGTCGCGCAGGTGGCCCTGGACGCCATCACCGCGTATGCCCATGACGTTCGGTCCGCCCGCCAGATCGCCGGTGGCATCGGTCGATGAACGTGTCCACCACGGTGATCGACGGTCTTCGCACGCGGTTCGAGGTGGCGGGGTCCGGACCACCGCTGCTCATGTTCTCGCCGGGCGGTTTCAGCGCGACCATGGCGAACTGGGAGCGGCATGGGCTGTACCGGCGCACCCGCATGCTCGCGCAACTGCGAGAACGGTTCACCTGCATCACTTTCGACAAACGGGAATCCGGCGGGTCCGGCGGCCGCGTCGAGCGAGTGAGCTGGTCTCACTATGTCCGCCAGGGCGTCGGACTGCTCGACCATCTGGGGATCGAACGCGCGCACGTCATGGGCGCCTGCGTGGGTTGCTCGATCGCAGCGCTCATGGCGACGACACACCCGCGGCGCGTGGCGGCCATGGTGCTGTATTCGCCGGCAGGCGGAGTGATCTACCGACGCAAGCAACATGGGCGGTTTGCGGCCCACCTGGCTTATATCGCCGAGCATGGACTGGACGGCGTCGCGAAGCTCGCGAACACGACCGACGCGGGATTCTCCGACGACGGTCGGGTCGGCCCCTGGGTGTCGGTGTTGCGTTGCGATCCCGAATTCACGGCCCATTACGTCGGTTTGGATCCCGACCGCTATCAGACCGTCGTCTCGGGGATGAGCAGATCACTGTTCGACCGGGACACGGTTCCGGGACCCGAGCCCGAAGACCTCCTCGCGTCGGACATTCCGGCGTTGATCGTCCCGGGCCAGGACAGCTCGCACGCTCCGTCGGCGGCGCGCTATCTGCAGGAGTGCATGCCCGGGAATCAGTATTGGGACGTTCCGGTGGCCGAACAGACCGCCGAGACCGCGCCGGGACGGGTCATCGAATTCCTGGCGTCAGTTGCCCTTTGAGACGTGCCGCGCCGTGCGGCCGATGTGGGTGCGCATCACCGCGGTGGCTTTTTCGACATCGCCCTTCTTGATGGCGGCCACGAACTGGCGGTGCTCGCGATTTCCGCGGATGCCCATCTCCGGATGGCCTTCCTGGATGTGGCGCAGTGACATCAGCGTCGGCCCGTGGAACGACTCGGCGAGCATCGCGATCGCGGCGTTGTGGCTGGCCTTGGCGACACGAGTGTGGAACTCCGCCGACAGTTCCATCGGGTATGAGCCTTCTTCGGCCGCGGCGTCGCCGCGATCGCAGATCTCGAGCAGATCCTTGATGTCCTCTTCGGTGGCCCGCTCACATACCAGCGGAATGATGCCGAGTTCGAAGACCTGCCGCGCTTCGGTGACCTCCTTGTCGGTGAGGCCAGACATAGTGAGCAGGTCCATGATGCCTTCGCCGACGCGGGCGCTCGTGGGCGCGGTGACGAAGGCGCCGCCGCGGGCACCGACTTTGATCGTGACCATGCCGTTTGCTTCGAGGCCGCGCAGCGCCTCGCGCACGGTCACCCGGCTGACCCCGAACTTCTCACCGAGCTCACGCTCGGCCGGTAGCCGGTCGCCCGGCTTCAATTGTCCGTCGCGGATCAACAACCGAACCTGGTCGACGATCATCTCCGAGGCCCGCCCCGGATTGACCCGCGTGAAGATGTCGTCGGACCCGCCGCGCGACGAAGTGATGGAACGGTCAGCCGTCATGGCCCAATGATAAAGCCACCAGACCGTTACCGGGGGCTTTGGGTGTTCCCGGCGCGTGCACACTGCGCCGATTTGCCGTATCGCCACACGGATAAGGCTGCGGCGAAGCCACGAGTGTGCGCCGCATCGATCACCGCTTGGATTACATTCCACATGTGGACGAGTCCGAGAATCAGCTGGAGCAGGCGACAGCGGCGCTCGTCGACGTCGACACCGCCACCTGGGCCCGGCGATTCGACCTGCTATCGGATCCCAACCGCCTGGAGATCCTGCTCGTGTTGCACCGCGCCCCTGGCATCTTCGTCGGCGATCTGGCAGCCGCGTTGGGCCGATCGGAAAATGCTGTGTCGCAAGCTCTTCGCGTGCTACGCCAGCAGGGCTGGGTCACGTCGACCCGCGTCGGTCGCGCGGTGAGCTACCGGCTGGAGGACGAGATCGTGCACGATCTGCTGCACCGGATAGGCGCTCGGCACGGATGAGTCCATCTGTATATCTGTTCATCTAGACAGATGACGGCCGCGGACTTAGGCTATTGGTATGGCCATTGAAAACGTCGCCATGCACATGAGCGACGGCATCGTCAACGCACCGACATCACTGGTGTTCGGCGTCATTGCGGTTGTCGCGCTCGGATACTGCGCGCTACGGGCGCGCGCCGAACTCGACGAGCGAGCGGTGCCGCTGGCCGGGTTGGTGGCCGCGTTCATCTTCGCGGTCCAGATGGTGAACTTCCCGATCCTGCCCGGGGTCAGCGGCCACCTGCTCGGCGGCGCTCTCGCGGCGATCCTGGTCGGCCCGTACACCGGCGCGCTGTGCATCGCGATCGTGCTTGTCGTGCAGTCCCTGCTGTTCGCCGACGGCGGAGTGAGTGCGCTCGGCACCAACATCACGAACATGGCTCTGATCGGGGTCGCCGCCGGATACCTCACCGCGGTACTGCTGTACCGCTTGGCCGGCCGGCGCACACGACAGGTTTCGATACCGGTGCTCGGCACTGTCGCATTCGTGTCGGCGCTTGTCGGTACCGTATGTGCGGCAATGGGTTTCGTTGCCGAATACGCGATAGGCGGCGCAGGTTCGACCGCACTGGGCACGGTGTCGGCATACATGTTCGGCACGCACGTGTTGATCGGGGCCGGCGAAGGGGTGATCACCGCACTCACCGTGACGGCGGTTGCCCGCACCCGGCCCGATCTCGTCTACCTGCTTCGCACCACCAAGACGGAGGTCGCCGTATGACCACGAGCGCACGTCGGCGCCCGGTGTTCTGGATCGTATTCGCCGCAGCCACCCTTCTGATCGCCGGTGTGGTGTCGTACTTCGCAAGCTCCAGTCCGGACGGGCTGGATTCGGCCACCCTCCAGGGCTGCGAGGTCGTGGAGGCCGGCGGCGCCGAAACCCTCAGCGGCGACTGCATCGCACAACACGCCACCGATCACGCGATGGCGGGATCGCCGTTCGCGGACTATTCGATCGGAGGCCGCGACGGCACCGGCGGGTTGGCAGGCATCCTCGGTGTGCTTGTCACGGTTTCGATTGCCGGCGGCGCTTTCTGGCTGATCGCCCGCAGACCCAAGTCGAACGCCGGGCGCTGACGGATGGGCGCCGGCCACACACATCCGCTGTACCGCGACGGCAACTCGGCACTCCATCGCGCGGCGCCCGAGGTGAAGATCGTCTGCCTCGTGGTCTTCGTCGTCGCAGTGGTGGCCACGCCGCGGGAAACGTTCTGGCCGTTCGCCGTCTACGCGGCGATCATCGTCGCGCTGTGGTTGCTCGCACGAATCCCGCCGGGCTGGATCCTGCCGCGCATGCTGATCGAGGCGCCGTTCCTGATACTGGCGGTGCTGCTGCCGTTCTCCGAGGGCGGCGAGCGAGTCGAGATCGCGGGACTGCACCTGTCGGTGGCCGGTCTGTACGCCGCGTGGGGCATCGTGATCAAGGGAACCCTCGGCGTCGCGGCTTCGCTCACGCTCGCCGCCACCACGACGGCCCGCGAACTGCCCCTGGCGTTGAGCCGGCTCGGTGTACCTGGCCTGGTGGTTTCGATGGTGACGCTGATGATCCGCTACATCGACGTACTGGCAGGCGAGGTGAGCCGCATGCGGATGGCCCGGATCTCACGCGGCGATTCGCCGCGCACCCTGCACCAAGCCGGTGCGATCGCGAAAGGCGTTGGCGCGCTGTTCCTGCGCTCATATGAGCGAGGCGAACGAGTCCACCTGGCCATGTTGTCTCGCGGTTACGACGGGCGGGTGCCCGCGCTTGCGATCGGCGCCGGATCATCGGCGGCCGCCGGCGGCAGACAGTGGCTGCTGGCGATGTTGCCTGCCGCCGCCGCAGTTTTGGTGGCCACTGGCGCATGGATGACGAGATGACGCCTCCTGACATCGATATCAAAGGACTGCACCACGCATACCCCGACGGTCACGTGGGGTTGCGCGGTGTCGACCTCACCGTCTCGAGTGGGGAACGCGTCGCGGTGTTGGGCCCCAACGGCGCCGGGAAGACGACGCTCATGCTGCATCTCAACGGCGTTCTACGGGCGACGTCGGGTGCGGTGCGGGTCACCGGGTTGCCCGTCACCCGCGAAAATCTCCGGGAGATCCGGCGCAGGGTCGGGCTGGTGTTCCAGGATCCCGACGATCAGCTCTTCATGCCGACCGTTGCCCAGGACGTCGCGTTCGGGCCTGCCAACTTCGGTCTGGCGGGCGACGAACTGGCGGCCCGGGTTCAGCGGGCGCTCGCCCAGGTGTCGTTGACCGAACAGGCCGACCGGAATCCGGCGCACCTGTCGGGCGGACAGCGCAGGCGTGCGGCGTTGGCCACCGTGCTGGCATGTGATGCCGAGGTTCTCGTCCTGGACGAACCGTCGGCGAACCTCGACCCGGTGGCGCGCCGCGAGTTGGCCGAAACTCTGGCCGCGCTCGACACGACCATGATCATCGTCACCCATGACCTGCCCTACGCCGCGCAACTGTGCAGTCGGGCCGTCATCATGGACGAAGGCCGGATCGTCGCCGATGGCGCGATCGACGCCGTCCTGGCCGACGCCGAGTTGCTTGCCGCGCACCGCCTCGAATTGCCTTGGGGTTTCGAGGTTCCGGTGCGGCAGGCCGTCGATTCCTAGTCCGTCAGCCCCAGCAACGCGTTCTCGATCACCTCGGGCAGGGCCGGGTGAATCCAGTACTGGCCCCTGGCGATCTCCTGGATGGTCTGCCCCAGGCTCATCGCCTGGATCAGGGGCTGGATGATCGACGACGCCTGGTAACCCATGATGTGGGCACCGAGGAGTTTTCCGGTCGCGCGGTCACCGATCAGCTTCGCGAGGCCGGTGGTGTCCTCCATCGCCCAGCCGTAGGCGGTGTCGCCGTAGGCCTGAACCTTCGTCACGATGTCGTAGCCCGCATCGCGGGCCTCGGTCTCGGTCAGGCCGACCATCGCCATCTGGGGATCGGTGAACACCGCCGACGGCACGAACCGGTGGTCGCTGGCGACCAGTGCCGTGGTGTCGTCCCAGTCCCGCAGCAAGTTCTCCTTCACCACCCGGGCCTCGTGGTTGGCGACGTGCTTGAGCTGATAGTCGGAGGACACGTCGCCGAGCGCGAAAATCCCACGGGCCGTGGTGCGTTGATACTCGTCGACGATCACGCGACCGTCCTCGTCGACCTCGACACCTGCCAGTTCGGCGTCCAGCAGATCTCCGTTGGGAACGCGGCCGGTGGCGACCAGCAGCATGTCGGCGGCCAGTGTCTTGCCGTCGTCGAGCTCCAGCACGATGCGGTCGCCCTCCTGATGAGAGCCGATGACGTTCTCGTGGGTGCGCAGATCCCATTTCTCCGCGGCCAGCGCACTGAACTTGTGGCACAGCGTCTCGTCGCAGTGGGTCAGCAGACCGGCTCCCCGCACCACGATCGTGACGTCGACGCCCAGCGCCGAGAACACGTGCGCGAACTCCGCCGCGACAAAGCCGCCGCCGACGATCACGAGGTGCTCGGGCAACTCGGGAATCCGCATGATGTCGTCACTGGTGTAGTACGTGCACCCGCAGTCCACGATGTTGGGCGGGACGAAGGCACGCGAACCCGCGGCAATGACCACCTGATCGCTGGTGAACTCGTCCCCGGCCTCGGTGCGCAGCGTGTAGCGGCAGTCTTCGGTCTTCGGCCCGAACCGCGTGTGGCTGCCGTAGACGGTGATGTTGGAGGCCGAGCGGCGGTAGTCCTCGCCGCCTGCCGCGATCGGGTCGATGCGGCCGAACACCCGCGACACGATGTCGGGCCAGCGCACCTTGTCGATGTGGGAATCGATTCCGAACCTCGAACTGTCGCGGATCGCGTGGGCAACCTCGGCGGCATACACGAACATCTTGGTGGGAATGCAGCCGACGTTCAGGCATGTGCCGCCGAATACGCCCTGCTCACAGATCGCCACCTTCTTGTCGGCGTAGCGGTCGTCGATGATGCTGTTGCCCGAGCCGGTGCCGATGATCGTCAGATCGTAATGCTCCACGCGATGTCCTTATCCGGAATGTGTTGTGCTCGAAGAAGTCTGCGAACTCTCATAGTGGGCGAGCCACCGGTCTAGTTCGCGGTAGGCGGCGGCCCGCGGCTCGGCCAGCGACAGGAACACATCGTGCTTGGCGTCGACGATCGGGGTGATGGTGCTGTGGTCGCCGACGCAGCCCGCCCATCGGGCGATCTGCTTGACGTCGAGCACGGCGTCCCCGCGCTGCATCGCTGCCGGATCGGAAGTCTCGGTGACGCTGTGGTCGGAGCGCAGGATCAGGTTCGGGACCCCCACGTCCAGGCCGCGGTGCAGTCTGGCCTGTCCACGGCGGATGGCGTTGATCCAGCCGAATGTGACGGGAAACCCGCCAAGGGGCTTCCAGTCGAGGTTGTACTCGAACTCGCCGCCGTAGTCGCGGTGCAGGCTCGTGCCGTAGCCGCCCTCGGTGGGTTTGCGGATCACATAGAGCTTGCGCAGCCGCGCGAGTGCGATCAGTGCGGCCGAAGTCGGCGCGGTGCGCAGGATCGCCGGACCGTGCAGGTCGAAGAACGGGCTGTTGAGCACCAGCCCGCCGATGTTGTGGGTCGCCAGTCGGCCGCGCTGCCGCAACCGGTCGGCGAACAGCGTGATGATCAGTCCGCCCGCCGAGTGCCCGTACAGGCAGACGCGGGCGCCGCCCGTGTCCGCGGCGATGATGCCCAGCGCCTGTTCCAGTTCGTTGTCGTAGCGGGCCAGGTCGGTGGTGAAATGCGGCGTCTGGCCCTCACGGCGTGATCGCCCGCATTTGTGCAGGTCCAGTGCGTAGAACGCGAACCCACGTTCGGCGAACCGGTCGGCGAGCTCGGCATGGAAGAAGTAGTCGGTGTAACCGTGCAGGGCGAGGACCGCGTGGTCGGTCGGGCCCGGCTCGCCGCGGCGCACCACCGTGGCGACCAGCTCACCTTCGCCGTCGGGATCTGGTCCGACGGCGAAGGTCCGCTGCCAGAAGCCTGGCAGTACATCCGGCTCCCATGCGGGCTCCCGTGACGTCACGATCCCACCCTAACGGCGCGGCGGTTGTCGGAGTCGCAGGGCGGACAGGAAGCCGATCGTGCGTCGATCGCGTGGATGAGCAGGCAAGGGCATCAGGACGAGGGCGGGCGCGGCCGCCTGCCGGCGTTGCTCTTCGACGGGCTGCGGGTGACAGACAGCACTGGTATGCCCGGCCAACCGGGAACCGGCGCGCGATAACCTGAGCATAAGTACCAGCCGTCAACGGGGACGGGCCGCGCGATTACGAAGGACTAGCGATCAGGGTGTCTGAGGCAAACGTAGGTACGACCGCGAAAACAGACGTCGTGCTGGTTGGCGCCGGCATCATGAGCGCGACGCTGGGCACCTTCATCCGGCTGCTCGAGCCGAACTGGTCGATCACACTCGTCGAACGGCTCGACGGTGCGGCAGCCGAGAGCAGCGATCCGTGGAACAACGCCGGCACCGGTCACTCGGCGCTGTGCGAACTCAACTACACGCCCGAGCGCACCGACGGCACGATCGACATCAGCAAAGCCGTCAACGTCAACGAGCAGTTCCAGGTATCGCGGCAGTTCTGGGCGTACGCCGTGGAGAACGGTGTCCTGCCCGACGTGCGTAGCTTCCTCAACCCCGTACCGCACGTGAGCTTCGTGCACGGCGCCGCGAACGTCGACTATCTCCGCCGTCGGTACGAGGCGCTGGTCGGCAACCCCTTGTTCGCCTCGATGGAGTTCATCGACGACAAGGACGAGTTCACCCGCAGGCTGCCGTTCATGGCCGCCAAGCGTGACTTCTCCGACCCCGTCGCGCTGAACTGGGCCGAGGACGGCACCGACGTCGACTTCGGTTCGTTGTCGCGGCAGCTGATCGGCTACACCGCGCAGCGCGGCATGACCACATTGTTCGGCCACGACGTCCGCGATCTGAGCAAGAACTCCGACGGCACCTGGACGCTCAAGGTGCTCAACCGCCGCACCGGTGCCAAGCGCAAGATCAACGCGAAGTTCGTCTTCGTCGGTGCCGGCGGCGGGGCCCTGCCGCTGTTGCAGAAGGCCGGCATCGCCGAGGCCAAGGGATTCGGCGGCTTCCCGGTCGGCGGCCAGTTCCTGCGCACCGGCAATCCGGAACTGACCGCCCGGCACCGCGCCAAGGTGTACGGCCTGCCGCCGCTGGGCGCACCGCCGATGTCGGTGCCCCACCTCGACACCCGGGTGATCAACGGCAAGTCCTACCTGTTGTTCGGGCCGTTCGCCGGCTGGACACCCAAGTTCCTCAAGCAAGGCAAGCTCACCGATCTGCCGCTGTCGGTCAAACCGAACAACCTCGCGTCCATGCTCGGTGTCGGCCTGACCGAAATGGGTCTGGTCAAGTACCTGGTCGGCCAGCTGCTGCTCAGTGAGCCGGCCCGCGTCGATACGTTGCGCGAATTCGCGCCGAGCGCAGTCGATTCCGATTGGGAATTGGTCATCGCCGGGCAGCGCGTTCAGGTCATCCGGCGCAAGGGCGCCGGAGGCGTGCTCGAGTTCGGCACCACGGTGCTCACGGCCGCCGACGGCAGCATCGCCGGCTTGCTCGGTGCCTCGCCGGGTGCCTCGACGGCCGTGCCCGCCATGCTCGATGTGCTCGAGCGGTGCTTCGGTGACCGCTACCAGGGCTGGGCACCCAGACTCAAAGAGATGATCCCGTCGCTCGGCACCAAGCTGTCCGACGAACCCGGTCTGTTCGCGGAGGTGTGGGATTGGGGTACCAAGGTGCTCAAGCTGGATCCCACGGCGGACGTCGGGTCGGGCACTGAGTCGGGCACTGCCGGCGCACCCGTGACGGTGTGACGGCGGCAGGCAGATGACGGTCGCATTGCGCCGCAGCTGGGCCAAAGATCTCGACGTCCCAACGCTCTACGAGTTGCTCAAACTCCGCATCGAGGTCTTCGTCGTCGAGCAGGCCACGCCCTACCCGGAGCTGGACGGCCGGGATCTGCTCGCCGAGACCCGCCATTTCTGGCTGGAAGGGCCCGACGGCGAGGTGATCTCGACGCTTCGGCTCATGGAGGAGCATCCCGGCGGCGAAAAGGCATTCCGCATCGGGCGGGTGTGTACGAAGCGCAGCGCCCGTGGCCACGGACACACCACTCGGCTGATGCAGGCCGCGCTGGCCGAGGTCGGTGACTATCCGTGCCACATCAACGCACAGACATATCTGGAGGACATGTACGCCCAGCACGGTTTCGTGCGCGACGGTGACGAGTTCCTCGACGACGGCATACCGCACGTGCCCATGGTGCGTGCCGGATCGCGTGTGGATACCGAGCAATCGTGACATCGGCTGGTTTGCATACGTATCCGTTCAGCGCGCTCGTCGGCCAGGACCGCCTCAAGCTGGCGCTGGTGCTGTGCGCGGTGCGGCCCGAGATCGGCGGCGTGCTGATCCGCGGCGAGAAGGGCACCGCGAAGTCGACGGCCGTGCGTGGCCTGGCGGCGATACTCGCCGCGGTCGATCACGATGCCAGGCTCGTGGAGTTGCCCATCGGGGCGACCGAGGACCGCGTGGTCGGCTCACTGGACCTGCAGAAAGTCCTGCGCGACGGCGAACATGCCTTCTCGCCAGGGCTTCTGGCTCGCGCGCACGGCGGCGTGCTCTACGTCGACGAGGTCAATCTGCTGCACGACCACCTCGTCGACGTGCTGCTCGACGCGGCCGCGATGGGCCGCGTCCACGTCGAGCGGGACGGCATATCCCATTCACACGACGCGCGATTCGTGTTGATCGGCACCATGAATCCCGAAGAGGGCGAGCTGCGCCCCCAGCTGCTCGACCGGTTCGGCCTGACCGTGGACGTCACGGCGTCGCGCGATGTCGACGTGCGAGTCGACGTCATCCGCGCGCGCATGGATTTCGAAGCCGATCCCGAGGCGTTCGTGCGTCGGTACGCCGACGCCGACGCCGAATTGTCTCGACGCATCGCCGCGGCGCAAGCGGCAGTCGCCTCAGTTGTGTTGCCGGACAGTGAATTACGCCGTATCGCTGCCCTGTGCGCTGCGTTCGACGTCGATGGGATGCGCGCCGATCTCGTCGTGGCGCGCACCGCGGTGGCCCATGCGGCATGGCGCGCGAGCCGCACGGTCGAGGAGGAAGACATCCGGGTGGCCGCCGAGCTGGCGCTGCCGCACCGGCGTCGTCGCGATCCGTTCGACGACCCCGGCCTCGACCCGGACCGCCTCGACGAGGCGTTGCGGCAGGCGGGAGAGTCCGCGTCCGAGTCGTCCGAGCCCGAGCCCGAGCCCGATCCGCCGGGAGGCGGCGCGAACGCCGACGGCCAACCGTCGCACGGTGATTCGTCGGCCCAGTCGCCGGGAAAGTCGTCGGCCACCCGCCAGAGCGGACCGCCGTCGGCGGTGTTCCGGACGAAGGCGCTCGTCGTCCCCGGGGTCGGTGAGGGCGCGCCGGGCAGACGGTCGCGGGCACGCAACCGCACCGGCACGCCCATCGCGGCCACCGCGGAACCCGGCGCCGGCCACGGACTGCACGTGTTCGGCACGCTGCTGGCCACGGCGGGCCGGCAACAGGCCGCGGGACGCCCACAGCCCCGACCCGATGATGTCCGCCGCGCCATTCGCGAAGGGCGAGAAGGCAATCTGGTCATCTTCGTCGTCGATGCCTCGGGCTCGATGGCGGCCCGGGACCGGATGTCGGCCGTCACCGGCGCGACATTGTCACTGCTGCGCGACGCCTACCAACGCCGGGACAAGGTCGCGGTGATCACGTTCCGGCAGCAGGACGCTCAGCTGCTGCTGCCGCCGACGTCGTCGGTGCACATCGCGAGCCGCCGCCTGGCATGCGTCGACACCGGCGGGAAAACCCCGCTCGCGCAAGGGCTGCTGGCCGCACGGGACGTCGTGGTGCGGGAGAAAGCGCGTGACCGGGCCCGGCGCAGCTTGGTCGTCGTGCTCACCGATGGCCGCGCGACCGGCGGAGCCGATCCGCTCGGACGCAGTCGGCAGGCCGCGGCCCGGCTGGTCGCCGAGGGTGCGGCCGCGGTGGTGGTCGACTGCGAGACGTCGTTCGTACGACTGGGTCTGGCGCAGGATCTGGCCCAGCAGCTGGGCGCCCCCGCGGTCCGACTGGAACAGCTGCGGGCCGATGAGCTGACGCGGCTGGTGAAAACTCAGTCGCAGGCCGCGTAGGAAGGACTGTCGATGCCACAGGGGCAGCCGGTTGCCGTACCCGATGACGGCCTGACGACGCGCGCTCGTCGCAATGCGCCGCTGCTGGCCGTGCACACCGGGCCGGGTAAGGGTAAGTCGACTGCCGCGTTCGGTATGGCGCTGCGAGCGTGGAACCAGGGGTTCTCGATCGCGGTGTTCCAGTTCGTGAAGAGTGCCAAGTGGAAAGTGGGCGAGGAGGCGGTGTTCGGCGAGCTCGGCCGCTTGCACGACGAGCACGGGGCCGGCGGTCCGGTGGAGTGGCACAAGATGGGCTCGGGCTGGTCGTGGACGCGCAAACACGGCAGTGAGGACGATCATGCCGCGGCCGCGGCAGACGGCTGGGCCGAGATCCGCCGCAGGCTCGCCGAGGAACGCCACGATTTCTATGTGCTCGACGAGTTCACCTATCCGTTGAAGTGGGGTTGGGTCGACGTCGACGAGGTGGTGGCCACGCTCGCGGAGCGTCCTGGCCGCCAGCACGTCGTGATCACCGGCCGCGACGCGCCGCAGGCTCTGGTCGAAGCCGCCGATCTGGTCACCGAGATGACCAAGATCAAGCACCCGATGGACGCCGGTCGCAAGGGACAGAAGGGCATCGAGTGGTGAGCGTGCGCGAAGTGCTGCTGTTCGGCGGCGTGCCGGGCAACAGAAACGCACGCTCGCGGTGTTGAGGTGAGCGCCGTCCCCACTCCGGCGGTGGTGATCGCCGCGCCTGCGTCGGGAAGTGGAAAGACCACGGTGGCAACGGGTCTGATCGGGGCGCTGCGCAAGGCCGGCCATACCGTTGCCCCGTTCAAGGTGGGGCCGGATTTCATCGACCCGGGCTATCACGCCATGGCCGCGGGGCGCCCGGGACGCAATCTCGACCCCGTGCTGGTGGGCGAGAATCTGATCGGTCCGCTCTATCGCCATGGCAGTGCCGGTGCGGATCTCGCGGTTGTCGAAGGCGTCATGGGTTTGTTCGACGGCCGTATCGAAGACCATATGACCGGCACCCCGCGGGGGTCGGCCGCGCAGGTCGCGGGACTGCTCGGCGCGCCGGTCGTCCTGGTCGTGGACGCGCGAGGCCAGAGTCAGAGCATCGCGGCGTTGTTGCACGGGTTTCTCACGTTCGACTCGGCGGTGCGGATCGCAGGGGTCATCCTCAACCGGGTCGGGTCGCCACGCCATGAGGCGGTGCTGCGGCATGCCTGCGAACATGCGGGTGTCGAGGTGTTCGGTGCGATCCCGCGATCCGACGAATTATCCGTGCCGTCAAGACATCTCGGACTCATCACGGCCGTCGAGCACGGCAGGCAGGCGCGCGCCGCGGTGGCCGCGATGACCGAGCTGATGGCCCGCCACATCGACTTGGCGGCCGTGGTCGCGACCGCAGGCTGTGGGGTCGGTGCGCACCCGTGGGATCCGGCCACGGCCGAGCCGGTGACCGATGTCACGGTCGCCTTGGCGGCGGGTAAGGCCTTCAGCTTCGGCTACACCGAGCACGGTGAACTGCTGCGCGCCGCGGGCGCCCATGTCGCCGAGTTCGATCCACTGGTCGACCCCTTGCCCGCCGGTACCGACGCCCTGGTGCTGCCCGGCGGTTTCCCCGAGCAGTTCTCCGCCGAACTGTCCGCCAACGACGTTGTCCGCCAGCAGATCCGTGACCTCGCCGCGCGCGGGGCGCCGGTGCATGCCGAGTGCGCCGGGCTCACCTACCTCGTCGACGATCTCGACGGGGCGCCGATGTGTGGGGTGCTGGCCGGCTCGGCGCGGTTCACCGAGCGCCTCACCCTCGGCTACCGCGACGCGGTCGCGGTGGTCGACTCATCGCTGCACAACGCGGGCGACCGCGTCACCGGACACGAATTCCACCGCACCACAGTCACGTTCGTCGATGACCATCCGCCGGCCTGGGCCTTCGCCACGCCCAACCAGGCCACCCGGCGCGACGGCGCGGTGCATCGCGGTGTGCATGCGGGCTACCTGCACACCCACCCCGCGGCGCACCCGCAGGCCATCACCCGCTTCGTGGCCTCGGCGGCACGCTCTAAGCTCGGCGGGTGATCCGCACGCGAGGAGGAATGTGACTTCAGAGAATGCCTACCTCGTCGGCCTGCGCCTTTCCGGCAAGAAGGTCGTCGTTGTCGGCGGCGGAACCGTCGCACAGCGCCGGCTGCCTCTGCTGATCGCCAACGGCGCAGACGTACACGTCATCGCGCGCGCCGCCAGCCCGGCGGTCGAGGCCCTGTCCAAAGACGATCCGGGGATCACCCTGCAGCTGCGGGACTTCCGCGCGGGCGACCTGGAGGGCGCCTGGTACGTGATCGCGGCCACCGACGATCACGACGTGAACGCGGCCATTGCCGCCGAGGCCGAGCAGCGCCGTATTTTCTGCGTCCGCGCCGACATCGCGCGGGAAGGTTCGGCGGTGACTCCGGCGACGTTCGACTACGACGGTCTTTCGGTTGGCGTGCTCGCGGGTGGCGAGCACCGGCGCTCGGCGGCGATCCGCTCCGCGATCCACGAGGCGCTGCAGCAGGGCGTGATCACCGCGGAGGTGCCGGGTGAGGTCACCGCCGGGGTGGCCCTCGTGGGCGGCGGTCCGGGGGATCCCGAACTGATCACCGTGCGCGGGCGCCGGTTGCTGGCGCGCGCCGACGTCGTCGTCGCCGATCGGCTCGCGCCGCAGGAGCTGCTCGCCGAGATCGGCCCGCACGTCGAGGTGATCGACGCCGCGAAGATCCCTTATGGGCGCGCCATGGCCCAGGACGCCATCAATCAAGTGCTCGTCGACCGTGCGAAGCAGGGCAAGTTCGTGGTGCGCCTCAAAGGCGGTGACCCGTTCGTCTTCGCGCGCGGTTACGAGGAGGTGCTCGCGTGCGCAGAGGAGGGCATCCCCGTCACCGTGGTGCCCGGTGTGACAAGCGCCATAGCCGTACCGGCGCTGGCCGGCGTCCCGGTCACGCATCGCGGCATGACGCACGAGTTTGTGGTGGTCAGCGGCCATGTCGCGCCGGGGCACCCGGAATCGTTAGTGAATTGGAATGCGCTGGCCGCGATGGGCGGCACGATCGTGCTTCTGATGGCCGTCGAGCGCATCGAACTGTTCGCCAAGGTTCTGCTGGAAGGCGGACGACCTGCGGATACTCCGGTGCTGGTGGTACAGCACGGCACCACTGTCGCGCAGCGGACACTGCGGGCGACGCTCGGCGACGCGCCGGACCGTATTCGTGAGGAAGGAATTCGGCCTCCGGCCATCATCGTGATCGGCCAGGTTGCGGGCTTCGCCGGTTAAAGGATTCTTAAGATTACTGTAAGGTAGCCCGGTATGACGGCTCTCAATGATGCAGAGCGCGCAGCCATCGAACGTGGCGCTGACAGCGGGGCGGACCGGGCTCTTCCGGTGTACATCCCGGCCACCGGCGAGGCCGGACGACGCGAGGGGCTGGCAGCCCGTCTCCCGTCCTGGTTCCCGTCCTGGGGATTCCTGTCGGCGGTCATCGCGATCGGCGGTATGCAGCTGCTCGCCACCATGGACAGCACGGTCGCGATCGTCGCGTTGCCGCAGATTCAGGACGAGCTCGGCCTGTCCGACGCCGGACGTAGCTGGGTCATCACGGCATATGTGCTGACGTTCGGCGGCCTGATGCTGCTCGGTGGACGGCTGGGCGACACGATCGGCCGCAAGCGGACGTTCATCGTCGGTGTCGCGCTGTTCACGATCGCCTCGATCTTGTGCGGCATCGCCTGGAACGAGGCCACGCTGGTGATCGCGCGACTGCTGCAGGGCATCGGTGCGGCGATCGCGTCGCCGACCGGCCTCGCGCTCGTCGCCACCACGTTCCCCAAGGGTCCCGCCCGTAACGCCGCCACCGCGGTGTTCGGCGCGATGACCGCGATCGGCTCGGTGATGGGCCTGGTCGTCGGCGGGGCGCTGACCGAGGTGTCGTGGCGCTGGGCCTTCCTGGTCAACGTGCCGATCGGGCTCGTGATGCTCTACCTGGCTCGCACCGCGCTGCGCGAGACGAACCGCGAGCGGATGAAGCTCGACGCCGCAGGTGCGCTGCTGGCGACGCTGGCCTGCACGGCCGCGGTGTTCGCCTTCACCCAGGGGCCCGAGAGCGGCTGGCTGTCGCCCATCACGCTGGGCTCCGGGGCGGCCGCTGCGGTCTTCGGCCTCGCCTTCCTGATCGCCGAGCGCAACGCGGAGAACCCCGTCGTACCGTTCGACCTGTTTCACGAGCGCAACCGCGTGGCCACCTTCGCCGCCATCTTCCTGGCCGGCGGTGTGCTGTTCACCCTGACCGTGCTCATCGGTCTGTACGTGCAGGACATTCTGGGCTACAGCGCGCTGCACGCCGGTATCGGCTTCATCCCGTTCGTGATCGGCATGGGCATCGGTCTCGGTGCGTCCTCGCAACTGGTGCGGACGTTCCCGCCGCGCGTGCTCGTGATCGCCGGCGGCATCCTCGTGCTCGGCGCCATGATCTACGGCTCGACGCTGCACCGCGGCATCCCGTACTTCCCCAACCTGGTTCTGCCGATCACCATCGGCGGCATCGGGATCGGCATGATCGTGGTCCCGCTGACCCTGTCGGCCATCGCGGGCGTCGGCTTCGACCGGATCGGCCCGGCCTCGGCCATCGCGCTCATGCTGCAGAACCTGGGCGGCCCGCTCGTGCTGGCCGTGATCCAGGCCGTCATCACGTCGCGCACCCTGTATCTGGGCGGCACCACCGGCCCGGTCAAGGACATGAACGAGCCGCAGCTGGCCGCCCTGGACGCGGCCTACACCTACGGCCTGCTGTGGGTCGCCGCGGTGGCGGTTCTCGTCGGCGGCGCGGCGCTGTTCATCGGCTACACCTCCGAACAAGTCGCGCACGCGCAGGACGTCAAAGACGCGATGGACGCAGGCGAGATCGAGGTCGACTGATCCGCTCGCCGCTACGCTGACCACGTGGGCGACAAACTGACCCGCCAACACATTTCCGACGCGGTCGGACCACTGGGCTGGCGTCTGGTGCTCGGTGCCGTGTACACCGAGGTGCTCGTGCCGTCGATGTCCGACGCCGTGGCGGCCGCGTCTCACGCCGTCGCCGCCGCGGGCGCTGACGCGTCGAGGCACCTGAGCGTCGACATCCGCGCGGACCGCGCGATCCTGCGATTGCAGTCGGTGCACACCGGCACAGTGACGACGCGTGACCTCGAATTGGCACACGCGGTGTCGCAGGCCCTGTCCGGCCGGGGGTTCGAGATGGCCGTCGGCCATGAGGTGATCCAGTCGTTCGAGATCGCGATCGACGCGCTCGACATCGCAGCCGTCCGGCCGTTCTGGAAGGCGGTCACCGGCTACCAGGACGAGCCCGGACTGGCCGATCTCAACGCGGGACTCGTCGACCCGTTCGGCCGCGGCCCGGCCATCTGGTTCCAGCAGATGGATTCCCCACGCGCGCAACGCAACCGGATCCACCTCGACATCGACGTGCCGCACGACGCGGCCCCGGCACGCATCGACGCCGCGCTCGCCGCGGGCGGCACACTGCTCAGTGACGAGGCCGCGCCGGCGTTCTGGGTGCTCGCCGACGCCGAAGGCAACGAAGCGTGCATCTGCACCTGGCAGGGCCGCGACTGAAGGCGACGCTTTAAGGTTGTCGGCTGTGATCACCCGTATGTCCGAGCTGTTCCTGCGAACCCTCCGCGACGACCCCGCCGACGCCGAAGTGCCCAGCCACAAGCTGCTCATCCGGGCCGGGTACGTCCGTCCGGTGGGCCCTGGCATCTACAGCTGGCTGCCGCTGGGGCTGCGGGTGCTGCGCAAGATCGAGAACATCGTCCGGACCGAGATGAACGCGATCGGCGGCCAGGAGATCCTGCTGCCCGCCCTGCTGCCGCGCACACCGTACGAGACCACCAACCGGTGGACCGAGTACGGCGACACCCTGTTCCGCCTGCAGGACCGGCGGGGCAACGACTACCTGCTCGGCCCGACGCACGAGGAGATCTTCACTCTCACGGTCAAGGGGGAGTACTCCTCGTACAAGGACTTCCCGGTGCTGCTGTACCAAATCCAGACGAAGTACCGCGACGAGGCGCGGCCGCGCGCCGGCATCCTGCGCGGCCGGGAATTCGTGATGAAGGACTCGTACTCGTTCGACGTCGACGATGACGGGCTCAAGACCGCCTATCACGCGCACCGCGAGGCATATCAGCGCATCTTCTCCCGGCTCGGAGTGCGGTACGTGATCGTCTCCGCGGTGTCGGGGGCGATGGGCGGCAGCGCATCCGAAGAGTTCCTGGCCGAGAGCGAGGTCGGCGAGGACACCTTCGTGCGCTGCCTGGAATCGGGGTACGCCGCGAACGTCGAAGCCGTGATCACCCGCGCGCCCGAGGAACTGCCGATCGAAGGCCAGCCCGAGGCCAAGGTGTACGACACCCCGAACACGCCGACCATCGCGACGCTGGTCGAATGGGCCAACTCGGCCGATCTCGGTCGCGAGATCACCGCGGCCGACACCCTCAAGAACGTCCTGCTCAAGACGCGCGAGCCCGGCGGCGAATGGGAATTGCTCGGCGTGGGGGTGCCCGGCGACCGTGAGGTCGACGAGAAGCGGCTCGGCGCCGCGCTCGAACCCGCAGAATTCGCCTTGCTCGACGACGCCGACTTCGCTAAGAACCCATTCCTCGTCAAGGGATATGTGGGTCCGAAAGCCCTGCAGGACAATGGAGTTCGCTATCTCGTCGATCCCCGCGTGGTGTCGGGCACGGCATGGATCACCGGTGCCGATGCACCCAACAGGCACGTCGTCGGACTCGTGGCAGGGCGTGATTTCACCCCAGACGGCACCATCGAGGCGGCCGAGGTGCGCGACGGCGACCTCTCGCCTGACGGTGCCGGCGTGCTGACCTCCGCCCGGGGCATCGAGATCGGCCACATCTTCCAGCTGGGCCGCAAGTATGCCGACGCATTCACCGCCGACGTTCTGGGCGAGGACGGCAAGCCGGTGCGGCTGACCATGGGCTCCTACGGCATCGGCGTGTCCCGGCTCGTCGCGGTGATCGCCGAACAGCAGCACGACGAGCTCGGGTTGCGCTGGCCGTCCTCGGTCGCGCCGTTCGACGTGCACGTCGTGGTGGCCAACAAGGACGCCGCGGCCCGCACCGGTGCGGCCGAACTGGTGGCCGATCTCGACCGGCTCGGCCACGAGGTGCTCTTCGACGACCGCCAGGCTTCGCCAGGCGTGAAGTTCAAGGACGCCGAACTGCTCGGCATGCCGTGGATCGTCGTCGTTGGCCGTGGCTGGGCGGACGGCGTCGTCGAACTGCGCAACCGCTTCACGGGCGAGACACGCGAGGTGGCCGTCGACGGCGCGGCGGCCGAGATCTCGTCGGCGCTCGCCGGTTAGCCCGCGGCGTTCATTCGGCGCCGCCCGGAAACGCGACGGTGACCGGCCAGACGTCGAGGAACGCGCTCCACTTCGCCGCGGTCACCGCGGCCTCGGTCAGCGCGGTCACCGCGAATGAGCGGTCTTCGCTGGTAGTGGCCTGCTCCAGGACCGCGCGCCAGGCCACCGCGGCGTCCTGTTCCATCCGGACCGCCAGGTTGGCGGCATCGGTCGGATTCTTGACCTGCGCCGGCAACTGATAGCCGGCGGCGGGTAGCGGCGCGGCGACCGAGCGCCCGTTGAGCATTTCGATCGCGGCCTCACGCCGCGCCCGGTGCTCGGCCATCGCCGCCGCGACGAGCGAGTTCTCTTCGGGGCTGGAATGCGCCGAGACCAGCCCGTAGCCGTAGATGATGCCGTGCTCGGTGGCCACCGCGTCGAACAGTGCGCCGTCGGCGGCAGACGTCGGCCGTGCCGGTGCGGATTCGGGCGACGTCATTGCGCACCGCCGAGGGCGACGGTGTAGGCGGCCGTGCACGACGCGGCGATCGACCCCACGAGCCCGGCTCGGTAGCCGGAGAGCCGCGGGACGAGGTCGGTGGCGCTCTGCGCGGACTGTTCGAGGGCGGTGACCACGTCGTCGACACCCGGCGCCGGTGCCTGGGCGGCCGTGGGTGCCGGGGACGTCGACGGCGGCGACGATGTGGCCGATGCCGGGATCTCGCCGGTCATGCGCGTCAACTCGTCCGAAAGCGCCTGGGCATGCGCGGAGCGCTCGTCGGCCACGGCCGTCAGTGCCCTTGCCGCAGGTGCTTGCGAGGGCAGTGCGGCGGCGGCATCGGCCGCGAGCTTGCTGTCGGCACGCGCGCGGTCGAGCTGGGCGGTGAGGTCGGCGAGTTCGGGCGGCGGTGGCGTCGTACCGCAGGCGGCGGCGGTTGCGCCCAGCAGGGCCAGGGCCGCGGCCGAGAACAACGCCCGCCGCCGGCTGATATTCGTCAGGGCGCTCGGCACCAGAACATCCTGCCATTGCCGAGCCGCGGCGCAGCGCGGGCTCCGCGGCCGCAGGTACACGACATTCGCGACCGTCGAAATCCGATTAACGCTTGCTACCGCGGGCCTGGCGTATCGTGGATAGGCGATTCCAGGGGGAGTTACCGCGGAATCGTGTCCGGACAACTCAAGATGAGGAGCTCGCCGTGGCACCGGATCCAAATTTGCGGTCTGCGGGTCTACCGTCGCAGCAGCAGGTGATCGAGCTACTTGACGGCGAGTTCGCGCGCGCCGGTTATGAAATCGACGATGTCGTGATCGACGCTGCCGCGCGCCCACCCCGCATCACGGTGGTGGCCGACGGCGACGAGGGGCTGGATCTGGACTCGATTGCGACGCTGTCCCGCAAGGCCTCGGAACTACTCGATCAGGTGGATCGGGGCAACACGCCGTATGTGCTCGAAGTCACCTCGCCAGGCGTGGACCGCCCGTTGACCACCGAGAAGCACTTCCGGCGCGCCCGCGGCCGCAAGGCCGAGCTCACGCTCACCGACGGCGCACAGTTGACCGCCAGAATCGGCGCGACGGACGGCCAGACTCTGCAGGTGGTGGTGCCAGACGGGCCGCGGGACTTCGCAATTCGCGAGATTCCGCTTGATGAGGTCGCCAAAGCTGTTGTGCAAGTTGAGTTTTCACCACCTAACCGTCGTGAGTTGGAGCTCGCCGGACAAACTGGGAAGGGGGCCCGGGCATGAACATCGACATGGCTGCGCTGCATGCCATCGAAGCTGACAAGGGCATCACGGTCGACGTGGTCGTGGAGACCATCAAATCGGCACTGTTGACGGCCTACCGCCACACCGAGGGGCACGAGCCCGACGCCCGCATCGACATCGATCGCAAGACCGGTGTGGTGAAGGTGATCGCGCGCCAAACCGATGCCGACGGCAACGTCATCCACGAATGGGACGACACACCAGAGGGTTTCGGCCGGATCGCGGCGACCACGGCACGCCAGGTGATTCTGCAGCGGCTGCGCGACGCGGAGAACGAGAAGAACTACGGCGAGTTCTCCGCCCGGGAAGGCGACATCGTCGCCGGGGTGATCCAGCGCGATGCCCGTGCCAACGCCAGGGGACTTGTGGTGGTGCGGATGGGCAGCGAGACCAAGGGCTCGGAGGGTGTCATCCCCTCCGCCGAGCAGGTGCCGGGTGAGCGCTACGAACACGGCGATCGGCTGCGTTGCTACGTCGTCGGTGTGACGCGTGGTGCCCGTGAGCCGCTGATCACGTTGTCGCGCACCCACCCGAACCTCGTGCGCAAGCTGTTCTCGCTCGAGGTGCCCGAGATCGCCGACGGCTCGGTCGAGATCGTCGCGGTGGCCCGCGAGGCCGGGCACCGGTCCAAGATCGCCGTCACGTCCCGGGTCCCCGGCCTCAACGCCAAGGGTGCCTGCATCGGGCCGATGGGGCAGCGGGTGCGCAACGTGATGAGCGAGCTGTCGGGCGAGAAGATCGACATCATCGACTACGACGAGGACCCGTCGCGGTTCGTCGCCAACGCGCTGTCGCCGGCCAAAGTCGTCTCGGTCTCGGTGATCGACGAGGCAGGCCGGGCGGCGCGCGTCGTCGTGCCGGATTTCCAACTTTCGCTCGCGATCGGCAAGGAAGGTCAAAATGCCAGGTTGGCCGCCAGGTTGACGGGCTGGCGCATCGATATTCGCAGCGATGCGGCCGCCGCGCCCGACTCGGATGCCCGGCACGGGGCGGTACACGATTGACGGCAGTGACCGGCGTTTCAAATCACAAGGCATGGGGCGGTAGACTCAGCCGTGATCCAGCGCGAGACTCCGGCTTCGACGCGTGAACGCAGCCCCGGCACCCCTGCCGGCCCGGTGCGGACATGTATCGGCTGCCGGAAGCGAGAGTTGGCCGCCGAACTGCTTCGTGTAGTCGCAGTGACAGACGGGAACGGCGAGTGCGCCGTCACCGTTGACACCACGGCAAGCCTGCCCGGGCGAGGTGCTTGGTTGCACCCCGACCAGCAGTGCGCACAGGTGGCAGTCCGGCGGCGGGCCTTCGCACGAGCACTGCGAATCACCGGTTCACCGGATACATCCGCGGTGGTCGCCTTTGTCGAGAGACTTGGGACGCCCGATCACCCCGGTCAAGAGAACAGGTAGCGAAGAACATGAGCACACCGTGAAGTCCCGATGACCATGCGTCATAGCTAAACCCGAGGCGCGGCGCCTACCACCGCTGTTGCCTCCAGATGAGGAGATGTAGTGGCAGGTAAGGCCCGTGTACACGAGTTGGCCAAGGAACTCGGTGTCACAAGTAAAGAACTCTTAGCAACGCTCAAAGAGCAGGGCGAGTTCGTCAAGTCGGCGTCCTCCACGGTGGAGGCGCCGGTCGCGCGTCGGCTGCGCGAAACGTTCGGCACGAAGTCTGATTCGAGGGCCGGCAAGAAAGCCGATGACAAACCCCGTAGCCAGCAGGCCGCCGGTAACGGCGCCGCCGCGGCTCCCAAGCCGTCCGGCCCGACGCCGGCCACGGCAGCACGGCCGGGCCCCCCGGCCAAGCCGGCACCCGCAGCGGCCGCCGCACCGACGCCGTCCGCGCCGGTGAAGCCGTCCGCACCCAAGCCCGCTGCACCGCCACCACCGGCCGCCGCGCCGAGCGCGCCCGCGCCGTCCGCGCCAGCGCCCGCAGCGAGCGCCCCGGCCGCGACGCCCACCCCGGCGCCGCGCCCGACTCCGGGCGCCACACCCGGCCCGAGGCCGGGTCCGGCACCCAAGCCCGCGCCGCGCGCCCCGCGCGTCGGCAACAACCCGTTCTCCACGCAGCAGCCTGCGGAGCGTCCCATTCCGCGGCCGCAGCCCCGTCCCGGGGCTCCGCGTCCGGGCGGCGGACCGCGTCCGTCTCCGGGCAACATGCCGCCGCGTCCGGCGGGCGCCGGTGCGCCCGGCCGTGGCGGACCCCGTCCCGGCCCGCGTCCCGGCGGTGGCCCCCGTCCCGGCGGTGCCGGTCAGGGTGGTCGTCCCGGCGGCGGTGGCGGCGGTAATTACCGCGGCGGCGGTGCCGGCGCTGGTGGCGGCGCAGGCGGCGCGGCTGCTGGAGGCTTCCGTGGTCGTCCGGGTGGCGGTGGCGGCGGTGGCCGCCCCGGCCAGCGCGGCGGTGCCGCGGGTGCGTTCGGTCGCCCCGGCGGTGCGCCCAAGCGTGGCCGCAAGTCGAAGCGGGCGAAACGCGCCGAGTACGAGAACATGCAGGCCCCCGTGGTCGGTGGTGTGCGGTTGCCGCACGGCAACGGCGAGACCATCCGGCTGGCCCGCGGCGCGTCGCTGTCCGACTTCGCCGACAAGATCAATGCCAACCCGGCTTCGCTCGTGCAGGCGCTGTTCAACCTCGGCGAGATGGTCACCGCGACTCAGTCGGTCGGTGACGAGACGCTTGAGCTGCTCGGTAGCGAGATGAACTACGTCGTGCAGGTCGTCTCGCCCGAGGACGAGGACCGCGAGCTGCTGGAATCGTTCGATCTCACCTATGGCGAGGACGAAGGCGGCGAGGAGGACCTGGAGGTCCGCCCGCCGGTGGTCACCGTCATGGGCCACGTCGACCACGGCAAGACCCGACTGCTGGACACCATCCGGAACGCCAGCGTCCGCGAGGGCGAGGCAGGCGGCATCACCCAGCACATCGGTGCCTACCAGGTCGAGGTCGACCTCGACGGCACTGTCCGGCCGATCACCTTCATCGACACCCCGGGTCACGAGGCGTTCACCGCCATGCGTGCCCGCGGTGCGAAGGCCACCGACATCGCGATCCTCGTGGTCGCCGCCGACGACGGCGTCATGCCGCAGACGGTGGAAGCGATCAACCACGCGCAGGCCGCCGACGTGCCGATCGTGGTTGCGGTCAACAAGATCGACAAGGAAGGTGCCGACCCGCAGAAGATTCGCGGTCAGCTCACCGAATACGGGCTGATCCCCGAGGACTACGGCGGCGACACCATGTTCGTCGACATCTCGGCCAAGCAGGGCACCAACATCGAGGCCTTGCTGGAAGCGGTCGTGCTGACCGCCGACGCCGCACTGGACCTGCGGGCCAACCCCGACATGGAGGCCCAGGGCGTGGCGATCGAGGCACACCTCGACCGTGGCCGCGGACCGGTGGCGACTGTGCTGATCCAGCGCGGCACGCTGCGCGTCGGCGACTCGGTGGTGGCAGGCGACGCCTACGGACGTGTCCGCCGCATGGTCGACGAGCACGGCGAGGACGTCGAAGAGGCGCTGCCGTCGCGTCCCGTCCAGGTCGTCGGCTTCACGTCGGTGCCCGGCGCCGGTGACAACTTCCTCGTCGTCGACGAGGACCGCATCGCCCGCCAGATCGCCGACCGGCGCAGCGCGCGCAAGCGCAACGCGCTGGCCGCCCGCAGCCGCAAGCGGATCAGCCTCGAGGACCTGGATTCGGCGCTGAAGGAAACCAGCCAGCTGAACCTGATCCTCAAGGGCGACAACGCCGGTACGGTCGAGGCGCTCGAGGAGGCCCTGCTGGGCATCCAGGTCGACGACGAGGTCGAGCTGCGGGTCATCGACCGTGGCGTCGGTGGCGTCACCGAGACCAACGTCAACCTGGCGTCGGCGTCGGACGCGATCATCATCGGCTTCAACGTCCGCGCCGAGGGCAAGGCGACCGAGCTCGCGAACCGCGAAGGTGTGGAGATCCGGTACTACTCGGTGATCTACCAGGCCATCGACGAGATCGAGAGCGCGCTCAAGGGCATGCTCAAGCCGGTCTACGAGGAGAAGGAGCTCGGCCGCGCCGAGATCCGCGCCATCTTCCGGTCGTCGAAGGTCGGCAACATCGCCGGCTGCCTGGTCACCTCGGGCATCATGCGGCGTAACGCCAAGGCACGCCTGCTGCGCGACAACGTGGTGGTCGCGCAGAATCTCACGGTGTCCTCGCTGCGCCGGGAGAAGGACGACGTCACCGAGGTGCGCGACGGTTACGAATGCGGTCTGACGCTGACGTACTCCGACATCAAGGAAGGCGATGTCATCGAGACGTACGAACTCGTCGAGAAAGCACGTACCTAGAAGTGGCTGATCCTGCACGCGCGAAACGACTCGCCAAGCGGATCTCCACGATCGTGGCCTCGGCCATCGAGTACGAGATCAAAGATCCTCGTCTCGCCGGGGTCACGATCACCGATGCGAAGGTATCGGGGGATCTGCACGACGCCACGCTGTACTACACGGTGATGGGTGCGACGCTCGACGACGACCCGGACTACGCGGGTGCCGCGGCGGCGCTGGAGAAGGCCAAGGGCGTACTGCGCTCGAAGGCCGGCGCCGGCCTCGGCGTCCGGTTCACCCCGACTCTGGCGTTCGTCCGCGACACCGTGCCCGACACGGCTCACCGGATGGAGGAGCTGCTGGCCCGGGCGCGGGCCGCCGACGAGGAAGTGGCCAGAGTTCGGGAGGGTGCCACGCACGCCGGTGACGCCGACCCGTACCGTGTGAACGGGGCGGAGGAAAACGGGCCAGCCGACGGGGCAAACGCTGAGGATGCCGGTGACGACAACCGATCGGACGACTGACATAGCTCCTGGCGTGCGCGTCAACGCGCACCAGGCCGCCGACCTGCTGTCGCAAGCGTCGAGTGTCAGTGTGGTCTGTCACGTCTATCCCGACGCCGACACGATCGGTGCGGGGCTGGCGCTCGCTCAGGTGCTGGAGGGTGCGGGCAAGCAGGTCGAGGTCGCGTTCGCGGCGCCCGCCCAGCTTCCCGAGTCACTGCAGACGCTGCCGGGCGGTCATCTGCTCGTCGCTCCCGAGACGATGCGCGACGACGCCGAACTGGTTGTCACGGTGGACATTCCGAGTGTCAACCGGCTCGGCGCGCTGCGTGATCTCGCGGAGGACGGTCGCCCGGTGCTCGTGATCGACCACCACGCGTCCAACCAATTGTTCGGCAGCGCGAACTACGTCGATCCGACCGCGGATTCCACCACGATGCTGGTGGCCGAACTGCTCGACGCCTGGGGCAAGCCCATCGACGAGCAGGTCGCCCACTGCCTCTACGCGGGCCTGACCACCGACACCGGTTCGTTCCGCTGGGCGACCGCGCGGGCACATCGGCTCGCGGCCCGGCTCGTCGAACTCGGCGTGGACAACGCCGCCATCAGCCGTACCCTGCTCGACACGCACCCGTTCGCGTGGCTGCCGATGCTGTCGCGGGTGTTGGCGTCGGCTCGGCTGTTGCCCGACGCCGTCGACGGCCGCGGTTTCGTGTACGCCGTCGTCGCGCACACCGAGTGGGCCAGCGCCCGCCCCGAGGAAGTCGAGAGCATCGTCGACATCGTCCGCACCACGCAGCAGGCCGAGGTGGCCGCGGTGTTCAAGGAGATCGAACCGATGCACTGGTCGGTGTCGATGCGGGCCAAGTCGGTCAACCTGGCCGAGATCGCCAGTTCGTTCGGAGGCGGCGGACACCCGCATGCGGCCGGATACTCGGCCACCGGCCGGGCCGATGACGTCGTGCGGGCGCTCGCGCAAGCCCTTGGTTGAACCAGCGGGCGACCTGCCCGTCGCCCCGGCCACAAGCCGTCGCATCGCGGGTCTGGCCCTGCCCGCCCTCGGAGTGTTGGCCGCCGAGCCCATCTATCTGCTGTTTGACATCGCGATCATCGGCCGCCTCGGCGCGGTCAGCCTCGCCGGTCTCGCGATCGGTGGATTGATCCTGAGCCTGGTCAGTACCCAGCTGACGTTCTTGTCCTACGGCACAACGGCGCGCTCGGCCCGGTTTTTCGGAGCCGGCGACCGGCCCGCCGCGGTCCGTGAAGGTGTGCAGGCCACGTGGCTCGCGCTCGCGCTCGGCCTGGCGATCGTGATCGTGGTGCAGGGGATCGCCGCACCGCTGGTGTCGGTGCTCGCAGCGGGTGGCGACATCGCCGACGCGGCATTGCCGTGGTTGCGCATCGCGATCCTGGCCGCCCCGGCCATCCTGGTGTCCCTGGCCGGCAACGGGTGGATGCGCGGTGTCCAGGACACCGTGCGACCGCTGCGCTATGTGGTGTTCGGGTTCGCGGTGTCGGCGGTGTTGTGCCCGCTGCTGGTGTACGGCTGGCTCGGCATGCCCCGCATGGGCCTGCCAGGGTCCGCGGTGGCCAACGTCGTCGGCCAATGGCTGGCCGCGGTGCTGTTCATGTGGGCGCTGCTGGCCGAGAAGGTGAACCTGCGAGTCCAGCCCGCGGTGCTCCGGGCTCAGCTCGTGATGGGCCGTGATCTGTTGTTGCGCACCATGGCCTTTCAGGCGTGTTTCGTCTCAGCGGGGGCGGTGGCTGCCCGATTCGGCGCGGCCGCGGTGGCCGCGCACCAGGTGGTCCTGCAGCTGTGGAGTTTCCTTGCCCTGGTGCTGGATTCGTTGGCCATCGCAGCCCAGTCGCTGGTGGGGGCGGCGCTGGGCGCGGGACAGTTGGCCCACGCCAAGTCGGTGGCCTGGCGGGTCACGGTGTTCTCGGCGTTGGCCGGCGTGGTGCTCGCGGTGTTGTTCGCGGTCGGTGCGTCGGTGCTGCCGCCCGTGTTCACCAACGATCAATCGGTGCTCGCGGCGATCGGTGTGCCGTGGTGGTTTCTCGTCGCGCAATTGCCCGTCGCCGGAATCGTTTTCGCCCTCGACGGGGTTCTGCTCGGCGCCGGCGACGCGAAGTTCATGCGCAACGCCACACTGATCAGTGCCCTCGTCGGGTTTCTGCCGCTCATCTGGCTGTCGCTGGCGTTCGGGTGGGGCTTGCTCGGCATCTGGTCGGGCTTGAGCACCTTCATGGTGCTGCGGCTGGTTTTCGTCGGCTGGCGCGCCTTCTCCGGTCGCTGGCTCGTGCCGGGGACCGCCTAGTCGGTTTTGCCGAGCGTGCGCGTCTGCCGGCGACACACCGCTCTTTTTCCGACAAACGTGCACGCTCGCGAGTTATTACCGCGTCCCGCTGACAATCCACACGGCGCCTCGGCCGCTTCCGTGCGTGCCCACGCACACGTCCTCGAATCCGATGCTCCGGCACAGTGCCGCGAAGGACTCTGCCTGTTGCTGCGTCCAGCCGTGACTGGCCAGGCCCGTCGCACCGACCGGTGACTGCCGCTCGATCGCGATCAGCCGTCCGCCGGGGGACAGCACCCGGTGCGCCTCGCCGACCCCTTTGCCGACGTCCTGCCAGTGATGCACGGTGGCCAGTGCCCAGACGACGGTCGCGTCGCCGTCTTCGACGGGCACGTCCTCGGCCGTGCCCTCCCGCCACGTGATGTCGCCCGTCCGGGTGACGAAGTCCGCGACGCGCAACATCGCGGCCGACGGATCGACGCCCGTCACGCGCGCACCAGAGCGGGCCGCGACGCGAGCCGCGGTGCCCGGACCACACCCCACGTCGACGACGTGATCGGCGGCGGAGATCTCGGCGACGCCGGCGGCAAGCTTGGCTTTGGCGCGGCCGACCAGCATGAACATGATCCCGAACAGCACGCCGGTCGCCCCGGAGAATCCCGGATGGTCGGCGTGGTGGTTGATCGCAAGCGCGTCGTTCATACCTCGACCTTGCCGGTTCAAGTCGGGTTGAAGTCAAATGTCGACATGGACGTGATCTCGATCGGCGAGGCGGCGGCGCGGTTGCAGATGAGCCCGTCGGCGTTGCGGTACTACGACGAGCGCGGGCTCGTGTGCCCGCGGATGCGTCGGGGCGGCAAGCGGATGTATGGCCCTGACGAACTGCGCCGGCTCGCGTTTCTCAAGATCGTGCACCGGTTGGGGCTGCCGCTCGACACCGCGGCCGCGGTACTCGACGCGCCGAGCGAACAGTGGCGTCAGACGGTTCGCGAGCAGATCGCCGAACTGGACCGGGTGATCGCCCAAGCACAAGGCGCACAACAGTTCCTGACGCACGCCTTGCATTGCCCGACCGATCACCCCGCCCGCGACTGCACCACGATGACCGGTGCCTTGGACCGGCTGGTCGACGGCATGAGCGTCGAGGACCTCGCCGCCGAACAGACTGGAAGGAGTTGGATTGCCGACTGATCGCAAATTGCGCCGCGAGCGTGCGCGAACTGCTGCTGTTTTACGGCGTGTCGAGCAACAGACGCGCACGCTCGCGGTGCAAAGCAAACAGGGTCAGTCGGCGGCGCTGGAGCTGCCGAGCAGGTCACGCACGCGATTGGCGACGCGGATGAACTCCGGGCGCTCCATGGTTTCGGCATAGTCGCGTTCGGCGGGCAGGTCGACGTCGAGCATCTCGACGATCCGGCCGGGGCGCGGGCTCATCACCACGACGCGGTTGGCCAGGTACACCGCCTCGGCGACCGAGTGCGTCACCAGCACCACGGTCGTGCCGGTTTCGCGCCAGATGCGGTGCAGCTCGACGTTCATCTTCTCGCGGGTCAATGCGTCCAACGCGCCGAACGGCTCGTCCATCAGCAGCACGTCGGGTTCGTGCAGCAGCGCCCGGCACAGCGAAACACGTTGCTGCATACCGCCCGACAGCTCGTGCGGCAGTGCGTTCTCGAAGCCGGTGAGGCCGGTCATCTCGATGAGATAGTCGCAGCGCCGCGCGGCGGCCTGGCGCGGCATCCCACGCATCTCGGCCTGCAGCAGGATGTTTCGGCGCACCGAGCGCCATTCCAGCAGTGCCGCGCGCTGGAACACATAGCCGATCTCGCGTTGCGGCCCGCGGACGCGATTGCCGCGCAACCGGACCTCACCGGAGGTGGCGTCGGTCAGCCCGGCGATCACCTTGAGCAAGGTCGACTTGCCGCAACCTGACGGGCCCGCGATGGAGACGAATTCACCGTCGGCCACCCGCAGGTCGATGTCCTCGAGGGCGGTAACCGTGGCTCGCTTGGAGGCGAACCGGACGGACAGGTTGTCGACTGTGATGGCTTCAGCGGCTTCGGTGGTCACCGTGGTCCCTGGCGCGGTGATGGTGGCAGTGGTCATGTCGATCTGCTCCTACTACTGCGCCGGCTTCGGGGCGAACGACGAGTCCCAGTAGTCCGCAGGCGATTTCGCGGTCTTGAGCAGTCCGGCGTCGGTCAGTGTGGTGATCGTGGTGGTCCAGTCCTCCTCGGCGTTGGCGCCCGGCGGCTGGTTGGTGGTGGCCTCGGTGCTCAACAGCGGGATGGTCTGCTGCCACTGGTTCAACAGCACCTCCTGCGGCGGCATCTGCGGGTCTTTGCCGGCCATCGCCTGAACGGCTGCCTCCGGATCGGCGGCGGCCGCGGTGAACGCCTCACTGGTGGCGTCGACCATCGACTGCACGAGATCTGCCTTGTCGCCGATGGTTTCGGTGTTGGCGATCAGGCCGTTGCTGTAGAAGTTGAGCCCGGCGTCGGAGTACTTCAGGTAGCGCACCTCGCGACCGCTCTTGTTCGCGATGGTGGGCCCCTGGTCGTGGGCGAATCCGATCAGACCGTCGACGCGGCCCGAGAGCATCGCCGACATCTTGCCCGCCGCGTCGAGGCTCTGCTGCGTGACCTGGTCGGCGGGCACGCCGACCTTGTCCAGGAAGATGGGGAACGTCGTGGTGGGCGCGTCTCCTGCCGAGACCGCGATGGTGCGGCCGGCCAGGTCCTTGGGCTCGTTGATGCCGGAGTCGGCGAACACCTGCACGGCCGACGGCGTGGTCTGCAGGAACACGCCGGTGCTCTTGACCTTGACGCCCTTGTCGATGTTGGTGAGCACGGCGGGCGTATCGGCCCAACCGAAGTCGGCCTGCTGCGAGCCGACCGCTTGAACCGTCTTGGTCGAGCCCTGGCCCGCATCGATCGTGAGGTCGATGCCGTGCTTGGCGAAGATCCCCTCTTGCACACCGTAATAGAAGGGAGCGTGTTCGCCGTACGGATACCAGTTCAGCATCAGGGTCGCCGGAGTGGTCGAACCCTCGGCGGCTGGGGCGTTTTCGGTGTCGCTTCCGCCGCACCCGGCGAGGACGAGGGCTGCGGTGCAGGCCAGCGTGACGGTGGCGCGGCTTCGGGAAAAGATCATGTGTCTACTCCTGGGTCGGTCAGGCGGAGGTGGCGGACTTGGTGGTACGGCGGGACGAATGCCATGGGATGAGCAGCTTTTCGGCGATCTCGATGATCGCGAACAACACGATGCCCAGAATGGACATGATGATCAGTGCGGCGAACAGCATTGCGGTGTCGACGTTGCCGTTGGCCTGCAGGATCACATAGCCGAGACCTTCGTTGGCGCCGACGAATTCACCCACCACGGCACCGGTCACCGCGAGGGTGGCCGCGACTTTGAGGCCCGACATCAACTGCGGAAGAGATGCCGGGAAGCGGATCTTGAGGAAGGTCTTGAAGCGGCTGGCGCCCATGGTCGAGGTCAGTTCGAGAATCTCGGGGTCCACTGAGCGCAGGCCGGCCAGGCCCGAGATGACGATCGGGAAGAACGCCATCAGCACGGCAACGAGAATCTTCGGTGTCGGGCCGAATCCCAGCCACACGATGAACAGCGGGGCGATCGCGATTTTCGGGATCACTTGCGCGAACAGGATGAGCGGGTAGACGGTCTTCTCGAGACTGGCCGAGTAGATCATGACGACGGCCACGAACTCGCCGACGATTGCGGCGATGAGGAAGCCGAGCACGGTCTCCCAGCTGGTCACCCAGGTGTGCTGGGCCAGGTAGGCCGCGTTCTCCTGGGCCGTGCGCCAGGTGTCGGTCGGCGAGGGCAGGATGTAGGGCGCGACAAGTTCAGCCTCGGTGACTGCCCACCAGCCGGCGAGCAGCGCCGCGACGAGTGCCAGCGGACGCCACAGCGCCGACGCCGTGCGTTGCAGAGAGAAAGCCCGGGCGGGGGAGAAAGTTCGGCGCCGGGGTGCCGGCCCGGAGGCCGGGGACCCGGAGGGGCGCACACCGGCCGAAGCGGTTACCGCCATGGATAAGTCCTAAGGTCGCAGTGGCACGGGGCCTGGGCCCCGATCTGGGAATGCGCTTTCCGAAGCGCCTCGACCATAACGTGACCCAGCGCACACTGTCAACGGCGGTGTGCCGTCTGCCCGAATCCGCCAGCTCAGGGCAGCCGCGTGCTGTCGCGCAGCACGACGCGCCCTGGTATGCGTTCGCGCAGGTCATCGCAGTCGGTGTCAGTGCGCAGGGCGAGTTCGACGGCTCGTCTGCCGATTTCTTCAAGCGGCAGGACGACGGTCGTCAGGCTGGGGGTGTAGTCCCGCAGCGTCGGGATGTCGTCGAACCCGGCGATGCCGACGTCGTCGGGCACCGACAGCCCGAGTTCGCGCCACGCCGCGATCGCGCCGATCGCCATGACGTCGGTGACGGCGAATACGCACACGGGCTCGGCCTGGGCGCCCGGGCTGATCTGCAGCGCCCCGGCCAGCCTGCGCGCCGCCGAGTAGCCGCCGTCGCGCGTGAACTCGCCCGACACCTCCACCAGTGGGGTCAGGCCGCGGCGCCCGAGCGCGTCGACGAACCCGTTGCGGCGGTCGACGCCCGTGCGGATGCTGCCGGGGCCGCCGATGACGGCGAACTGCGTGTGTCCTTCTGCTATCAGTGCGTCGGCCAATTCCCCTGAGGCAAAATAATTTTCGGGTTCGACGGCACCTCCGAAGGCCAGCGGCTGCCCGATCGCGACAACCCGGCCGCCATTGGCGCGGTAGCGCCCGAACTCGGCCTCGAGGTCGCGGTCGAGGTCGCCGCTCTGGCGAGACCCGGCGAGGATGATCGCGTCGGCGCGGTGTGCGATGAACGTGCTGACCGACTCGCGCTCGATGTCGAAGTCGCGGTCGGTGCTCGCCAGCAGCACTTGCTTGCGGGCCGTCCTCGCCGCGGTCTGAACTCCGCGAGCGATCGACGAGAAGTACGGGTCGGCGATGTCGTGGACGATCAACCCGAGCAGGCCGGTCGAGGCTCTCGCCAAGGCCTGGGCCTGGGCATTCGGTACGTATCCGAGTTCGCGGGCGGCCGCGCGCACGCGATCGGCGACGCCGATGCCCGGTACCCGGCTCGAGCCGTTGAGCACGCGCGACGCGGTTGCCTGCGATACGCCCGCGCGGGCGGCCACGTCCTGCAGTGTCACTGCTGCCATCTGCGCTCCCGCCTCGTTGGGGTTGACCGGATCGTTGCATGAGCTTACCGTGGAAAGCGCATTCCGAAGTGCTGACATCGCTGACTCCGCGTAGGAGCTGTCCGGCGATGCAGGTCAGTCGACCGCGCTTGCCGGTGTTCGCCGGCTTATCAGATAAGGCATCACTCGATGAGTACAACCACAGCACGCCGCACTCTGCGCATCGCCATGAACGGCGTCACCGGCCGCATGGGTTACCGCCAGCACCTCGTCCGGTCCATCCTGCCGCTGCGCGACTCCGGGCTGACGCTCGACGACGGCAGTCGCGTGTCGGTCGAGCCGATCCTGGTCGGGCGCAACGCCGACAAGCTCGCCGACATGGCGGCCGAACACAACATCGAGCATTGGACCACCGACTTCGGCTCGGTGATCGCCGATCCGACGGTGGACGTCTACTTCGACGCCCAGGTGACCTCGCGGCGCGTGGAGGCGCTGACCGCGGCCATCAAAGCAGGCAAGCACGTCTACACCGAGAAGCCCACCGCAGAGACGCTGACCGAGGCGATCGAACTGGCCCGGATGGCCGAGAACGCCGGAATCACGGCCGGCGTGGTGCACGACAAGCTGTACCTGCCGGGTCTGGTCAAGTTGCGTCGACTGGTCGACGAGGGGTTCTTCGGCCGCATCCTGTCGATGCGCGGCGAGTTCGGCTACTGGGTGTTCGAAGGCGACGGCCAGCCTGCGCAGCGCCCGAGCTGGAACTATCGCGCCGAGGACGGCGGCGGCATCACCGTCGACATGTTCTGCCACTGGAACTACGTGATGGAAGGAATCCTCGGCAAGGTCGAGGCGGTGACGGCCAAGGCCGTGACCCACATCCCGACCCGGTGGGACGAAGCCCGCCAGCCGTACCAGGCCACCGCCGACGACGCCGCATACGGGATCTTCGAGCTGGCGGGTGGCATTGTCGCGCAGATCAATTCGTCCTGGGCGGTGCGGGTGCACCGCGACGAGTTGGTCGAGTTCCAGGTCGACGGTACGCACGGATCGGCCGTCGCGGGCCTGCGCCGCTGCGTCGCGCAGCATCGGTCGCACACCCCGAAACCGGTGTGGAATCCCGACCTTCCCGCCACCGAACCGTTCCGCGACCAGTGGCTTGACGTGCCGGCCAACGCCGACCTCGACAACGGTTTCAAGCTGCAGTGGGAGGAGTACCTGCGCGATCTGCTCGCGGGCCGGCCGCACCGCTACGGCCTGTTGTCGGCAGCCCGTGGCGTGCAGTTGGCGGCGCTGGGACTGCAGAGCTCGGCCGAGGGCAGGCGCATCGAGGTGCCGGAGATCGTGCTGTGACCGCAACCCAAACCGGCATCACCCTCGTGCTGCCGCTCGACGGCGAGATGCGCCGCGTCGAGCTCGGCGAACCGGGCCGGTGGCGACGGCCCGAACAGCCGATCACGTCTCGGATCGCCTATGCCGCAGCGCATGTGGTGCCCCGAACCCTGGGTGACAACACGCCCGGCGCCCCGGCCGACCTCGACTGGGATGCGACCCTGGCCTACCGCCGGGAGCTGTGGTCCTATGGTCTCGGCGTCGCCGACGCGATGGACACCGCCCAGCGTGGGATGGGCCTGGACTGGGCCGCCACCCGGGAGCTGATTCGCCGCAGCGGCCGGGAAGCCGCGGCGGTGGGCGGTCGGCTCGCGTGCGGAGCGGGAACCGATCAGCTTGTGCTCGACGATCTTCCGTCCGGTTCGAGAGGATTGGTGACGATCGTCGACGCCTACCGCGAGCAGATCGACGTCGTACGCGACGCCGAGGCGCAGGTGATCCTCATGGCGTCACGCGCGTTGGCGCGCGTCGCGCAGTCACCCGCCGACTACCTGACCGTGTACGACGCGGTGTTGTCCGCGGCTGATCAGCCGGTGATCCTGCACTGGCTCGGCGACATGTTCGACCCGGCGCTGCGCGGGTACTGGGGCTATGGCGAGATCGATTCCGCGACAGCGGTATTCCTCGATCTGATCGGGTCCAACGCGGACAAGGTGGACGGCGTGAAGGTCTCACTGCTCGACGCCGAACACGAGATCGCCCTGCGCCGGGCGCTGCCTGCCGGCGTGCGCCTCTACACCGGGGACGACTTCAACTACCCCGAGCTGATCATCGGGGACGATCAAGGCCATTCCGATGCCCTTCTCGGAATCTTCGCCGCGATCTATCCGGCCGCCTCGACGGCACTACAGGAACTCGATGCCGGCAACGGCGAAGGCGCAGGCGCGATCCTGGAGTCGACGCGTGCGCTGGGGCGCCACATCTTCGCCGCGCCCACCTACTACTACAAGACCGGGATCGCATTCCTGTCCTGGCTCAACGGGCATCAACCCGGGTTCGCGATGGTCGGTGGGCTGGCGAGCGGGCGGTCGGTCGGGCACCTGGCCGAACTGTTCGTCCTGGCGGACCGGGCGGGCCTGCTCACCGATCCGGCGCTGGCTGCGCAGCGGATGCAGGCGTTCCTGGAACTGAACGGAGTGCGGTCATGAGCCCCGATGCCAACCGCCGGCTGTCGCTGAACACCATGACCACGAAGGCGTTCACCCTTCGTGAGGCGGTCGAGGCCAGTGCCGCAGCCGGTTTGGAGGCCGTCGGACTGTGGCGCGACCGGGTGGCCGAGGCCGGCCTGGATACTGCTGCGAAGCTGGTTCGCGACAACGGTCTTCGGGTGTCCAGCCTGTGCCGCGGCGGTTTTCTGACCGGTGCGGACCGGGCCGCCGCGCTTGACGACAATCGCCGAGCGATCGAAGAGGCGGCCACCCTCGGGACCCGCGAGCTGGTGCTCGTGGTGGGCGGCATCCCTGACCGCGACCTGGCCGCCGCTCGGCAGCGCGTGGCCGAGCGGCTCGGCGAATTGGTGCCCTACGCCGTCGAACACGACGTCCGGCTGGCGCTGGAGCCCCTGCACCCGGTGTTCTGTGCGGATCGCGCCGTGATCTCCACGCTCGGCCAGGCGCTTGCGATGGCGGCGCCGTATCCCGCCACCGCGGTCGGGGTCGTCGTCGACACGTTCCACGTGTGGTGGGACCCCGAACTGGCGGCCGGGATCCAAGCCGCCGGTGCGCAGGGCCGCATCAGCTCCTATCAGATCTGTGACTGGCTCGTGCCGATGATGCCCGACCCGCTGGTGTCACGCGGCATGCTGGGCGACGGCGTCATCGATTTCTCGGCGATCACCGCGCACGTTCGCGATGCCGGCTACCAGGGTGACGTCGAGGTCGAGATCTTCAACGAAAAGGTCTGGGCGACAGCGGGATCGACCGTCATCGAAACCATGAAGGAGCGGTATCGCGAGCTCGTGGCCCCGGCGCTCACGGCAGGCTGATCATGAGTACTCCGGCAAGTACGACACCGGATGCGACGGCACGCCGGGCACCGAGCTTCTCGCCAAGGAAGATCGAGCCGATCAACGCACCGAACACGATGCTGGTCTCGCGCAGTGCCGCGATCGGCGCGAGTGCGCCGCTGGTCTGCGCGGCCAGCACGATCGTGTACGCGGTGAGCGAGATGGCGCCGCCTGCCAAGCCGGGCACCGCGCACTCCCGCACGGCGCCGGCAAGTCGTGGGCCGCGACGCACGGCGGCGAGAATCGCCAACGGCGGGCCCTGCAGCAGAAACATCCAGCCGGCGTACGCGAACAGCGGTGAATGCTGCACGCCCACACCGTCAATCACGGTGTAGCCGGCGATCGTCACGCCGGTCAGCAATGCTGCCCCTAGCGCCGGAAGGTCCTTGCGATTCGGCCGGCCGCCCAGAAAGACAAGGCCGATCAACCCAGCCGAAATCGTCAGCACGCCGATCAATTCGGTGACGGGCATATCGCGACCCAGGAACATCATGGCGATCACCGCCACCAACCACGGTGAGGTTCCGCGCGCCAGTGGGTACATCTGGCTGAACTCGCCAAGCTGATAGCTCGCGAGGAGCAGCAGGTTGTACACCACGTGCGCGAGTGCCGAGGCGATGATGAAGGGCCAGGCTCCGGCGGGCGGCAGGCCGCCGATGGCGGCAAGCGCGGCGCCGCCGATGGCGTCGACGAGGCCGATCAATGCGAATCCGACGAGGCGGTCAGGGACCGCGTGGGCCAGCGAATTCCAGACCGCGTGCAGGAGAGCGGACGCGAGCACTGCAAGCATGATCGGTACGGACACCAACGGCTCCCTTGGGTCGGCCCCATGGCGGGGCGCGGGTTAAGGAAGCCTCCAGGCTTTTATCCCGTCAGCTGAGGACTGATGTCCTGGCGCCGCTCGGTCCAGGCCCGAACCGTCCTGATTGTCGATACCGGGCGGACGGCCGGCGGAACCCTAGGCGCAATCGAATTCAACATACCTGCATGGGGTCAGTGCGCTTTTACGCGGCCCCGTAATGCGACGAAGACATCGTCGAGCACGCGTGGGCGCCCGGCCCGCTCGGCGGTCTTGCGTGACGACGGATTGTGCCGGTCGATGGTTCCGACGAGCATTCGTGTGCGGTCGACGGCGACGTATGTGGCCCAGGCAGTTTGAGCCGACACCGCGTAGCCGTTGCCGCAATGTTCTGCACGGATGACTTCTTCGTTGATTTCGTCGCCGCCCAGCCAGCCGATCGCGCCGGGCACGATGGCGATGGCTCCGACGATCTCGTCGCGGACTCCGATGGCACGTAACCGACCGTCGTCGTGCCATCGACGTATGTCGGCCGGATCGGCGGGGGAGATATTGCGTGCCAACGCAGGCTGGGTGGCCGCGACATGCTCGTACCGTCGGCCGACGAGGTCGACGGCCTGCTGCGCGTCGGCGAACGGATGCAGCTGCACCCGGCCGTCGAAGCCCGTCATGTCGCAGTGGCGGGCGGCATGAATACTGACGTCGAGCACCACATCGGGCCCGGTGATACGTCCCGGCCGACTCCGTAACCGAAAACAGCCCGGCCTGAACGCCGCCCATTCTGCGTTTACGCAATCAGCCAGTACCGCAACGTCATCGAAGCTGTGCGCCACCACCTCCACGAAAGGGCGCGTGACGTCTCGGCTGTAGAACCGGATGCCGCCGACAAGATCGCCGCGGGCCGTGCGTAGATGGCGATGCGCATAATCGGCCGACCGGATACCGGGCAACGAGATGTGATCGGAGAAGGTGCGGGCGAACTCGAGGTCGTCGACCCGTGCCGTCTGCTCGGCGAGCCATGCACCGACCATTCGGGGGCCGCGTTCGCCGAACAGCGACGTGGCTATTGCGATCTGGTCGCCCAGCGAAGGCCATGCGACGGGATCGTCCATGTGCCACAGGATTCCCGTCGCAGTGCGCCGCGTCCACTGATTTCTGCGGTCGTCAGTCCACCGTCAGAGTCCTGGTGCCGGTGTCGATGACGGCCTGCGCGCCGAGCGGCACCGTCAGCGCGTGCGCGCCGTGCCCAAGCGGAAGCCCGCCCAGGATCGGAACATCGAGACGTGCGAAGTGGTCGCGCAACAGGGCGACGATGCTGATGCCCTTGCTCGGCTCGATTTTCGTGAAGCGCCCGACGGCGATGCCACACACCCCGTCGAGGTGGCCCGCGTTGCGCAGCATGGTCAGGCGGCGATCGACCTGGCCGATGTACATGTCGATCGCTTCGATGAACAAGATCGCCCCGTGTAGATCGGGCAGCGCCCAACCGGCGGCCGTGGCGATCATCTCCAGATTGCCGCCGAGCAGCGGGCCACGTGCGGTCCCTACCGTGGTGAGTTCGTGCGTCGGATCGTCCGGAACGGCCGTGACGACGGACGGACCGTCCGCCATCAGTGCCGCACGCAGTGATTCACTGCTGATTTCGGAGATTCGCCCCGTCGATTCGTCGACATAGAGCGCGCCGTGCAATCCGGCGACGGCGCTGTGTCGCCACAGACTCATGTGCAGAATCGTGATGTCGCTGATCCCGACGAGGAACTTCGGATCACGACGCGCGGCATCGAAATCCAGGCGGTCGGCGATGCGGTAGGACCCCTTGCCGCCACGCGTCGCGACGATCGCGCGGACGGTGGGATCTCTCAGCGCAGCGTTCAGATCCGCCAGCCGCTCGTCGTCGGTGCCCGCGAGGTAGCCGTAGCGGCGATAGACATGGTCGCCGAAATCGACGTCCAGTCCCCAGCTCCGCAACATCCGACCGGTCTGCGACACACTGTCGCGGTCGGGCGGGCTGGCCGGCGACACCAGACGAACCTTGTCGCCGGCCCTGAGCGGTCTCGGCCGCACCGGCGCGATATCTCGATCGCCCGTGCCCGCCATCGTCAACCGGTCAGCGCACCTGCGCGCGCCCTCGGTCCATCACGGCCGCTCGGTTGGCCGCGATGTCGTCACCGGTTGCTGTCGCCATCCACTCGCGGGCCGAGGCGGCCTCGATCCACAGACCCTCGTTGGTCTGAGATTCGTCGATGCGGTGATACGACGCCAGCAGGGCACGGACCGCGGCTTGGTTGTTGCCGACGATCGAGGCCGCCACCCGCCGTGCGGCGGGCAGGAGCTCGTCATGCGCGACGACCTCGGTGACGAGGCCCGCGCGCAGCGCGTCGGCGGCCGAGAGATAGTCGCCGGTGAGGCTCATCCGCCGGGCCAGGCCCACGCCGACCTTCTGCGGCAACCGCACGCTCAGGCCCCACGTCGGTAGCAGTCCCACGCGGGCATGGGTGTCGGCGAATCGAGCCTGCTCCGACGCGATCAGGATGTCGCAGTACAGGGCGAGTTCGAGGCCACCGGTGACCGCGGCGCCGTTGATGGCCCCGATGACCGGTTTGGTCATCGCCGGCCATTTCGGCGAGATGTCGGGCAGCTCGGTGGTGTCGCCCAGCTCCTTGAGGTCCAGCCCCGCGCAGAACACCGGGTCGGCACCGGTGACGATGACGACGTCGACATCGTCGTCGGTCTGGGCGTCGCGCAGGGCGCCGTAGAAGGCCCTCCGCAGTTCCGCCGAGAGCGCGTTGCGGGACTGCGGCCGGTTCAGCGTCAGCGTGCGGACCCGGTCGGTGGTGTCGATGAGCAGAACGGCAGAGTCGGTCATCCGCTCACCGTATCCGGCGTGCGCATCGCGCATATCGTGGGTTCCATGTGCCGGAACATCACCGAGCTGCGCGGGCTCGAACCCGCCGCCACCGCCGAAGAGATCGAAGCCGCCGCGCGTCAGTACGTCCGCAAGGTCAGCGGAATCACGCGGCCGACCGGGGCGAATGTCGATGCGTTCGAAGCCGCGGTCGCCGAGGTCACGGCCACCACGACGCGCCTGCTGGACGGCCTGGCGCCGCGGCGTCAGCCGCCGAAGACCGTTCCGCCGCTGCGTCGTCCAGAGGTGCGCGCGAGGCTTGCGGCGCAGTGACCGCACCCGCGGCCACGCAGGCCGCGCTCAAGGAGTGGAGCGCGGCCGTGCACGCCCTGCTGGACGGGCGCCAGACTGTGCTGCTGCGCAAAGGCGGCATCCACGAGAAGCGGTTCGAGGTCGACGCGTCCAGATTCGTGTTCTTCCCGACGATCGCGCACAGCCACGCCGAGCGGGTGCGCCCCGAACACGCCGATCTGCTCGCCGCCGCGGCCGACGACAGTACCGAGGATGCGGTGACCATTCGGGCCGGTGCCAAAGTGATTGCCGCCGTTGAGGTCCACCGGCCCGAAGCAATCGACGAGCTGGCCGATCTGCACATCTGGACGGCGGAATCCGTGCGCGCCGACCGGTTGGATTTCCGCCCCAAGCACCGGCTCACGGTGCTCGTGGTGCAGGTGAGCCCGCTCATCGCGCCGGTACGGCTGACACGCACGCCCGATTACGCGGGATGCAAGAGCTGGGTCGAGCTTCCGGTTCAGGCCGAGTGGGGGACACCCGTGCACGACGACGCGATGCTGGTGGACATCGCCGAGCGCGTGCGCAACTCAGTCGGCTGACGGCGGCTGCGGACCGGCGGGCAACAACACACGCGAGACCCCGCCGTCGCCGTGATGCACGGTGTGGCGGGCACGGGCCAGTCGTGAGCCCGAGATCTGGGGTTCACCGGTGCCGAGATTGCGGGCGAACCGGGGGTGTGAGCCACCCGCCACCAGGAGGCGGATCCGCGAGCCCGCCGCGAAACGGTGTGCCACGGCGTCGAGTTCGAGCCGTATGGTCCCGGACTGGTCGGTGCGCCTGCGGAAGGCATCGGTGACGTTGCGGGAGCGACCCTTGGCGTCGACCTCGCTGATCCGGACGAACACGTCGTTGTTCGGGTTGTCGCAGCTGTGTGCGAGCTCGACCACCGGTGTGCCGACGACGTACAGATCGGCCGGTAACGGGTCCCCGGTGAACGTCACGACGTCGGTGCGCCGCGCGAGCGACGTGTCGTCACGGTAGCCGCCCTGCCGGGCCAGTTGGCGGCCGCCGACCGCCGGAGTCGGGCGCGCCGGGTGATAGGTGAACGACGACGGCGGCGCGGTGGGTGCGGGCGGCGCGTCGGTGAGCCGCCCGGTGGGCTGCAGGAACAGTTCCCGCTGCGGCATGACGGGAGGCCACTCGGGTAGCTCGACCCAGCTGTCCCCGTTGATGTGGATCCGGACCGGGCAGCGCCGCGAGCTCGGGCGCCCGGCCAGGTGCGTGCCGAGCCATTCCAGTGACTCGGCCAGCACGGTCGGCGCGCCCTTGGTCATCAGCTGCCCGTGCGTCCACGACCCGACCGTCAGCGCGACGGGCACGCCGCGCCGGTGCAACTGGGTGTACTGCTCCAGCGTCTGGTCCAAGAACAGGTCCTGCCATCCGCTCAGCAGCAGGATCGGCACCTCGACATGCTCTAGCGCCTCGTCGAATCTCAGCAGTTTCCAGAACGGGTCGTCACGTTCGGGATGCTCGAGCCACGATTCGAACCACGGCGCGCCGCTGCCGAGCAGCTGGCGCCCGGCCGCACCCATGGGCAGGCCACTGGCCGCGCGCGCGAGTTCACGGGGCCCGCGTAGTTCCCTCGCGAGGGCGGCGAGCAGGCCGGGCTCCTCCTGGCGGGCGACCATCGCGCTCCAACCGAGGAAATCGTTGAGGGTGAACGAGCCGGTGCCCCACGCCGACTGGCTGAAGTCGTGCGGGCCGACCGTGATGACGGCCGCCTTCATCTCCGGCGGGGGATCGGCCAGCAGCGCCCACTGGGTGAATCCGAGGTAGGAGATCCCGACGGTCGCGAAGGAGCCGGTGAACCACGGCTGACCGCGCAACCAGTCGACCGTGTCGGCGCCGTCGGCCATCTCGTGGACCATCGGCGTGAACTCCCCGCCCGAGCCGAACGTCCCGCGCACGCTCTGCAGCACGACGTGGTAGCCCCGCGCGGCGTACACCTCGGCGAACAGCGTGGAGAACGGGAACCGGCGGCCGTAGGGGCCGCGTACCAGCAGTGTTCCGGCGGGCCGGGCGGTCTCGGGCGCGTAGTGGTCGGCGATCAGTTCGACGCCGTCGCGCATCGGCACCCGCAGTCCGTGTTCGACGGTGTGGTCGGTCTCGTGCGGTGGGAGGCCCAACACACGGCTGATGGTCTGGCCGGTGAACCTGCGGAATCTGGTCACCGCACCAGGTTACGGATCAGAACTTGTAGTACGGCGCGAGCTCGTGGGCGCGCTGCAGATTGACCTGTAGGCAGTCGGGATCGGGCTCGGAGTAGATCGGCGAGTAGAACAGCGACTGCTGGATGACGCCGTAGCTGGTCTTGAACGCCACCATGCAGGTGATCCACCAGCGGTCGTTCCAGTCGGTGGGCTTCATGATCCAGTACTGCGCGGCGCGATGGCCGTCGATGTCCAGCTCGAGGGCGTCGGGCGGAATGGTCTCCTCGTACGTGCGCCAAACGAACGCCTCGACCGCCATCTGGTAATTGCCTGCGTCGTACTTGCAGCGCAGGCTGTCCTCAGGGGTCGGCGGGGTGAACGCCAGCCCGATTCGCTGGACTGCTTCGAGCGGGATGTCACGGCACGGATCGAACGGGGACGGGTCTGTGGTCTCGATCACCGGCCACTTGATGGTCGTCGACACGTTGGTCATGGGCATGTCGGTCGACTCCAGCCGCAGGACCCCGGCCGGCGAACCTGCCGACGGCCCCGTCTGCCACACCAGGATCACCGCCGCGACCAGCGCAGACAATGCCGACAGCAGGCGCAACCTGGCGGCCATCACACCCCCTAGCAGACTCGGTGAATATTCGTCCCCGGCTTGCGGGGAGTGTAGCGGTCAGCCACAGCGCACTCGACCATAAACGAGAACATGTTCTAGTTGCGAGCGCCTTCGCCGCCCGGTGCGCCGTTAGGCTGGTCGGTTGTGGTGGTGCAACTGTGGTGACGGACCAGGAGTCGCGGGACCGGCAGCCGGTGCTGTGGGCGATCAGCGATCTGCATACCGGGCACACCGGCAACAAGCCGGTCACGGAGTCGCTTTATCCGGCATCGCCGGACGACTGGCTGATCGTCGCGGGCGATGTGGGTGAGCGCACCGACGAGATCCGCTGGGCGCTCGACCTGCTCCGTAAGCGGTTCGCGAAGGTCATCTGGGTGCCAGGGAACCACGAATTGTGGACCACCAACAAGGACCCGATGCAGATCTTCGGGCGCGCACGCTACGACTACCTGGTCGACATGTGCGATCAGATGGGCGTCGTCACGCCCGAGCATCCGTTCCCGGTGTGGACCGAGCAGGGCGGTCCGGCCACGATCGTGCCGATGTTCCTGCTCTACGACTACAGCTTTCTGCCGGAGGGCGCCTCGACCAAAGCCGAGGGGCTGGCCATCGCCAGGGAGCGCAATGTCGTCGGCACCGACGAGTTCCTGCTGTCATGCGAGCCGTACGCAACCCGCGACGCCTGGTGCCGCGATCGGGTCAAGCACACGCGCAAGCGGCTCGAGGACCTCGACTGGATGACACCGACCGTACTGGTCAATCACTTCCCGCTCGTCCGCGAACCATGCGAGGCGATGTTCTATCCCGAGTTCTCGCTGTGGTGTGGCACGACCGCGACCGCGGACTGGCACACCCGCTACAACGCGATCTGCTCGGTGTACGGCCATCTGCACATACCGCGCACCACGTGGTATGACGACGTTCGTTTCGAGGAAGTGTCAGTCGGCTATCCGCGAGAGTGGCGGCGCCGCAAGCCGTATCGGTGGCTGCGCCAGATTCTTCCCGATCCCAAGTACGCGCCTGGATATCTGAACGAGTTCGGTGGTCACTTCGAGATCACGCCCGAGATGCGCGCCAACGCCAAAGCGATGCAGGACCGGATCAAGGCGCGGCGCGCATGACCGGCACGTTGTTGGCGCAGGTGCTGCCGGGTGGCGTGGTATCGGCGGAGTTGTACGACGATCCACCCGGTCTCGCCCCGCTTCCAGAGGAAGAGCCGCTCGTCGCGCGCTCGGTTGCCAAGCGCCGCAACGAGTTCGTCACGGTGCGGTACTGCGCGCGCCAGGCGCTGGGGGAGTTGGGAATCGGTCCGGTACCGATTCTCAAGGGCGACAAGGGTGAACCGTGCTGGCCGGACGGCGTCGTCGGCAGTCTCACCCACTGCCAGGGGTTTCGCGGCGCGGTCGTCGGCCGGGCGGGTGAGTTCCGGTCGATCGGAATCGACGCCGAACCGCACGACGTGTTGCCCAACGGCGTGCTCGACGCGATCACCCTGCCCGTCGAACGCACCGAGCTGAGCGCCATGCCCGGCAGCTTGCACTGGGACCGAATACTGTTCTGCGCCAAAGAGGCAACGTACAAGGCGTGGTATCCGCTCACGCATCGCTGGCTCGGATTCGAAGACGCGCACATCACCTTCGCGGTCGACGATTCGGGCACCGCGGGCCGCTTCCGGTCCCAGATCCTGATCGATCCGGCCGCCGAGCACGGGCCGCCGCTGACCGCGCTCGACGGCCGCTGGTCGGTGCGCGACGGTGTGACGTTGACGGCGATCGTGCTGTGAAAGCGGCTCCGGAAGCGGGGCTGGTCATCGTCGACAAACCTGCGGGCATGACGAGCCATGACGTGGTCGGCCGCTGCCGTCGGCTGTTCGGCACGCGCAAGGTCGGACATGCCGGCACCCTGGATCCGATGGCGACCGGTGTGCTGGTGATCGGCATCGAACGGGCCACCAAGATCCTCGGATTGCTCACCGCAACGGACAAGTCCTACGCCGCGACGATCCGGTTCGGCCGCACGACGTCCACTGACGACGCCGAAGGCGAAGTGGTCGAAGAGGTTTCGGCCGCCGCGGTCACCGACGAGCAGATCGAGTCCGCGGTGGCGGCGCTGCGCGGCGACATCGCGCAGATTCCGTCGGCGGTGAGTGCGATCAAGGTCGGCGGGCAACGTGCCTACAAGCTGGCGCGCGAAGGTCAAACCGTCGAACTGGCCGCACGCCCGGTGCGGATCGACCGGTTCGAGGTGCTCGCCGTCCGGCGCGAGGGCGAATTCGTCGATGTGGACGCCGAAGTCGACTGTTCGTCGGGCACCTACATCCGCGCGCTGGCCCGCGATGCCGGTGCGGCGCTTGGCGTGGGCGGGCATCTGACCGCGCTGCGGCGCACGCGCGTCGGGCGCTACGGCCTGGACGAGGCGCGCACGCTCGACGGACTGGCCGAGCAGGCCGAGCTGAGCTACACCCTCGATCAGGCTTGCCTGCTGGCCTTTCCGCGCCGCGACCTGACTGCCGACGAAGCCGAGGACACCCGACACGGCAGGGCGTTGAAGCCGGCGGGCATCGACGGCGTGTATGCGGCAACCGCACCCGACGGTCAGGTCATCGCGCTGCTACAGGACGGTTCGGTCCGCACCAAGAGCGTGGTGGTGTTGCGGCCCGCCACGTTGTAGGTCGGACACTGTAGGCGCATTCAAAGTTGGCCGTGTCGTGGGGGTTTCGTCCCCGACAGTGTGTAACGCCCGATGTGGTGCAGTTTCCAGCGCGTCGGATCGTGCAATGTGTGGGTGCGGGCATCGCGCCAGTAGCGCGCCAGGTTCCCACCGGCCGAGGCGCTGCGGGTGCCGCCGAACTCGAACAGTCTGGTCGACGCGTCGAGCGACGCGCGTACAGCCGACACCTTGGCGATCGCGACCGCGATCGACGCCGCCGCTGCGGTGTCCTCGGTGAGATCGGCGCGCGCCGCGTCGACTTGGCGGGCCGCCTCGGCCAACAGCGCCTGCGCTCCGCGGACCGTCACGGCAAGCTCACCGGCGACCTGAATCAGGGTCGGGTCATCGGCGGCATCGGACACTTTCGCCTCGAAATGCGGCCGGGCCTTGACGGCTTGGCGAACCCCCTCGTCGAGGGCGGCCGTCGCGATGCCGACGTCGATCGCGGCGTGCAGTAGCTGCGCACGTGCGCCGTAGACCGTGGGACGGGCGAAGATCGGCGTGAAATCCACGACGTGCTCGGCAGGGATTCGCACACCGTCCAGCGTGACAGTGCCCGACGCCGTCGTCCGTTGCCCCATCCCGTCCCAGTCGTCGACGACGGTCAGGCCCGGTGCGTCGCGCGGTACGAACGCAATGGCCTTCGGGGTGGAAGCCGTGGGTATCGCGCCCGAGCCGTCGGACAACGACGCCCGGACGATCAACCAGTCGGCGAACAGCGCACCCGTCGAATAGAACTTGCGACCGGTGAGAACGTATCCGCCGTCGGACGCCACCAGCGTCGTGGTGTCGACGTCGGTCGGGTGCGGACCGCGCTCGGACTGCGCGTTCGCGAACAGTGCGCCGTCGAGCACAAGCCCGTAGAAGAACGCCTTCTGCGATTCGGTGCCTTGCAGCCGCAATGCCTCCAGGAACGTGAAATGCGAATGGGGGATCTGTCCGAGCGACGGATCACCGTGGGCGAACAGCCTGATGACTTCCGCGAGGACGACGGCCCCGACATCGGGACCGCCGTACTCGGCGGGCACGGTCAAAGCCAGGAGCCCGGACTCTTTGAGAACGCGCACCTGCTCGTGCGGCAGCACCCGATCGGCATCCCGTGCGTTAGCGCCGTCCGCGAAGACCGCCGACAGCCGAGCCGCCGTCGCCAGTGCGTGGTCGGGCGAGGCGATGCGGGCGCCGCTCGCAAGCTCGGTCATCGCGCCGCACCGACGAACGGTATGGACGCCGGCGCCGCGGTGTGTGCCCCGACGTCGAACAAACCGCGCTTACGTAGGATCGGCACGACGCCTTCGCCGAACCAGAACAGCTCCTCGAGGTGGGGATAGCCCGAGAAGATGAACTCGTCGATGCCGATCGCGGCGTACTCGGCGATTCGCTCGGCCACCTCGGTGTGGCTTCCCACGAGCGCCGTGCCGGCACCGCCGCGCACGAGGCCGACACCCGACCACAGGTTCGGCGCGATCTCCAGGCTGCGGGCGTCACTCCAGCTGCCATTGCGCCGGTTCGCCTCGTGGAGTGCCAGCATCCGTCGCTGTCCCTCGGACTGGCTGCGGGCCAGCCCTTCCTGGGCGTTGCGCACGGTTTCCTCGTCGAGGGCAGCCACCAGCCGGTCGGCCTGTGCCCACGCCTCCTCGGAGCTGTCGCGGGAGATCGTGTGCAACCGGATGCCGAACCGCAGTTTGCGTCCCTGCTCTTCGCCGAGTGTCCTTATCCAGTCGATCTTCTGCCGCACCGCCTCCGGTGGCTCACCCCACGTCAGATAAACGTCGGAGTGCCGGGCCGCAACCGGCCCTGCTGCCGTGGAACTGCCACCGAAGTACAGGGGCGGCACCGGATTAGGCGGCAACGCGAGCGAGGCCTCTTCGACGTCGATGTACTGGCCGCGGTGCGTCACGGTCTCGCCCGCCCACAGGCGCCTGACGACGTCGAGGAATTCGTCGCAACGCGCGTAGCGGGCGTCCTTGTCGAGGTGGTCACCGAACGCGCGTTGTTCGTGGGCCTCGCCGCCGACCACGACGTTGAGCAGGATGCGGCCCGGGGCATGCCGCGCGAACGTCGCGGCCATCTGCGCCGACAGCGTCGGGCTGACGAGGCCGGGGCGGAACGCCACCAGGAACGCCAAGGACGTGGTCTCGCGGGCCAGCAGCGATGCCGTGATGAACGCGTCCTCGCACCACGCTCCGGTCGGGATGAGCGCGCCGGTGAAGCCGAAGGTTTCCGCCGCCCGGACGATCGAGGCGAGGTAGTCGATGCTGGCGTCGCGGTCGCTGTGGGCAGCTCCGGCCGGCGTGCCGTGGCCACCGCCGACGATGAACCGGCTGTCGCCGTAGGTGGGCAGGAACCAGTGCAATGTGACAGTCACAAAGACGTCATCCTGGTCGGCGACCGGGACCAAGGCACGAGTAAGAATCGCCGTGATCCCAGGGTTGCGAAACGCTAGCTGGCGACCACCCAGATGGCATCCGCGGCGGGATTGCCCAGATCAACGGTGGTGTCGGGATCGCTCGATCCGACCGGGGATTCCACGGCCACCGAGATCAAGCCTGCGAAATCGCGCCGCGCGAGCACCCTCAGCCGGGAATCGAGGCTGATGCCCACACTGTCGAAATAGCGCAGCATCTCGGGATCGGCGTCGGAGATACGGGCCACTGTCCCGGCCTCGCCGTCCTGGCAGGCCGAAAGCTGGCGCGCCGGTGGCGTGGGGACCTGCCCGTCGGCGGCCGGGATGGGGTCACCGTGCGGATCGCGGGTCGGGTGGCCCAGCTTCGCGTCGATGCGGTCCAGCATCCGGTCGGACACGGCATGTTCGAGGATCTCGGCCTCGTCGTGCACCTCATCCCAGCTGTAACCGAGCTCCTGGACGAGGAAGGTCTCCATCAAGCGGTGGCGGCGCACCATCGCCAGCGCGGCCCGGCGGCCCTCGTCGGTCAGGGTCACCGCACCGTACTTCTCGTGGTGCACCAACCCCTGATCGGCGAGCTTGCGGATGGACTCCGACGCGGTCGATGCCGACACGCCGATCCGTTCGGCCAGCAGTTTTGTGCTGACCTTCTCGCGCGACCATTCCTGGGCTGTCCAGATGACTTTCAGATAGTCCTGGGCAACCGTCGAGAGGTCGCGATGGTTACCGTCTGGACTCACAGTAAGGAAGTTTAGGCAATCGTCACCTGACTTGGTGATCTAGAGCAGACCACGGCGCGGCCGGGCCGTAGGCTAGCTGCTGTGCAGCGCTGGCGTGGGCAGGACGAGATCCCCACGGACTGGGGCAGGTGTGTTGTCACCATTGGGGTGTTCGACGGTGTTCACCGCGGACACGCGGAGCTGATCAGTCACGCGGTGAAGGCGGGCAGATCGCGCGGGGTACCCGTGGTGCTCATGACCTTCGATCCCCATCCGATGGAGGTGGTGTTCCCGGGGAGTCACCCGGCTCAGTTGACCACCCTGACTCGCAGGGCCGAGTTGGTCGAGGAGCTGGGCGTCGACGTGTTTCTCGTGATGCCGTTCACGTCGGACTTCATGAAGCTCACCCCCGAGCGCTACATCCACGAGTTGCTCGTGGAGAACCTGCATGTCGTCGAGGTCGTGGTGGGGGAGAACTTCACGTTCGGCAAGAAGGCGGCGGGCAATGTCACGATGCTGCGCAAGGCCGGTGAGCGGTTCGGCTTCGCCGTCGAGGGCATGAGTCTGGTCGCCGAGCATCACCGCGACGAGACGGTCACCTTCTCGTCGACCTACATCCGGTCGTGCGTGGATGCCGGCGACGTGGTCGCGGCCGCCGAGGCGCTGGGCCGTCCGCATCGCGTCGAGGGCGTCGTCGTGCGCGGCGACGGCCGGGGCCGGGTGCTGGGATTCCCGACGGCCAACGTGGCGCCGCCCATGTACTCGGCGATCCCGGCCGACGGTGTGTACGCGGCCTGGTTCACCGTGCTCGGACACGGCCCGGTGATGGGCACCGTAATTCCCGGTGAGCGATATCAGGCCGCGGTTTCGGTGGGCACCAACCCGACGTTCTCGGGTCGTACCCGCACCGTGGAGGCGTTCGTCCTCGACACCAACGCCGACCTGTACGGCCAGCACGTCGCGGTCGATTTCGTGGCCCGCATCCGCGGCCAGGAGAAGTTCGACGCGGTGAAGGATCTCGTGGTTGCCATGGAGGCCGACACCGAGAAGGCGCGGACGATTCTCCGCGATTCTTTCTGAGCACTGACGAACTGTTAGACTTCTCGCCGATCCGGCGCATGCTGCAGTCCGCGGTGGCTGCGCCGAGAATATGTTCGCGGGACCTATTGATGGAGTTGCTTCGTGGCGCTTACAGCCGAGCAGAAGAAAGAAATCCTGGGTAGCTACGGTCTGCACGAGACCGACACCGGGTCGCCCGAGGCGCAGGTCGCGCTGCTGACCAAGCGGATTTCGGACCTCACCGAGCACCTCAAGGTGCACAAGCACGATCACCACTCGCGGCGCGGCCTGTTGCTGCTGGTCGGCCGTCGGCGCCGGCTGCTGAAGTACGTCGCTCAGGTCGACGTCGAGCGCTACCGCTCGCTCATCGAGCGCCTCGGGCTGCGTCGCTGACGCGGCTTTAGTGGCATCCCTGCCCGCGGCCGTCGTGGGGGCGGCCGCGCTACTCGCCATCGGGGGGTTGACAGGGTGTTCGTCCGCGGCTGCCGCGGACATGCAGGCGGGAGACTGCCTCAAGATCGGTGGCACATACGACCGGCCGGAAGCCTCCGAAGCGCAGTGTGGCAGCAAGCAGTCCAACTACAAGGTGGTCTCGACAGTCACCGACAGCGACCAGTGCCCCATGGACGTGGATTCGTACTACTCGATGAAGAGTCCGTTCAGCGACGAATCCGAGACGGTCTGCATGGACATCGACTGGATCGTCGGCGGGTGCATGAGCATCGACCCGGAGAACGACACCGACCCGTACCGGGTCGACTGCTCGGATTCGACTGCGCCGCATCGACAGCGGGCCACCGAGATCCTCCAGGGCGTGTCGAACGTCGATCAGTGTGCCAGCGGTGTGGGCTACGCCTATGACGAACGGCAGTTCACCGTGTGCGTCGAGGACGTCGGCTAACCCGGCCTGAGCTGGGCCGGATTGGCGTTCACGCGGTTGCTGCCGTGTAACATGAGGGCGTTCGATGGCCGAAATTGATTCGAGAGCGCACTACGAATACTTTCTGGCTGGTCGGACGCGAGGTGCGGTACCCGCGATCCGCGGGCGCTGCTCCTGCGAGTCACGTCAGGGCCCGTCTGTTCGGGCGGTCTTCGGTAGTGGCTGCCGGGAGCTCCCATCGGGACATGTCCGGCCGCTTCGATCGACGGCCGTAGCCGAATCCAGACCCGTGGCACATCTGAGCGTGACGACGCGAAACAGCTGAATGAAATCGAAAGAGGCCGCGGACTAAATGTCTGTAGTTGAACTTGAAGACGGTGTGTTCGAAGCCACCGCTGTCATCGACAACGGGAGCTACGGCACCCGCACCATCCGTTTCGAGACCGGGCGCCTCGCCCAGCAGGCCGCCGGCTCCGCCGTCGCCTACCTCGACGACGAGACCATGCTGCTGAGCGCCACGTCCGCCAGCAAGAACCCCAAGGATCACTTCGACTTCTTCCCGTTGACGGTCGACGTCGAGGAGCGCATGTACGCCGCGGGCCGCATCCCCGGCTCGTTCTTCCGCCGCGAAGGCCGCCCGTCCACCGACGCGATCCTGACCTGCCGCCTGATCGACCGTCCGTTGCGTCCGTCCTTCGTCGACGGCCTGCGCAACGAGATCCAGGTTGTCGTCACCGTCCTGAGCCTTGATCCCAAGGACCTCTACGACGTGCTGGCCATCAACGCCGCCTCGGCGTCCACCCAGCTCGCCGGCCTGCCGTTCTCCGGGCCCGTCGGCGGCACCCGCGTCGCGCTGATCGACGGCCAGTGGGTCGGCTTCCCGACCGTCGAGCAGCTCGAGCGGGCCGTGTTCGACATGGTCGTGGCCGGTCGGATCGTCGGAGACGGCGACAGTACCGATGTGGCGATCATGATGGTCGAGGCTGAGGCAACCGAAAACGTCATCGAGCTGATTTCGGGTGGTGCCCAGGCGCCGACCGAGGCCGTCGTGGCCGAGGGCCTGGAGGCCGCCAAGCCGTTCATCAAGGCGCTGTGCGCCGCGCAGCAGGAGCTCGCCGAGGCCGCCGCCAAGGAGACCGGCGACTTCCCGGTGTTCCCGGACTACGCCGAGGATGTCTATTACGCGGTGTCCTCGGTGGCCACCGACGCGCTGTCGGAGGCGCTGACCATCGCAGGCAAGACCGAGCGCAACGACCGCACTGACGAGATCAAGGTCGAGGTGCTCGAGCGCCTGGCCGAGCAGTACGCGGGCCGCGAGAAGGAAATCGGCGCGGCATTCCGGTCGCTCACCAAAAAGCTTGTGCGCCAGCGCATCCTGACCGATCACTTCCGTATCGACGGGCGCGGCATCACCGACATCCGGGCGCTGTCCGCCGAGGTCGCCGTGATCCCGCGGGCGCACGGCAGCGCGCTGTTCGAGCGCGGTGAGACCCAGATCCTCGGCGTCACGACGCTCGACATGATCAAGATGGCTCAGCAGATCGACTCGCTCGGGCCCGAGAACACCAAGCGCTACATGCACCACTACAACTTCCCGCCGTATTCGACCGGTGAGACCGGCCGGGTCGGTTCGCCCAAGCGCCGCGAGATCGGCCACGGTGCACTGGCCGAGCGGGCGCTGGTTCCGGTGCTGCCGAGCGTCGAAGAGTTCCCCTATGCGATCCGTCAGGTGTCGGAGGCGTTGGGCTCCAACGGTTCGACGTCGATGGGCTCGGTGTGTGCCTCGACGCTTGCGCTGCTGAACGCCGGCGTGCCACTCAAGGCGCCGGTCGCCGGTATCGCCATGGGCCTGGTGTCCGACGATGTCGAGACGGATGGCAAGACCGAGCGTCGCTTCGTGGCGCTGACCGACATCCTGGGCGCCGAGGACGCATTCGGCGACATGGACTTCAAGGTCGCGGGCACCAAAGACTTCGTGACCGCCCTGCAGCTCGACACCAAGCTGGACGGCATCCCGTCTAAGGTCCTTGCGGGTGCGCTCGCTCAGGCCAAGGACGCGCGGCTGACGATTCTGGACGTGATGGCCGAGGCCATCGACCGCCCGGACGAGATGAGCCCGTACGCGCCGCGGATCACCACGATCAAGGTGCCGGTCGACAAGATCGGCGAGGTCATCGGGCCCAAGGGCAAGATGATCAACTCGATCACCGAGGAGACCGGCGCGCAGATCTCCATCGAGGACGACGGCACGGTGTTCGTCGGTGCGGCCGACGGGTTGTCGGCGCAGGCCGCGATCGACAAGATCAACGCGATCGCCAACCCGCAGCTGCCCAAGATCGGCGAGCGGTTCCTCGGAACCGTGGTCAAGACCACCGACTTCGGTGCGTTCGTGTCGCTGTTGCCGGGCCGCGACGGCCTGGTGCACATCTCGAAGCTGGGCCGCGGCAAGCGCATCGCCAAGGTCGAGGATGTCGTGAAGGTCGGCGACAAGCTCCGCGTCGAGATCGCCGATATCGACAACCGCGGCAAGATCTCGCTGGTTCTCGTCGACGAGGAACAGGCGGAGAAGGCGGAAGGCACCCCTGAGGGCTCGGAGGGCACTCCTGCAACCACCGATGTTGCGCCCGCCGAAGCCTGATACGCCGCTGGAGACCTCGCACGTCCGCCGGACCACGTTGCCCGGCGGGCTGCGAGTGGTCACCGAGTACATCCCATCGGTGCATTCGGCATCGGTCGGGGTGTGGGTGGGCGTCGGTTCCCGCGACGAGGGTCGTAGTGTCGCGGGCGCCGCGCATTTCCTCGAACATCTGTTGTTCAAGGCCACTCCGACCCGCACAGCGGTCGAGATCGCCCAAGCCGTCGATGCTGTCGGCGGTGAGCTGAACGCATTCACCGCCAGAGAGCACACGTGCTACTACGCGCACGTGCTGGACACCGATCTGGAATTGGCGGTCGATCTGGTCGCCGACGTGGTGCTGCGCGGTCGGTGTGCGGCCGATGACGTCGAGGTCGAGCGCGACGTGGTGCTCGAGGAGATCGCCATGCGCGACGACGATCCCGAGGACACGCTGGGAGATGTGTTCCTGTCGGCCATGTTCGGCGATCACCCGGTCGGACGGCCGGTCATCGGTAGCGTCGAGTCGATTTCGGCGATGACGCGCGCGCAGTTGCATTCGTTCCACATGCGGCGCTACACGCCCGATCGCATGGTGTTGGCGGTCGCGGGCAACGTCGACCACGACGATGTCGTGGCTCTGGCCCGCGAGCACTTCGGCAGACGACTCGTGTCGGGGCGGCGCGCCATTGCGCCGCGCAAGGGTTCGGGTCGCCTGTCCGGACGGCCGACGCTTGAGGTCATGGACCGCGACGGGGAACAAATGCACGTCTCACTAGGGGTACGCACCCCCGGGCGGCACTGGAAGCACCGATGGGCACTGTCGGTACTCAACACCGCGCTCGGCGGCGGCCTGAGTTCGCGTCTGTTCCAACAGATTCGGGAGAGCAGGGGACTGGCGTACTCGGTCTATTCGACCGTCGACACCTTCTCTGACAGCGGCGCACTCTCGGTCTATGCGGGTTGTCAGCCCGAGCGGTTCGACGAGGTGATCCGCGTGACCACCGATGTGCTCGAAAGTGTTGCGCGCGACGGCATCACCGAGAATGAATGCCGCATCGCGAAGGGCTCGCTGCGGGGCGGGCTCGTGCTGGGCCTGGAGGATTCGGCTTCGCGTATGCATCGCATCGGCCGGAGCGAACTGAACTACGGTGAGCACCGCAGCATCGAGCGCACCCTGACCCAGATCGAAGCGGTCACCCTCGACGAGGTCAACGCCGTCGCGCGGCAGTTGCTGACCCGCGACTACGGCGCCGCGGTACTCGGCCCGCAAAAGTCCAAACACTCGCTACCGCAACGACTTCGGGGCATCGCGGGCTGATCGACTACGGTGGGTCGGGTGACTGGACTCTCGCGACGCAACGTTTTGATCGGATCCCTCGCGGCGGTGGCGGCTGTCGGGGTGAGCAGCAGAACCGCATTCGCGGCCCCCGTGGACGACGAGATCGGTGAGCTGGAACGCCGGCACAACGCGGTGATCGGCATATATGCCGTCAATCTCGACTCGAACCGGACCGTGAGCCACCGCGCCGACGACATGTTCGCGATGTGCTCGACGTTCAAGGCTTATGCCGCCGGCCGGGTCCTGCAGATGGTCGGGCGCGGTCAGCTGTCGCTCGACAACCGGGTGTTCGTGGACCGAGATGCCATCGTGATGAACTCGCCTGTCACCGAACCGCGTGCCGGCACTGAGATGACCCTTGGCGAGCTGTGTGCGGCCGCGCTGCAACGCAGCGACAACACCGCAGGCAACTTGTTGTTGAAAACGATTGACGGGCCGGCAGGTATCACCGCATTCGCGCGCAGTGTCGGCGACGAGCGCACGCGGCTGGACCGGTGGGAGGTCGAGCTGAACTCGGCGATACCCGGCGATCCGCGCGACACGAGCACCCCCGCGGCGCTGGCCATCGGCTACCGCGCGCTGTTGGTCGGCGACGCGCTCGCCCCACCGCAGCGTCAACAGCTCGAGGATTGGATGCGAGCCAATCAGACGTCGAGCATGCGGGCGGGGCTTCCCGCAGGTTGGACGACCGCGGACAAGACCGGCAGCGGCGACTACGGCAGCACCAACGACGTCGGTGTCGCGTACGGTCCGGCGGGTCAGCGGCTGCTGCTGGCGATGATGACGCGGTCACAGACCGACGACCCGAAAGCCGCCAATCTGCGACCGCTCATCGGTGAGCTGACGGCGTCTGTGCTGCCGTCGTTGCTCTGATCGTTTCGCTCGGATCTACTCCGAGGCCTCGGCTTCGGTGGTGTGGTTTTCGACGGTCGCGTTCTCGACGCTGTGGTTCTCGGCGTTCTGAATTGCGATGTGCCGCGTGCCGGACGGGTTCTGCGAGAGCGGGACCCGGACGGTCAGGATTCCGCGCTCGTAGCTGGCGGTGATCTCGTCCTCGTTCGCCTCGGCGGGCAGCGTCACGGTGCGCAAAAACGATCCGTACGAGAACTCGGAGCGGGAGTTCACCTCGGCCCGCTCGGCACGCTCGGCCTTGACCGTGAGCTGGCCGTCGGCGACGGTGATGTGGACGTCGGTGGCCGGGTCGATACCGGGAATCTCGGCGCGCAACTCGTAGTGGTCATCGGTGACCTCGTCCTCGATGCGCATGAGGTTGCGCTCGAAGATGGGCCGCAGGCTGGAGAACGGGGTGATTCCGGCGAAGAACTCGGACAGCTCGGGCAGGAACGGGCGGGGCTGGTGCGCAACGGGCAGGTTAACCACGGGTGACTCCTAGGACTCAGGTTATCGGCCGAAAAGGCCTTGCGACGCTTGCTCTTTCGATCCAAGCATCGCTTTCGATCCGTCGGCCGAATGCGCGGTGAACAGCTCGAGTACGCGTGGCTGCTAGGCCAGCCGCCGTGAGTCGTCGCGGCGCAGCACGAAGAAGTAGGGCTTGCGGGAACCCCGCAGGTCCATGGCCCCGATAACCGCGTCGTCGGACAGCTTGCGGAACACGTCATTGATCGGAAGCTGGTCGTAGATCATCGTTGCGGTATCGACACCGCGGTACCGCGTGGTGCGCAGCCGCGCCTTCGCCGACCGCGTCTGCAGCAGGGGCCGCATGGCGGCGATCGGCGCCACCATGGACCGGTTCTTCAACAGCGGCAGCTTGGTCGACAGTCCGAGGCCGCCGAACGCCACGGCCGGGTTGAGCGCCCACAAGCCGGTGCTGTCACGGGCAGGAAACAGCAATGGGTGCACGGTCTCGGCATCGATGAACTGCTTGCCCCACCAGCCGCTCGCCGCCAGCAGGCCGTCCATCGGGTGGCCGGTGGGCAGTTCGGCGCCGTGCCACGTCCCGATCATGAATTCTGGCTCGACGGCGTCCGCGGCGTCGAACGCCTCAAGGGCATCAGCGGTGACGGTCGGAACGGTGGAAAACAACTCCTGCAGCATGCCGACACTGTAGTTGACACGTGTCAAGAGCTGCCAGCTGTCCACAAACCAATCGCCCGGCCGGAGCGCGTCCGGCCGGGCGATGGTGGGGGCCTACTTACGCCAGGAACGCCGCGGGATCGGTGAACGGGAGATCGAGATCCTTGGCGACCTGCTCGGACAGCAGTCCGCCTTCATGCGTCGACAGGCCCTTCGCCAGTGCTGGGTCCGCCGCGCATGCGGCCTGCCAACCCTTGTCGGCCAGCTTGAGCACGTACGGCATGGTTGCGTTGGTCAGCGCGAAGGTCGAGGTGCGCGGCACCGCACCGGGCATGTTCGCCACGCAGTAGAACACCGTGTCGTGGACGTTGAAGGTCGGATCGTCGTGCGTGGTGGGTCGAGAATCCTCGAAGCAACCGCCCTGATCGATCGCGATATCCACCAGCACTGCCCCCGACTTCATATGGGCGACAGTCGAATTCGTGACGAGCTTCGGCGCCTTGGCGCCCGGGATGAGAACCGCGCCGATCACCAGGTCGGCCTTCTTGACGGCCTCTTCGAGTTCAAGCGAGGACGAGTACCGGGTCTCGATGCTTCCGCTGTTCTCGTTGTCGATCTTGCGCAGCGTGTTGATGTTCAGGTCGAAGACCGTGACGTGAGCGCCCATGCCCTTGGCGATGCGGGCGGCGTTGTAGCCGGCCACGCCACCGCCGATGACGACGACCTCGGCCGGTGCGACGCCGGGAACGCCCCCCATCAGCACGCCGCGGCCACCCTGGGTGCGCATCAGGTGGTAGGCGCCGACCTGAGCCGAAAGGCGACCGGCGACCTCGCTCATCGGGGCCAGCAGCGGCAGTGCCCCGTCGGCGGTCTGGACGGTCTCGTAGGCGATCGAGGTGGTGCCCGATGCCAACAACGCGTCGGTGCACGGCTTCGACGCCGCGAGATGCAGATAGGTGAACAGGGTCTGGCCCTTGCGCATGCGCGAGTACTCGGCCTCGATCGGCTCTTTGACCTTGAGCAGGAGCTCGGCATCGGCCCACACCTGGTCGGCCGAGGTGACGATCTCGGCGCCCGCGGCCTTGTAGTCGTTGTCGGCGATGGCTGAGCCCTCGCCGGCGCCGGCCTGGATGATCACATCGTGGCCACGACGGGTCAGCTCGGCCACTCCGGCGGGGGTGATGGCAACGCGGTACTCGTTGTTCTTGATCTCAGTCGGGATGCCGACGAGCATGATCGCTCCTTCAGATTCGGTGTGCTAGAACAAGTGTGAAGAACCTTCGAAGTGTGGGCAATATCTCTGATGAATATTCGATAAGATCGCGCAATGGGCGAAGAATCGACGAATAGCGCGGCGAGTCAGGCTCGTCTACCGAAGGATGTTCGGCACGCGGAACTCGATGACATCGATCGGCGCATTCTGCTGGCGCTGCACGCCGATGCGCGGATGTCCAACAGTGCGCTGGCCGATTCCGTCGGCATCGCGGCCTCGACATGTCACGGCCGGGTGCGGAGGTTGCAGGAGATCGGCGTGATCCGGGGGTTCTATACCGACATCGACCCAGCCGCGGTCGGCCTGAGTCTGCAGGCCATGATCTCGGTGAGTCTGCAGTCGAACGCGCGCGGCAAAATCCGCAGCTTCATCGCGCAGATCCGCAAGCGCCCGCAGGTGATGGATGTCTATTTTCTCGCCGGCGGTGACGATTTCATCCTGCATGTCGCCGCACGCGACACCGATGACCTACGGGCGTTCGTGGTGGAGAACCTCAACGCCGACGCCGATGTGGCCGGCACCCAAACGTCGCTGATCTTCGAGCACCTGCGCGGGGCCTCGCCACTCTGACCAATTGCGGCTACTGGGCCCGCAGCACCAATCCGTAGCCGTCGGCGCCCGTCAGAGTCAGTTCGTCGCTGTCGATGGCGGTCTGCACCTTGCCGTCGAGCACCCGCAACACGGCCTGTTCCACCTCGTCGAGGCCGTTCGGGCAGGCCTTCCTGGTTGTGGCCAACGGCCCGAATTCAATGATGGCCGGCGTCCCCGAAACCACTGCGTGACCGGTGATCTGGTTGCAGCCGGTGGATCCGGTGACGGTGCCGTCGGCCGCGATCTTGATTGTGGGCTTCGCCTGCTCCAACGCCTGTGACGTCGAAACCGATTGGCCGGAAACCAGACTGGTGACTTGCCAGGTGGTGTCGGTGAGCGGGCGATCGGGATGCACGACCTTTTTGTCCTGCAATGTGACGGTCGCGGTATCCGTCTTCAGGGTCAGCGTGTCGCCGGACAGCGACCATGACGGCTGGGCCTCGAAGAACTGCGACATCCACACATCGGCATCACCGAGCGGCGGCGGGCACGCCATCATCGTGCTGGCTAACTCCGTGACTACCCGGCCGTTGGACAGGTCGACCGGCCCCGAGCCGTGGTTGCAGCCCGCGAACGTGCTGATCTGGCCGCTGTCGAAAACCACGGTCAGTGGTCCGCCGCCGGGGATCTGATCGCCCTCGACCCCAACCGAGACGAATGTGCGGCCGTTCGGGTTCTGGTCATCGGCGTTGCCGGTGTCAGAACAGCCGGCGAGAGCCAGGACAGCGATCGCGATCGGGAGCAGACGCATGACACCACGGTAGAGCGCGCGTAACGCCGAACGGTTCAACTCGCACGCCCGTAATACAAGCGTGGCCGGATGCGGTCACTCCGAGAAAGGAAAGACAATGAAGTCTCTCGCCGCTGCCGCTGTCACTGCAGCCGTCGTTTCCATCGGTATCGGGCTGACCGGCGTCGCCGGCGCGGCCCCTACTGCTCCGACCTCACCCGCCCAGGCCGTCAACGATCTGCGGGCGCAGGGCTACAACGTCATCGTCAACAAGGTTGGCGCCGGACCGCTCGAACAGTGTGTGGTCGACGCAATCCGACCCGGGCAGACGTTTACCCGGATGGACTCCGGCGTGCCGGGTGCCGGGAACGACATCCGTACCACCGTCACAGCACACACGGTGTACGTCGACGTGACTTGCTGACCGCGGTGCTACCCGGCTTCATCGTCTTCGTCGTTGTCGGTGAGGTAGGTCTGGGGGTGGTGGTAGGTGTTGATGCGAGGCTGGCCGGTGTCGAGTAGTGGTGGTGGGGTCCAGTGGCAGCGGCCGTTGCGCATGGTGGTGGTCCACTTACCCGTGGCGACGAGGCGATTGTCGGGCCCACAGGCCAGGGCGAGTTCGTCGATATTGGTTTGGCCGCCCACGGTCCAGTCCTGGTGGGCGTGATGGGCCTGGCAGCGGTAGCCCCCGGCCGTGCAGCCGGGACGGGTGCAGCCCGGTCACGGGCGAACAACACCAACCGCTGGGCCGGGGTGGCGATGCGTTTGGTGCGCCCGAAATACAACGGCACCAGGGTGGCGTCGTCGAACACCGCCAGATAGTGCCAGGCATGCGCCGCGAGGCGGATCACCTCGGGGATCGGCAGTTTCGAGCCGCCGGTGACCGCAATCCCCGCCCCGGCTTCGAGTTCGGCCAGGGTGGTGGTGACGATCAACGACACCGGCAACCCATTGTGGGAGCCCAGCTCGCCCGACATCAGCGCGTTGCGCCCGATCATCACCAGGGCGTCGTGATGGCGTTGCGCCGCGGTGCGGGTATCGGCCTCGATCGCTTCCTCAGAGGGTGATCCCGCCACGCAGGGTGATTCGTCGTCGGGATTGCACATGCCCGGGGCGGCGTATTTCGCCAACAGCGGTTCGACCACCGCGCGGCCTTCGGCGCTCAACCAGCCCGACACCTTCGACGTCCCATCGGGCTGCTGCGGATGCACCGTGAAACCGCGCTTGCGCTCGGCCGCATCGACCGGTTCCTCACCATCCTGATTCAGCAGATACAACACTTCGGCGACGGTTTGGCGCAACATCTCGGGCGTCTCCTGCGCGGCGACGGCGACGAGTTTGCGTTCGAAGGCGTTGCGGCGTGCCGCGTCGACCCAGTCCGGGCACTTTGTGAAGAACGTCTCCAACTCGTCGAGGTGATCAGGGGTCAACCAGCCACCCGCTTGCGCGGCGGCGGTCACCGCGCGAACCGGTGCCAACGCTTCACCGGTCACCGACCGCCGTGGCCCGAAGTTCATGGCATCGCGGACCCGCCGCCGGGCCTCGGTGCCCGAGATCCGCAACCGGATCCGCAACGCCTCGGGCCAGGACTTCGCCCCGATCGCCCCGGGTGTCGTGCACTCCGAGAGCGCACTGATCGCGGCATGCTCGACGGTCGGCACCAGGTTGCGGACCTCTTGCATCCCGGCGCACACCCCCAACAGGTCGGCTTCGGGCAGTGACCCCCAGGGCAGGTCGCGCACCCCGGCCAGCGCCGCGCGTAACGCCGCGAGCTTGGCAGCGACCTGACCATCCACGCTTCGAACACTAGTTCGAACCGCCGACAGGTAATCGTGGCCTACACGGATGCCCGGCGGGTTCGGCGCAGTAGGCTCCCAGCCATGCGAGTTGGTGTTCTGGGTGCAAAGGGCAAGGTTGGCGCGACCATGGTGCAAGCGGTCGAGGCCGCTGAGGATCTGACGTTGTCAGCCGGAGTCGACGCCGGTGACGAACTCAGCCTGCTCACCGAGTCTCAAACCGAGGTGGTCATCGACTTCACGCACCCGGATGTGGTGATGGACAACTTGAAGTTCTTGATCGACAACGGAATTCACGCAGTCGTCGGCACCACGGGGTTCACGTGGGAACGCATCGAACAGGTCGAGGCCTGGCTCAAGGACAAACCGGAGTCCGCAGTCCTGATCGCGCCGAACTTCGCGATCGGCGCCGTGCTCTCGATGCATTTCGCCAAGCAGGCCGCTCGGTACTTCGAGTCCGTCGAGGTCATCGAACTGCACCACCCGCACAAGGCAGACGCCCCCTCCGGCACCGCGGCGCGTACCGCGAAGTTGATCGCCGAGGCACGAAAAGGGTTGCCGCCCAATCCGGATGCCACGAGCACCGGCCTGGAGGGCGCGCGTGGTGCCGACGTCGACGGTATTCCGGTGCACTCGGTGCGGCTTGCCGGATTGGTGGCCCATCAGGAGGTGCTGTTCGGCACGCAAGGGGAGACTCTGACGATCCGTCACGACAGTCTGGACCGATCGTCATTCGTGCCGGGCGTCCTTCTGGCCGTGCGGAAGGTGGGCGAACGGCCGGGTCTGACCATCGGTATTGAGCCCCTGCTCGACCTGTCGTGAGCGAGAGCGCGCGTTCGCTGCGCATCCAGTTCCTGATCGGCTTCATGTGTCTGGCGCTGGTCGTGTACTTCCTGATGCTGGGCCGCACCGCGTTCGCGTTCATCACGTCGGGGGAGCCCGCGGCGATCGGGCTCGGGCTCGCATTGCTGGTCTTCCCGCTGATCGGCGTCTGGGTGCTGTTCTCGACGTTGCGGGCCGGATTTGCTCATCAACGCCTCGCCCGTCTCGCGCGTGAACGGGGGATGGAGCTCGACCTGAGTGCGTTGCCGCGCAGGCCATCTGGCCGCATCGAGCGCGACGCGGCCGACGAGCTGTTCGTCACCGTCAAGACCGAACTGGAAGCCGACCCCGACAACTGGGTGCGGTGGTACCGATTGGCGCGCGCGTACGACTATGCCGGGGACCGCACCCGAGCCAGGGAGACGATGCGAACCGCGGTGCGGATGCAGGAAGCGCAGCAATGAGCAAGCTGCTCGTCGTGCATCACACGCCGTCACCCGCCACGAGGGAATTACTCGCAGCGGTGCTGGCCGGAACTCACGATCCCGAGATCGGCGGTGTCGAGATCGTGCCTCGCCCCGCGCTCGCAGCAACCATCACCGACATGCTCGAAGCCGACGGATACCTGTTCGGCACGACCGCGAACTTTGGTTACATGAGCGGTGCACTCAAGCATTTTTTCGACACCGTTTACTACCCGGTGCTTGACCACGTCGCCGGCCGCCCGTATGGATTGTGGGTGCACGGTAACAACGACACCGCGGGCGCGGTGATGGCCGTGGACCGGATCGTCACCGGACTTGCGCTGGTGAAAGCGGCTGAGCCGCTGGAGGTCACCGGCGCGGTAGATGCCGCAGTGCGAGAACGGGGCTACGAACTGGGCGGCACGTTGGCCGCGACTTTGACGGAGTAAGGAGAGCCATGCCGGGGATCGCCGAACTTGCACTTGGTGCCGCACCGATCGCCGGAGGTGCGATGCTCGGGGTGATCGCGGGCAATCTCAAGCCGCCGGATGTACGGGGCATGATCGCCAAGGACATGGATCTTCTGGAACGGCTTCCCGCCGAAGACGTCGAACTGCGCGCACGGCTCAAGGCCAACATCGACGAGCGAATCAGCGATCTGATCATGGCTGGTGAGCGCAGCCGCGAACTCCGCGAGGCCGCGATGTCTTACCGCGGAAACTGGCGTGACATCGTCGTGTTCATCTGCGCGTTGCTGTTCACGTTCATATGGTGGAACGTCAGCCACAGCCGGGCAAACTGGCTCGTTATGTTCATCGCGATGATCATCGTTTCGGTCGCAGCGGGCATCTATGCCGGCAGGGGTGTGCTCCGGGCCGTGCGGACGTTCCTGCACCGCAACGACGCAGGCTGACCAAAGCCGCTAGTGCTCCAACCCTGAAAAACTTACCCTGCACGGTAATGTTTTCCGTGGTTGGATATCTGGGTGACCGCCACACAGCCGATATCCCGCTCTCTTCCAGTGGTTTCCGGCAGCATGCCGGTTCTTGGCCATCTCCCAGAGTTTCTGCGCGCGCCGGAACAACTGTTCTGGCGCGGGCACAGCGAGCACGGCAACCTCTTTCAGATGTCCATGCCGGGTTCGAAAGCTGTCGTCCTGCTCGGGCGCGACCTGAGCGACTTCTTCTTCAAGGAGACTGACAACCGGCTCGCGATCGAGACTGCCTATCCATTCTTCTCTCGGATGTTCGGCCCGGATTTTTACTTTCTGGGCGGCGTCGAGCAGTGGAAAAGGCAGCGAGATGTGGTTCTGCCCCGCTTCCGCGGCCACGTGATCGACGAGTACGTCCGGATCATGGACGACGAGGCGTCGCAATTCGTTGCGTCGTTGGGTGACAGGGGTGAGTTCGTCCTCACCGAGGAATTCGGACCACTGGTGATGCGAATCGCGGCTCGGGCGTTCCTGGGTGACGAGATCGCAAGGGTGTTGATTCGCGATGGCTTCTTCGACGACTTCCGCCAGTTCAGTAGGGGCATGTCGTTCTACCTGCCGGGTTGGCTTCCGATTCCCAGGATGATTCGAAGCAGGCGGGCTCGCAACAGTTTGCGGAAATCACTAAGGGAGATGATTCGGGTGCGCCGCCGCGAACCACTTGCGCCGCCCGACTTCCTGCAAACCCTGTCGGAATCGCGTTATCCGACAGGCGAACCGGTGCCCGACGAGGTGTTGGTCAACTTCGTGCTGTTGTTCTGCTGGGCCGGACATGAGACGACGACCGGTCACCTGGCGTGGGCGTTGGCCGACCTGATCGCCCACCCCGACGCGTTGGAGCGAGCCGTTGGCGAGGCACGCACTCTGTTCGAGCATGAAACCGTCGACCTGCCGGCAATGAAGGCGCTGGAGTTCACCGCCAACTGTTTGCACGAAACGGAACGACTCCACCCAGTCGCGCATATCTTGGCCCGGCAGGCCGTGACCGATATCCAACTGGGCGAGTTCACCATTCCCGCCGGCGCGTTGGTCTTCGCAGTACCGTCCGTGACGCACCGGTTAGCCGACGAATACTCTGCTCCGGACGAATTCCGACCGGACCGGCTATCCGGGCCAGACGGGCGGGCGGTGCGGTCATCGCTCATCGGATTCGGCGGTGGCGCACACCGCTGCCTGGGAACGAACTTCGCATACCTGGAAATGCAGATCATCGCTGCCCGGCTTCTCGCTGCGTTCGATCTCGAAATGCCCGACGGAATGCCCGCTGCGATGGCAGGGGCGGGCACCACGAAATGGCCTGCGGGCCCGTGCATCGTGCGATATCGGCGACGAGCCGATGTGGTGGCCGCTTCGTGAGCGCCGATCAGTAGTGATACGTGTCAGACGGGGCGGGCACGTGGTCGGGGTCGTCGGTGTACTCGGGTTCGTGAATGCCGTATGCCTTGGCCAGATCGAGGATCTTGTTCGCGCGGGCAATGCGCGGCAGGTCTGAGCCGTTGCGGATTTCGCCGCCGTCGCGCTGAAACTCGGCGAAAAACTCTTTGGCCCAGCTGATTTCATCCTGTGACGGCGACAGGCCTTCGTTGACCGTCGGGCATTGATCCGGAGTGAGGCAAATCTTCCCGGTCATACCGAACTCGGCCGACACGGCGGTGGCTTCCGAGAGCCTGAGCGCACTGGAACCGACGGTCGGTCCGTCGATCGCGCTGGGCAGATGTGCGGCCTTGGCGGCGATCGTGAAACGCGAGCGGGCGTACGCGAGGGTGGCGGGATTGTCACCGAACCCGGTGTCACGACGGAAGTCGCCGATGCCGAACGCGAGCCGGAAAGTACCTTTGGCAGACGCGATCTCGGTGATCCGCTCGAGTCCGCGCGCGGTCTCGACGAGCGCGACGATCGGGATGTTCGGCAGCCGCTTGGCGGTCTCGGTGACATGGTCGACGGACTCGACCATGGCCAGCATGATCCCGCCGACGGACGTGCCGGTGAGCATCTCCAGATCGTCGGCCCACCACGGGGTGCCGAAACCGTTGACCCGGACCCAGTCGCTGTTGCCGTCGGCCAGCCAGCGGGTCACGTTGTCACGGGCCGCCACCTTGTCCTTTGGGGCGACGGCGTCCTCGATGTCGAGCACGACGATGTCGGCGCGTGACCGGGCCGCCGGGGCGAACCGCTCGTATTGCGCACCGTTGACCAGCAGCCAACTGCGGGCGAGTACCGGGTCGATGCGGAACCCCGGATCAGCTCCGGCGTCTGGGTCATTGGTGACGGGCTGGTCGTACACGGGGTCAATCGTCGCCTACGGCCCGGCCGCCGGGCAAAGCAGGGTTCAGCCCAGACGGGCCCCGAAGAAACTCTCCATCGCTTCCCAATGCTGCTTGGCGGCCGCCGCGTCGTACGGCGCGTTGTCGGGAACCGCGAAACCGTGTGCGGCATCGTACATTTCGATGGTGTGCTCGACACCCGCGGCGGACAGCGCCGATTCCAGTGTCTTGGCATGCTCGGGGGTGAACGACGCGTCGTCCTTGGCGCCGCCCACATAGACCGCGGCCTGGATCTTGTCGGCCAGCAGATGCGGGCTGCCCGGATCGTCCGAAGCCAGCCCACCGCCGTGGAACGACATGGCGGCCGCGACGCGCTCGGGCACCCGACCGGCGACCACCAGCGACGTGCGACCACCCATGCAGTAGCCCGTGGTGCCGAACTTGCCGTCCACGACGTCCGGGCGTTGCTCCAGATAGTCGAAGAACGCCGCGGCGTCGGCGGCCATGATGTCGGGGGTGACCTTCGAGATCATCGAGAACAGCCGGGCCCGCTCGTCCTGGTCTTTGAACACGGTCGCCATCTCGAACGGCGCCCACCCCGCGTCGCGGTAGTACACGTCGGGTACCAGCACCGCATAGCCTTCGTCCGCGAGCTGGGTCGCCATCTCGTCGAACGTGGCCCGGGCACCGCCGGCGTCGGGGTACATGACCACACCGGGCCACGGCCCACTGCCGTCGGGGGTCGCGAACGTGACGGTGCAGGTGCCGTCGGGCGTGCTGATGGAGTCCTTGATGGTCGGCATGGCTTCCGTTCTACTCCTAGGCGCTGCACGTAAGCTGAGTGAGTGCCGATCCAGACGCCCTACGAGGACCTGCTTCGCGTGGTGATGGAGCGTGGGACACCCAAATCAGACCGCACCGGCACCGGTACGCGCAGTCTGTTCGGTCATCAGATGCGATACGACCTCGCCGCCGGCTTTCCACTCATCACCACAAAGAAGGTGCACACCAAGTCGGTCATCTACGAGCTGCTGTGGTTCCTGCGCGGCGACTCGAACGTCCGCTGGCTGCAGGAGCACGGCGTCACCATCTGGGACGAATGGGCCAGCGACACAGGTGAACTGGGCCCAGTTTACGGCGTGCAGTGGCGGTCGTGGCCGACGCCGTCGGGCGAGCACATCGACCAGATCAGCAATGCGCTGGAGCTGCTCAAACGCGATCCCGATTCGCGCCGCAACATCGTCTCGGCCTGGAACGTCGGCGAGATCCCGCAAATGGCGCTGCCGCCGTGCCACGCGTTCTTCCAGTTCTATGTGGCCGACGGCAAGCTGTCCTGCCAGCTCTACCAGCGCAGCGCGGACCTGTTTCTCGGCGTGCCGTTCAACATCGCAAGCTATGCGTTGCTGACGCACATGATGGCCGCGCAGACCGGCCTGGGTGTCGGCGAGTTCGTCTGGACCGGCGGGGACTGCCACATCTACGACAACCACGTCGAGCAGGTGAGCCTGCAACTGAGCCGGGATCCCCGGCCGTACCCGGAACTTGTTCTGGCACCGCGTGATTCGATCTTCGATTACACCTACGAGGATGTGGCGATCGTCAACTACGATCCGCACCCCGCGATCAAGGCCCCAGTCGCGGTATGACTGTCGGCCTCATCTGGGCGCAGTCGGGCACCGGCATCATCGGCCGCGACAACGGCATTCCGTGGCGACTGCCCGAAGACCAGGCCCGATTCAAGGAACTCACGCTGGGCCACACCGTGGTGATGGGCAGGCTCACGTGGGAATCGCTGCCGGCCAAGGTTCGCCCGCTGCCGGGGCGGCGCAACGTCGTCGTCACGCGCGACGCGGCATACCGCGCCGAAGGAGCGGAGGTGGTCACCGACCTGCCCGACGACCTCGACGGCTGGGTGATCGGCGGCGCGCAGATCTATGCCATGGCGCTGCCGATCGCCGACCGCTGCGAGGTCACCGAGATCGACATCGATCTGCCGCGCGACGATCATGATGCGCTGGCCCCTGTCCTCGACGAATCGTGGGTGGGAACCGTTGGCGAATGGCAGACCAGCACGTCGGGTCTGCGGTACCGGTTCTGTAGTTACGGGCGCGGGATGTAGTCAGTGAGGTATCCGCGACGTTTCCCTGGCACCGGAATAAGACGACCGGTCACTTTGTCTGAATGTGCACTACGACGAAAGGGTGCGACATGAAACTTCTCGACGAGGTGCTTGGTGCCTACGGCGGTGTCGATCGCTGGCGCGACGCCACGTCGATCACGATCCATCAGCGGGTAGGCGGCGTGCTGTGGCCGTTGAAGGGCGTGGACGGCATCATCAACGACTCCACGGTGCGCATCGACCTCCACGAGCAACGCGCCTGGCATTGGCCCCTGCCTGGTCCCGGGTTCCGGTCGTCGTTTCGCCCGGCCGTCGTCGCCATCGAAACCGACGCGGACAACCCCGAGGTTGTCGAGAGCTTGGCGGCTCCCCGCGACTCGTTCGCCGGTCACACGCTCGAGACGCCATGGACACATCTGCAGCTGGCCTACTTCGCCGGCTATGCGATGTGGACCTACTTGTCGGAGCCGTTCTCACTGACCCTGCCGGGCGTCGAGACCGAAGAACTCGGCACCTGGGCAGAGGATGGTCAGACGTGGCGCCGACTGGGCATCCGTTACCCCGAAACCATCGCCACCCACAGCCGCGACCAGGTGCTGTACGTCGATTCCGACGGTCTGCTGCGCCGCCGTGACTATCAGGTCGACATCGCCGGCGGTTCGCCGGCCGCACACTACGCCGACGACCATCGCGAGTTCGGCGGCCTCGTCTTACCCGTGAAGCGGGTGGTGTACGGGCGCGACGGGAACGGTCAGCGGATCCCGGAGCCGATCACCGTCACCATCGACATCGACGACGTGACCATCGAGTGAGGAGTGCTGTGCCGAAGCCGAGTTTGCGCGACGCGCTGCTGGACGCCGCGTTCGACCAATTGCATGCCGGTGGCTACTCCGCAACCGGTGTGGCCGCGATAGCGGCGGCCGCCCACGCTCCAAAAGGCTCGTTCTACAACCACTTTCGGAGTAAAGAAGCGTTGACGATCGAGGTTCTCGAACGGTACGGCCTGACCCGTCGGCTGGATCTGCTGGCGGACGATGCGGTGACGCCGACGCAACGCATCCGCAACCACCTGGCACATCTGAGGCAGGATCTGGCCGCCCACGATTACCGTCGCGGATGCATGTTCGGAAACTTCGCGGCCGAGAATCCGGCAGGCGCGCCCTCCGTCACCGCCACGGTGGCCGCGTCGTTCGACGCGTGGCGCGGCGCCCTGGCCGAGGCGATCCGCGCCGGCCAGGTCACCGGTGATTTCGATTCCGGTATCGACGCCGAGAATGCGGCGGCGTTGATCGTCGACGCCTGGGAGGGCGCCGCCCTGCGCGCCAAGGGCCTCGGCGACGGTTCACCTGTCGACAATGTGATCGACTTCGTGTTCAGCCGCGTCCTCGTACCGCCTGCCGACAACTTGTCGGTGGGTTGAGGAACGATGACGGGGTGGCCACTCTCACTACCGCACAGGCCCGGCGCGTCGCTGTCGCCGCGCAGGGGTTTCACGAATCCCGGCCGCGTGGCCCGGTCACTCGCACCAATCTGCGCCGATTGATCTCGCGCATCCAAGTGCTGCAGCTGGATTCCGTGTCGGTAGCGGTGCGCGCCCACTACGCGCCCGTCTTCAGCCGGCTCGGGCCGTATGACCGTGACGTGCTCGACCGCGCGGCCTGGGCGCACAGCGCCCGGTCGCCGCGGCTGTTGGTGGAGTACTGGGCACATGAGGCCGCGTTGATGGCGGTCGAGGACTGGCCGCTGCTGCGCTGGCGCATGCGCGAGTACACGCACGGCCGCTGGGGGACGGAGATCGTCAAGAAGAACCCGAAGCTTGCCGAGGACATCGTCGCGGCCGTCGCCGAGTTGGGCCCGTCAACGGCCGGTCAGATCGAGGCGCACCTCGAGGCCGAACCCCGCGGCCGCAAAGGTCCGTGGTGGGACCGCAGCGAGACAAAGTGGGTCGCCGAGGCGCTGTTCGCCGCCGGGGTCCTGACGACGGCGACGCGCGTCGGTTTCGCACGTCATTACGACCTCGCCGAGAACGTGCTGCCGCCCGAGGTGCTGGCGCGCGAAGTCGGTGACGACGAGGCCATCCGCGAGTTGACGCTACGAGCCGCCACCGCGCTCGGGGTCGGCACCGAAGCCGATATCCGTGACTATTTCCGGCTCGGCGCCAAACAGGTCAAGCCCGCGATCGCCAAGCTCGTCGCCGACGGCGAACTGGAACCCGTCGACATCGACGGCGCCCCCGCTTACCTGCGGGCCGGGCAGATCGTGCCGCGCCGCGACCGCGGCACCGCGCTGCTGTGCCCGTTCGATCCGTTGATCTTCTTCCGTCCTCGAGTCGAGCGGTTGTTCGGCTTCCACTACCGCATCGAGATCTACACCCCGGCCCCGAAGCGCCAATTCGGTTACTACGTATGGCCATTTCTGCTGGACGGCGAGTTGGTGGGCCGGGTGGATCTCAAACGTACGGATGGCGCACTGCAGGTGCTCGGTGCATTCACCGAGGACGGCCAGGACCGGTCGCGTGTGGCGACGGCCCTGGCCGCGGAGCTGACGTCGATGGCTGGCTGGTTGGGTGTCGACGCGGTCGAGGTGGGGGACCGCGGTGACCTCGCCGGCTCGTTAGGCTCGGTCCTCGGCTAACTCGGGCACCCCGCGGCCACGAACCATGTTGGCGCCGAACACGATCCCACCGATGATCAACCAGACGATGCCGCCGATCTTGGCCAGCGCGTCGGCATTGATCAGCACGTAAGCGATGATCACGAAGCCGACCGCCGGAACCACGAGGTGCAGCAGATAATTCTTCGACTTCTTGCGCACGACATAGAACCAGATCACCGACGCGTGCAGCATGCAGAACCCGAACAGTGCGCCGAAGTTGACCAGTGAGGAGATCAGGCCGATCTGACCGACGAAGAACAGCACGAGCACCAGGCTCAGCGCGCTGACGACGAGGATCGCGGCGAACGGAACCTTGCGCGAGCTGATCGTGGACAAGACGGCGGGCAGCTGACGGTCACGGCTCATCGAGAACAACAACCGGCTGGTGGCGGCCTGGGCGGCCATGGCGTTCGCGAAGCCGACCGCCAAGACGTTGACGACGAAGAACGCGTTCATCCAGCCGGTGCTCGACGCGGCCTGTACCAGCAGGAAGAAGGCGTTGCCCACCTCGTCATCGCCGAACGACGCCCGGCCGCCGGCGAGCAGGCTTGCCAGCCAGGTTTGGACGATGAACAGCGAAGCAACGACGAACAGCGCGATGATCATGGCGCGGCCGGCCGGGTTCTTCTTACCGGTCGATTCCTCCGCAAGGGTCGAAATACCGTCGAAGCCAAGGAAACTCAACACGGCGATGGACAGTGCGGCCGCGATGAGCGGTGCGTTGACCACATCAGAGTTCCAGATCGGCAGCGTGCTCCAGCCGACGTCGGGAAGTGACTGGCCGTTGATGGCCCGCACCGCGATGATCACGAACAACACCACGAACACGAGCTCGATCGCCAGGAACACCCGGTTGACGATCTTCAGCGACCCCACGCCGAGCAGGTTGATCACGGTGTTGACGACGACGAAGACGATCGCCCACACCCAGCGTGGTGTCCCGGGGAACAGGCCCACCATCGATTCGGCGGCGAAGACGTAGAGCAGGGTCGGGATCAGCAGGTAGTCCAGGAGAATCGCCCAGCCGGCGAAGAAGCCGAGCCCGGGGTGAATGCCGCGGCCCACATAGGCGAACACCGAGCCGGCGAGCGGAAACGACTTGGCCATCTGGGCATACGCGAGCGCAGTGAACACCATTGCGATGAGGCCGATGAGATAGACCAGCGGCACCATGCCCGATGCGCTGTTGTAGACGGTGCCGAAGATGGTCCACGGTGCGATCGGGACCATGAAGACCAAGCCGTAGACGACGAGGTCGACCGTCGAGACCGATCGGCTCAATTCCTGTTTGTAGCCGAATGATTCGAGACTGCGCTGGCCCTCACCGGTGGTGAGGGGGCCGGTGGCCGGGCCTGTTTCTGTTGCCATGGCGATCCTGTCGGGTCGAGGGGTGGTGGGGGTCAGACCCGGGCGGCGGCCAGATCGTGCTGCTGCAGGAACTCCGCGATGACCGCGCGGAACTCCTCGGGTTGTTCGAGGTGTGTGCAGTGGCTGGTGTCGGAGAAGACGTGACTGCGGACGTCGGGGATAAGCTCGACGTAGGGCTGCCAGGTGGCCGGGGTGGCCTCGTCGAACTCACCGGCGACGACGAGCACCGGCGCGGTGACGGACGGCAGCCGATCGATGATGCTCCAGTCACGCAGCGTGCCGATGACGTGAAACTCATTGGGGCCGTTCATCGTGTGATACACCGTCGGCTCTGCTTCCATCTGTGCTTCGCTGTCGGCGAAGTCCAAGGGCATCGGCACGACGCGGCAGACATGGCGACGGTAGAACTCCTGCGTCGCGGCGAGATACTCCGGATCGGTGACGGTGCCGTCGGCTTCGTGGCGTTGCAGTGCCGACCGGGTCTCCGGTGGCAGCTGCGCCCGGAGTTCGGCGGCACCCTCGACCCAGAGTTGCATCGAGGCGGGGGAGTTGCAGATGGCCAAGGACGCCAAACCCTCGGGCGCGGCCACCGCGATTTCCGCGCCGAGCATGCCGCCCCATGATTGCCCGAGCACGTGGTAGCGGTCGATGCCCAGTGCCGTGCGCACGGTGTGGAACTCCTCGACGAATAGTTCCGGAGCCCAGAAATCGGTCGGCGCATCGGGTAGGTGGGTGCTGTTGCCGCAGCCCAGTTGGTCGTAGTGGATTACGGTGCGTCCGGTTTCGTCGGCGAGGGCCGCGATGTTCGCGACGTAGTTGTGGGCCATGCCGGGCCCGCCGTGCAGGACGAACAGCGGTAGCGCGTCGGGGTTGACGATTTCGGGCGTTGTGACCTGAACCCAGGTTTCGTACTCACGGAAGGGCACCATGCGGGTGGAACGAGGCATGCGGGCTAGCATGAAGTGGTAATGGTCTCGCCGCAAGACCATTAATCAGTTTTTAACAATTGGCTTCGATACTGTGTGGACCATGGGGGAACCGGACAGGCAGACGACCCATCCCACCGGCGCAGGCGCGCCCGGTCTGCTCGAGCGCGAGCTCGAGTTCCCCTCGCGGGTCGACGAGATCACCGACCGGCTCGTCACGGCGATCGCAGTCGGCGAGTATCTGCCAGGGGCACGGTTGCCCGCGGAACGTGAACTCGCGGCGTCCCTGCGGGTGGGACGGATGACGGTGCGCGCGGCGCTGGCCCGGTTGGTCGAGCAGGGCTTGGTGGAAACGCGGCGCAGTGGCCGGGGCGGCGGCACCTATGTGCTGCAGCAATGGCCGGAGTCGTCGACAGCGGCCGTCGGCAGGACGCTGACCATGCGAGCCGACGAATTGCGGGACCGGTGCGACGCGATCTGCCGGATCCACGGCGCGGTGTGCCGGGCCGCGGCCGAGTCGCGGACCGACCGCGACGTCGCCGTGTTGCGCGAACAACTGGAGGCGTACCGGAACGCGCAGAGCGGTCTGGCGTCTCAGCAGGCAGACAGTGCACTGCACCTGGCCATCATGGATGCGGCCCGCAACCCGGTGCTCAAGCAGGTGCTGCTGGACCTGGAGTCCTCGGTGAGCATCGGCGCTCCCGCCCACATGTGGGGCGAGCAGGAAACCATGCACGACATGGAGCTAAGGGCGTTGCGCGACCACGAGGCACTCATATCGGCGATCGCCGACGGCCGCGGTGACGACGCAGAGGCGTTGGCCCGCACCCACGTCGCGATCGACTTCGAACACATCTCGGCGGCCATGCGCCGCGCCGGGGTGCTCGCGGACTAGGGCTCCGGTCGTTGGTTGCGCCGACCAGCTTTTCGCCGAGATTGACACCAGGGTCGTGATTTTCGTCGTTCAACAGCCCTGGCGTGGATCTCGGCACTGAGGCTTCAGTTGAGCGGGATGGCATTGTCGTCCTTCGATTCCTGGTACTGCTCGGAGAGTGCCGCGTAACGGGCGCGGATCCGCTGCTCCTGCTCGCGCAGCGGTTCGGAGTCGATCAGATCCGGTATCGCGTACGCGGTCCAGAACGCGTTGGTATGTCGGTATCCGCCCGGCTCCAGCCCGAATAGCTCTTTGAGGATCTTCAGGTCATGGGGGATCGCGAAGGCGTCGCGCGAATCCTTATGGCTAAAGAGGTAGTAGAAGTTGTCGAAGCCGGCTCACGTGATCGCCGACATGCACATCGTGCAGGGCTCGTGAGTGGACAGGAAGATGAGCTCTGCTGTCGACGGGTGTTCGGGCAGCTCGTAGAACTGCTTCAAGGTGTGGACTTCGCCGTGCCACAACGGGTTCTGCGTCTCGGCGTTCGTGCCAGCAATCACCAACGACAGGTCCGACTTGCGCAGGATCGCCGCGCCGAACACCTTGTTGCCGGCAGCGACGCCCTGCTCGGTCAGCGGTAGAACGTCGTGTTCGGATGACGTCGAGTAGGCGGCTGGCGACGTTCGGCGGCATGGTCGACCTTAAACCGGGGTCCCGGTGCGGTGCAGGATCGACGACCTCGAGGTCCTCTTCCGGCACGGTCACCAATGCTCACGTCGTTCCGTCGGATTTCACGAACTCGTATGCCGCGCAGATCAGGCTTGCGAACTTTCGTGTGGTCGTCGATGTCTTCTGGGTCCGTCCTCAGCTCCGGATAGGGCACATATGCGTCCGCGTCCTCGAAAAGTACTTCTAGAATCGCGAACACATCGTCCGCAAGTATTCTATGGTCGGCCCCGATTGCGCTCATGCATGGCATTTTCAAATTCGGGTGCACTGCTCTTGTCTGAAATAAAGCCGTCTATCAGTGAGAGGAACTTTGAGATCTCGGGCAAGTGGATGGGCCGTGATGCCATGTGAGGCTTACTCTTCTTGACGTCTCCGGTCATGCGGTTCCAGAGTGTGCAAGCTTCCTCTGAAGATTGAACACCAAGAGGAGGTCGTATCCTCCTATATTTTCAATTTTGTCGAATATGCTCCGCGCAGTTTGTTCTTCCCTGGCCTTATCGTTGCCAAGGTCGCGAATGGTAGCAAGGATAGGGTAGGAGCTGAACGGCATACCAAAATCATCGTCGAATTCATGTTGCATCTGAACTTCAATAACAGCGTTGGAGAGGCGGGCTCCGTACGTTATGGAGTTATGTACAGTTTGAATCGGGCTGATCTCGACGCCGGCTGCAACGCTGAGGTCGTTGATTAAATCTTGATCCGGTCTCTTCGTTCGAATAAATATCTGATGATACGCGGTCATCTTGGTCTCCTATGGCCAAACAATTTCCCAGCCGTCCCCGACGATTCTGATGCTAGTCATCCGTTCTGGGTTAACCCCAAGGAACCTATCCAATCCACGCCGCGCTTCTTCCTGGCTGATTCCGCTGCCTCTTCCGTCGATTATGGCATTGTCAGCCTGTCCCTTCGCGCTATTTAGTGCATTCTTGACCGTACTGTTCGACGCGTCTTCTCCTAGAGTTTTGAATTCGGTTGGTTTCCCATCGACGATGGCATCCGGCGTGCGTTGGCCAGGAGTCTCGGCTTCTTTTACGGATCTGACCTCCTTACCTTCATCCGCAAGAAGATCTGCGACCTTCCGTTCTTCCGGGCTGAACGGCTTCGCGGACTCGTCGATGGTTCCTCGTCTTGGTGGCGGCTTGGGGCCGGGATTCTGCTCTTCCGGCTTGCCCTTGCGTCCCAAATCCTTGATTCGTTGCAGCCGTTGACGCACAGCCGCGACATCGTGGGCTTTCTTCACGCCCGCGCTAATGTTCTTGGAAATCTTCCACGTACTAAGCGCGGTACGGATGATGCCAGCGTATCTTTTGACTGCCTCGGCTGACTTGGCCGCCGCAGCCACGGCCCCGGCGCCCACACTTACAAACGAGGCAGCGATTCCGATCAAAGCGGTTAGCGCTATCTCTACGGCCAACTGCTCTAGAATACCCTTCAGGTTTCCTCGCAATTCGTCGAGTGCAGCCCGGTATTCCTTGCATGACTGGGATAATTCCTCGCATCCGTCTAAGACCGCCTCGGCGGCATCGCGGAGTTCGCGCAGGTCTTTGGCGATGTAGTCCATTTCCGGCGTCACGGTTTCGCTGAAACGGCCGGCGCTGAGTTCGAGTGATTCGACAATCGTGGCAGTGAGCCGCGCCGTCGCCAGACGTCCCCACGCGCCCGCCGCTTTGTCGATCTTTTCGGTGTTGCCGTCGGGAACGGGAACTCCGATCTGCTCAACCAATCCGAGCATTTCGATTAGCCCGGTGCCTGGTCCGCCCGCAGCTGGCGGTGCCGTGAGTTCTGCGGCCTCGCTTGTCGGCTCGGGTGGGCGTTGCGGCGCGGGGCCAGCACCCGGAGTGGAGTTGTGCTCTTTGACGGCATGGTTGTACCCGGCTTGGATGAGAACTCCGCCGTAGTTTTCCAGCGCCGCGATCAAGTCGTTGGCAGCACCGAGCACTTCGCCAGCTCGCGCGTCATAGGACTTTGCCCATGCCATCCCGTCGTCATCGCTGCCTGCCATTGCCCCGGTATCGCCCAAGCGGTCGACTACCGATTGGAACGACTTGTACACGTCACCAGCCAGTTCGAATAGACGGTTCCCGACCCCGTAGAACGTCTCCGGATCGACATCCTGAACGGTCAAATGGGATACCTCCGCCGACCGCGCGCCGACTCGTGTCCATGGGCTGGCCTACCGGCTGTCGCGAGCGTCATGACAGCATCGCAATGTTGAGTTGAACGGCCTCGTTGTAGTTGCGGTATGCGTTGTCTGCAGCCTGCCGCAGCTGTGTCAATGCCTCTCGCGTCTGCGTTGCCGCGGCGGTCCACTCGGCATGCTGAGCGCGGTGTGCCGCGGCTGCATCGCCCGACCAACTCTTCTGCAGCTGTGCGACTTGCTCGTCGATCCGGCCGGCGATCGCTTCGGCGCGCTGCTCGAAAGCTTGCAAGGCCTCGACAAACGCCAGGAGTTCGTCGAGCTCTACGCGGTACCGCATCACAGTCCCATCTCGAGGGCCGGCGCCTCGAGCGCCTCGGCGGAATTTGTGTCTTGTTCTGCGTATGCAACTGCGGCTTGTGCGAGGTCCCGTGATGACTCGGCGAGTGCGTCCACTATCTGCGTGGCGCCCTGGTGCCAGTCCTCCCAGAGCGGCGTATATGCCGACGCAGCAGCACCTGACCAGCCCTGTGAGAGGTTCCGCCATTGTTGGATGAGGGCGGATAACTCTTGCCGAAGCTCCTCAGCGTCGTTGCTCAGCGCATGAGCGATGTTGAATGCAGCGTCGGTATCGACGTTTAGTTGTCCCACCCCGCCCCCAGAGCCCGATACAGTCACTTCCGAGATTAGTACGTGGTCAGCAGTGGTTCAGACACCAATTTCGCGATAGGCCACACTGTTCGGAACGTCCGCCCGATAAGCCGTTGCCCGCCGCCCCAGACGACGTCGAACGGAGTGCTGGGCCAGCCGACCTTAATGCCGGCTCAGCCCCGCGGCGTCACTCCCGCTTCCAGCGCCGCGAATGCCTCATCGACAAACATGACGAGATCCTGGCCGTCGTCGGCCGCCCATGCGGTGATCGCAGGCGCGACCGTGGCCAGTGCAGCCGAGGCTTGCACGATGCAGGACAAGTCCGGGGCGTCCAGACCCGCGCGACGGGCGAGCGCGCGGGCGAACAGCTCCCGGGTTTCGTCCTGCGCCACGGTATTTCGTGCCCGCAGCGTGGGATTCGCGAGAATCAGCCGAGTGCGCTGCAGCAGCGCGTCGTGATCGGTGGGCAGGATGGCCTGCAGGCCCACCCGGACGGCACGGTGAATCGCCGTCAGGGGCGGTTCGTCGGCCGGCCTGGCCGCGATCAGCTCCTCGATCATGGGGTCGTACTCGTCGTACTCGACGACCTCCTCCTTGCGGGGGAAGTACCGGAAGAACGTCATGTGCGATACGCCGGCCGCCGCCGCGATGTCCTCGACAGTTGTTGCGTCGTAGCCATTTTCGGCGAACAACCGCAGCGCATGTTCCTGGATGGACTGGCGCGTGGCCGCCTTCTTGGCTTCCCGCCAGTCCGTCATGGCCGGCCCAATGCGGTGTCCAGCCAAGCCTGCAAGTCAGCCGGGTCGGAGCCGAGCCACGCCAGGTGTCCATCGGGCCGGATGAGTCGTGCTTGCGAGGTGTCCGCGCCGTCGTGCAGCGCGGTGACGTCGCCAAGTCGGTCGCGTGCCGCGTCGGCGTACTCCGGCGCGCCGAGCACCGCCCATGACGGGCCGAGCGCCTCATACAACCGCACTGCCGACCCGTCGGCGGCTACGCACTCCCGGTCAGCTACCCGGTCGCCCGGACGTATCCCGGGCGACCACCGAGACGCACCCCACGGACCACGCCGATACGAAACCTGAAGCTGTGACGACTTTTCGGCGATGAGCCGCCGCATCCATGCCCGGTTGAGCAGTGGAACCGCGATGTGGTCCCGGATGAACCGCGCCGTCCGGCCCGGCCCGGCCACGATCTCGGTCAGGCCACTCGTCGTTTTCAGCACGTCGCTGGCGATCGGGCGTCGTTCGGCCTCGTAGGTGTCCAGCAGTTGCGCATCGGCCCGGCCCGTCACGACGAGTGCGAGCTTGAACGCCAGGTTCTCGGCGTCGCCGATGCCGGTGTTCATCCCTTGGCCGCCGAACGGGCTGTGGATGTGCGCGGCATCGCCGGCGAGCAGCACTCGACCGCGCCGGTAGGCGTCGGCGAGGCGGCGATGAATCCGGAACGACGACGTCCAGACGATCGAGTCGATCGTTCCTTCGGTCTCCTCGGCGAGCCGCGACCCGAGGTAGCAGGCGATGTCGTCGGCCGCCGGGTCGTCGGGCACGCCAGGAGGAGCCGGCGTCATCAGCCGCCAGAGATTGTCACCGGGCAGTGGGAATGCGGCGAGCAGCTTCTGCCCGCGAGCCCACGCCGTCGCGCCCTCGCGGGTCTGATCGATTGCGGCGTGGACATCGGCCAGCAGGAAGCGTTCGATGATCGGCACCCCGGGGAACCCGATACCGGCCGCCTTGCGCACGACGCTGTGTGCCCCGTCCGCGCCGACAACCCAGCCGCATCGCACGTCGGTATCGGTGACGCGCAGCGTCACGCCGTCCGGGCCGGCTGTGAGGCCGGTCACCGGCATGCCCCACTCGACGGTGCCACCGAGTTCGGTCAGTCGCTTCCGGAGCGCACCCTCGATGTCGGCCTGCGACATCAACAGCGCAGCGGGCCCGTGCAGGCGGACGGGCCGCCCGATCGGCAGCATTGCCAACGGCCGGCCGTCGACGTGGACGGCCACTCGCGCAACCGGCAACCCATGCTCCGGGAGATCGCCCAGCGCGCCGAGCCGATCGAGGACCTCGACCCCGCGGGGTTGCAGCCCGAGGGCACGCGACGTCACGGCGGGTCCGTCGGCCTTGTCGAACACCCGCACCGTGACGCCGGCGGCCTGTAGGGCACAGGCCGCCGCCAAGCCGCTCGGTCCGGCTCCCACTACGACGACATCGACTGTCATGTCAGCTCCTGATGTTAGTAACTAACATGTTAGGTGACTAACATCAGTCGGGCAAGGCGCGCGCCGATCGGGACACTAAGGTGAGGCCGTGGCCGACATCGCGCCGCTGCGCGTACAACTGATCGCCAGAACCGAGTTCTCGGCGCCGCCTGACGTTCCATGGGAGACCGACGCCGACGGCGGATCCGCGCTCGTGGAGTTCGCCGGCCGGGCGTGCTATCAGAGCTGGTCGAAGCCCAATCCGAGGACCGCGACCAACGACGCTTACATCCGCCACATCATCGATGTCGGGCATTTCTCGGTTCTCGAGCATGCGTCGGTGTCGTTCTACATCACCGGGATCTCGCGGTCTGCGACCCACGAATTGATCCGCCACCGGCACTTCTCGTACTCGCAGCTGTCACAGCGGTACGTACCCGAACACGATGCCGAGGTGGTCGTGCCACCGGGGTTCGAGGACGATCCGGAGCTGGTCGAGATCTTCACCGCTGCCGCCGACGCGAGCCGCGCCGCTTACACGGAGTTGCTGGCACGGCTCGAAGCCAAGTTCGCCGATCAGCCCAACGCTGTCCTGCGTCGCAAGCAGGCCAGGCAGGCCGCCCGAGCGGTCCTGCCGAATGCAACCGAGACCCGCATCGTCGTGACCGGCAATTACCGGGCGTGGCGCCATTTCATCGCCATGCGGGCCAGCGAGCACGCCGATGTCGAGATCCGCCGCCTCGCCATCGCGTGCCTGCGGGAACTGGTCGCCGTCGCCCCGGCGGTGTTCTCGGATTTCGACATCTACACGCTCGCCGATGGGACCGAAGTGGCAACCTCGCCTTTGGCCACGGAGGCTTGACGGAGTGGCCCGCCGGTATCGCGACAGAAGCGTGACAACGACCGGGTAATCTTGGTGCCCGTGAGCACCAGCGCAATTGACGTAACCGCCCAGTTGGGCACCGTGCTGACCGCCATGGTTACGCCCTTCAAGCCCGACGGCTCACTCGATCTTGACGCTGCCGCACGCCTTGCGGCCCATCTGGTGGATTCCGGATGCGACGGGCTCGTGCTGTCCGGCACGACCGGTGAATCGCCGACCACCACCGACGACGAGAAGCTCGCGCTGCTGCGCGCTGTGCTCGAAGCCGTCGGCGACCGGGCCCGCATCGTCGCCGGTGCAGGCAGCTATGACACCGCCCACAGCGTGCACCTGGCGAAAGCCTGTGCCGCGGAGGGCGCGCACGGATTGCTCGTCGTCACCCCGTATTACTCGCGGCCGCCGCAGGCCGGCCTCATCGCGCACTTCACGACGGTGGCCGATGCCACCGAGCTGCCGGTCCTGCTCTACGACATTCCGCCGCGCTCGTCGATCCCGATCACCTGGGACACCATGCGCACGTTGGCCACGCACCCGAACATCGTCGGCGTCAAGGACGCCAAGGGCGATCTGCCGGGCGGCGGGCAGATCATCGCCGAGACCGGCCTGGCGTACTACTCCGGCGACGACGCGCTCAACCTGCCGTGGCTGGCCATGGGGGCGGTCGGGGTCGTCAGCGTCTGGGGTCATCTCGCCGCCGGTCAGCTGCGAGACATGTTGTCGGCGTTCAACTCCGGTGACATCGCCACGGCGCGCAAGATCAATGTCGCGCTTGCTCCGCTCGCGGCAGCCCAGGCGCGGCTCGGTGGCGTCACGATGTCGAAAGCCGGGTTGCGGTTGCAGGGCTTCGAGGCAGGCGAGCCGCGGTTGCCGCAGATCCCCGCGGCAGCCGACGAGATCGAGGCCTTGGCCGCCGACATGCGAGCCGCGGCGGTGCTCAGGTAGTGACGGTAGTGAGCGCCGAACTCCCGCCGCCCGCGCCTCTGGCCCCAGGAGGTCTGCGGGTCACCGCACTGGGCGGAATCAGCGAGATCGGCCGCAACATGACCGTTTTCGAGCATCTTGGCCGGCTGCTCATCGTCGACTGCGGTGTCCTGTTCCCCGGGCACGACGAACCCGGAGTCGACCTGATCCTGCCGGACCTGCGTCATATCGAGCATCGCCTCGACGATGTCGAGGCTTTGGTGGTCACGCACGCCCACGAGGACCACATCGGCGCAATCCCTTTTCTGCTGAAACTGCGGCCCGACATCCCGGTCGTCGGTTCGAAGTTCACGATCGCCCTGATCCGGGAGAAGTGTCGCGAACACCGCATCAAACCGGTGTTCGTCGAGGTGGCCGAGCGGCAGAGCAGCACACACGGGGTATTCGAATGCGAGTACTTCGCGGTCAATCACTCGATCCCGGGATGCCTTGCCGTCGCCATACACACCGGTGCGGGCACCGTCCTGCACACGGGTGACATCAAGCTCGACCAGCTGCCACTCGACGGCCGCCCGACCGACCTGCCGGGAATGTCGCGGCTCGGTGATTCGGGTGTCGACCTTTTCCTCTGTGATTCCACCAATTCCGAGCATCCGGGCGTCAGCCCGTCGGAGAGTGAAGTCGGCCCGACGTTGCACAGGTTGATCCGCGGTGCCGAGGGCCGGGTGATCGTTGCCTGCTTCGCCTCGAATGTCGATCGCGTGCAACAGATCATCGACGCCGCCGTGGCGCTCGGCCGTCGGGTGTCGTTCGTCGGCCGGTCGATGGTGCGCAACATGGGCATTGCGCGCGAGCTGGGATACCTGCGGGTCGACGATGCCGACGTCCTGGATATCGGTGCGGCCGAGATGATGCCGCCGGACCGGGTTGTGTTGATCACCACCGGTACTCAGGGCGAGCCGATGGCGGCACTGTCCCGGATGTCGCGCGGCGAGCATCGCAGCATCACGTTGACGGCGGGCGATCTGATCATCCTGTCGTCCTCACTCATCCCGGGCAATGAGGAAGCCGTCTATGGCGTGATCGACTCACTGGCCAAGATCGGTGCCCGGGTGGTCACCAATGCCCAAGCGCGCGTGCACGTTTCCGGCCACGCCTATGCCGGCGAACTGCTGTTCCTCTACAACGGCGTGCGGCCGCGCAACGTCATGCCGGTGCACGGAACGTGGCGGCATCTGCGTGCCAATGCCGCGCTGGCCGCCCGCACCGGGGTACCGCCGGAGAACATCGTGCTGGCCGAGAACGGGGTCAGTGTCGACCTCGTCGCGGGCCGGGCGTCCATATCCGGGGCCGTCACGGTCGGAAAGATGTTCGTCGACGGCTTGGTCACGGGTGATGTCGGTGATGCGACGCTCGGCGAACGGCTCATCCTCTCTTCGGGCTTCGTGGCCGTGACGGTCGTGGTGCATCGCGGCACCGGACGCCCCGCCGGCCCCGCACATCTGTATTCCCGTGGGTTCTCGGAGGATCCGAAAGCGCTTGAGCCCGTGGCCCGCAATGTCGAACGCGAGCTGGAAAGCCTTGCGGCCGACAACATCACCGATCCCACACGGATCGCCCAGGCGGTGCGCCGCACCGTCGGCAAATGGGTGGGGGAGACATACCGCCGGCAGCCGATGATCGTGCCGACGGTCATCGAGATCTAGGCCGACAACAACAGGATTCCACCGGTCAACAGGGCGATGACCTTGACGGCCTCCAACGCGACGTACGCGTAATGCGCGCGCGACCGCGGCGCATCGCTGCCGGCCAACACGGCATCCGACCGGCGCGTGAGGCGGGGCCGCACCGCGAGCAGTTGAGCGGCCAGCGCGACCACCGCGAGCCCGACCGCCACGTTGACCGAAGTCGACGGGGGATCAGCCGCCAGTGCGATCAACATGACCACGGCGAAGAGGATCTCGACGGCGTTGAGGGCCCGGAACACCAATCGTCCGATACCGAGGCCGATCTGCAGCGTCACCCCCGGCGCCCGGAACTTCAGCGGCGCTTCCACAAAGGAGATCGCCAGCACCATGCCGAGCCACACGAACGACACGGCGACGATGATGGCCGCGGTGGTGCTCATCGCTTGTTCACGATGCCTGCGTCCACCGGAAGTGTCACCCCAGTGACATAACGCGCCTGATCGGACACCAGCCAGGCGACCGCGTTGGCGATGTCCTCGACCTGTACCACCTGCACGGGAAGTGCGTTTCCGAAATCCGTCGGCGCGTTCAACTCCTCGGACACGTGTTTGAGCCACTGCCGGGTGAACTCGTTGTTGATCATCGGCGTATCGACGCCTGTGGGATGGATTGAATTGACCCGGATGCTATGTGGGGCAAGGAAATTGGCATAGGCGCGCATCAACCCGACGACGCCGTGTTTGGCCGCGGTATAGCCGAGCGACCCGCGGTCGCCGCCGCCGACGCCGATCAGGCCGGCGGCCGAGCTGATCAACACGATCGACCCGCCGTCGCCCTGCTCGACCATCGTCGGAATCGCGACTTCGACGGTGTGGTGCACGCCGGTCAGGTTCACGTCGACGACGTCGCGCCAGCCGTCAGCGCCGGACTGCATGGGGGCGATGCCGGCATTGGCGACGACGATGTCGAGGCGGCCCAGCGCGTCGACACCGGCCTGAAGCGCCGAGGCCAGCGCGGCCTCGTCACGGACGTCGGCCGCAGCCGCGACGATCCGCGCGCCGGTGTCCTCGACGAGTTTGACCGTCTCGGCCAGGTCATCCGGCGTCGCCATGGGGTAGGGGACCGAGGCGATCTGATCGCACAGGTCCACCGCGATGACGTCGGCCCCGTCGGCGGCCAGCCGGATAGCCTCGGCGCGGCCCTGACCGCGCGCGGCACCGGTGATGAACGCGACCTTGCCCTTGAGGGGACCGTCGGTGGGCATTAGGGCCGCAGCTGACCCTTGGCCGGGTCTCCGGCGACGACCGGCTGCAGCACCTTGATGTCCGGCGCGCCGTCGAGCAGTTCGCCGACCGTGCCGAACAGGGTGCCGACCGCGGGCGCCGAACTGTGGGTCTTGAGTGCGTCGGCGTCGGCCCACTGCTCGACGAACACGAACGTCCCGTCTGCCTCGTGCAGTGAATAGAGCTCGCATCCGGGCTCGTCGTGCACCGCCTCGATGGCTTTGGTGCAGGCCTCGCGGACCGCGTCCACGGACTCGGGCTTGGCCTTCATGGTGGCGACGACGACAACAGGCATATGAGCAGAACTCCTCGATGAGTGCCAAAGCTGGACGAGTGTCCACCCTACCGACAAACAACCTGAACTCGGTTCGTATGGCTAAGTTGTTATCGATACCAGTCTGTGACCCGTGTGGCAGATGGTGAATATGGGGCCTATGCGACTAGGCTTGCGGACATGGCTAACAAGACCGCCGCCCGATCCGGAGCGCGTTCGAGCAGGTCAAAGGCCGGTTCGCGGGGCGGGTCCCAGCGTCAGTCGCCGGCCCGGCCAGCCGCGCCACGGCGTAAGCCGGCCCGACGGCCGCAGGCTTCGCCAGTGGCCGTCGCCGGTCAAAAGCTCGGCCGCGGCGCACGCGCCGGCTGGTTGATGCTGGCCAGGGGTGCGGGGTCGACGGCCCGCTCGGTCGGACGTGCCCGCGAGATCGAACCCGGCCATCGCCGTGACGGCATCGCCCTGGCCCTGCTCGGTATCGCGGTCGTCGTCGCCGCGAGCTCCTGGTTCGACGCCGCGCGGCCGGTCGGAGCCTGGATCGACACGTCGTTGCGCACGCTCGTCGGCGGTCCGGTCGTCCTCGTCCCGATCGTGCTCGGCGTCATCGCCGTCACCCTGATGCGCACCGAGCCCGATCCGGAAGCGCGCCCGCGCCTCATCCTCGGCTCGGCGATGATCGCTTTGCCCGCGCTTGGCCTGTGGCATCTGTGGTCGGGTTCGCCAGCCGATCCGATCGCCCGCCAGCACGCCGCCGGGTTCATCGGCTTTGCGATCGGCGGTCCGCTGTCCGACGGTCTGACGCCCTGGATCGCCGCGCCGCTGCTGTTCATCGGCGTCCTGTTCGGCCTCCTGCTGATCACCGGCACGACGATCCGCGAGGTGCCGTCGACCCTGCGCGCGATGTTCAGCACCCGCGCATTCCGTGACGACGACGAGTACTACGACGAATACGACGACGAGTACGCCGACGGCGAGCCCGACGATTTCTCCGACGGCTACTACGACGCACCCGCCGACGACGAGGCCAAGACCTGGCCGACCGCGGCCATCGAGGCGCCCAAGCCGGCAGGCACGCCGATGGACAACTATCCGCTCGAGGACGCCCCGACGGTTCCCGAGCCGGCCGTCACACCCCGACGCAAGAAACCCGAAGCCGCCAAACCCAAGAAGCCCGACGAAACCTTGGTGCTCGACCGCGTCGTCGAGGGGCCGTACGTGCTGCCGTCGCTGGATTTGCTGGTCGCCGGTGACCCGCCGAAGCTGCGAACCGCCGCCAACGACCAGATGACCGACGCGATCACGTCGGTGCTCGAACAGTTCAAGGTCGACGCCGCGGTCACCGGTTGCACCCGTGGCCCGACCGTCACGCGTTATGAGGTCGAACTGGGGCCCGGCGTCAAGGTCGAGAAAATCACGGCGCTGCACCGCAACATCGCCTACGCGGTGGCCACCGAAAGCGTCCGCATGCTCGCGCCGATCCCGGGCAAGTCGGCTGTTGGCATCGAGGTGCCCAACACCGATCGAGAGATGGTGCGGCTGTCGGACGTGCTCACCGCGCCGTCGACGCGCCGCGATCATCACCCGCTGGTGATCGGCCTCGGTAAGGACATCGAGGGCGATTTCGTCTCGGCCAACCTGGCCAAGATGCCGCACCTGCTGGTGGCCGGTTCGACCGGCTCGGGTAAGTCGAGCTTCGTCAACTCGATGCTGGTCTCGCTGCTGGCGCGGGCCACCCCGGAGGAGGTCAGGATGATCCTGATCGACCCCAAGATGGTCGAACTCACGCCATACGAAGGCATTCCGCACCTCATCACGCCCATCATCACGCAGCCCAAGAAGGCGGCCGCCGCGCTCGCCTGGCTGGTCGAGGAAATGGAGCAGCGATACCAGGACATGCAGGCCTCGCGCGTGCGCCACATCGACGTGTTCAACGAGAAGGTGCGATCGGGCGAGATCACCACACCGCTGGGCAGCGAGCGGGTGTACAAGCCTTACCCCTACATCATCGCGATCGTCGACGAGCTCGCCGACCTCATGATGACCGCGCCCCGGGACGTCGAAGACGCGATCGTGCGCATCACCCAGAAGGCCCGGGCCGCAGGCATCCACCTGGTGCTGGCCACCCAGCGCCCGTCGGTCGACGTGGTCACCGGTCTCATCAAGACGAACGTGCCGTCACGGTTGGCGTTCGCTACGTCGTCGCTGACCGACAGCCGCGTCATCCTCGACCAGGCCGGCGCCGAGAAGCTCATCGGCATGGGCGACGGCCTGTTCCTTCCCATGGGCGCCAACAAGCCCATCCGTATGCAGGGCGCGTTCATCACCGACGAGGAGATCCACGCGGTCGTCGCGGCCACCAAGGAACAGGCCGAGCCCGAATTCGTCGAAGGCGTCACCAAGGCCAAGCCGAGCGGTGAGCGCACCGACGTCGACCCCGACATCGGCGACGACATGGACGTGTTCCTGCAGGCCGTCGAGCTCGTGGTGTCCTCACAATTCGGCTCCACCTCAATGCTGCAGCGCAAGCTGCGCGTCGGCTTCGCCAAGGCCGGCCGGCTCATGGACCTCATGGAGACGCGCAACATCGTCGGCCCGTCCGAGGGTTCCAAGGCGCGTGAGGTGCTCGTCAAGCCCGACGAGTTGGCCGGCACGCTCGCGCTCATCCGTGGCGGGGCCGACGCCAACGGAGCCGACGCCGACGACGAGGAGTTCTGAGGCGGGCTGTAACTGGCCTCAGCGCTCGGCTCAGCGCTCGAATGTCACGCTGGAGTGGCTGTCGCACCCGGCAGCCACTCCAGCGTGACAATCGCGGCCAGAGCGGCAGAACGCTAGAGCGTCAACAGCATTCGGGTGTTGCCCAAGGTATTGGGCTTGACGTAGGAGAGGTCGAGGAACTCGGCCACGCCGGTGTCATAGGAGCGGCACATCTCCTCGAACACCTCGGCGGTCACCGGCGTCCCGTCGATCTCCTCGAAGCCGTGCCTGCTGAAGAACTCGACCTCGAAGGTCAGCACGAAGATCCGTTGCAGATGCAGGTCGCGTGCGACGTCGAGCAATCGCTCGACAAGCAGATGGCCGACGCCGGCACCACGGACTTTCGGATGCACCGCGACCGTGCGCACCTCGCCGAGATCGGACCACAGCACGTGCAGCGCACCGCAGCCGACGAGTTCGCCGTCGAGCTCGGCCACCCAGAATTCCTGGACCGCCTCATAGAGCGTCACGAGGTTCTTCTCCAGCAGGATTTTGCCTGCATAGATGTCGACGAGGCCCTTGATCGCGGGTACGTCGGAGGTGCGGGCGCGGCGCACCACCGGGCGATTGGCCGCTTTTGCACTGCCTCCGTTCACAGGTGGAAGAGTATCCGTTTCGGCAACCGATATTCTGTTGCGGTGCCGGGGCAACCTTCTACCGATCCGGTGGTCCCGCGTGCGCGCGTGGCCAACCTCGCCAACGTGCTCACCGGCGTGCGGCTGGTGCTCGTGCCAGTCTTCCTGGTGCTGCTGTTCGTCGACGGTGGCCATGAAACAAGTTGGCGCATAGCGTCTTTCGCAGTCTTCGCGGTCGCGGTGATCACCGACCGGTTCGACGGTGCACTGGCTCGCAGCTACGGCATGGTGACCGAGTTCGGCACCCTGGCCGACCCGATCGCCGACAAGGCGCTGATCGGTGCGGCGCTGATCGGGCTGTCGATGCTGGGCGATCTGCCCTGGTGGGTGACCGCGGTGATCCTGGCTCGTGAGATCGGAATCACGGTGCTGCGTTTCGCGGTGCTACGTCACGGGGTCATCCCGGCGAGCCGTGGCGGCAAGCTCAAGACGCTCGTGCAGGCGGTCGCGATCGGTCTGTTCGTGCTGCCGCTGCAGGCCTGGCCGGACATGTGGTTGACGGTGGCTTGGGTGATCATGTGGGCCGCGGTGGTGCTGACCGTGCTCACCGGTGCCGACTATGTGATCTCGGCGATCAGGGATTCACGTGGACGACCCGCTCGTAACTGACGACGCGCGTGCGCTCGTCGCCGATCTGACCGTGCGCGGCCAGAGCGTGGCGACGGCCGAATCGCTCACGGCCGGCCTGCTGGCGGCCACGTTGGCGGGTGTTCCCGGCTCCAGCGCGGTGCTGCACGGCGGGCTGATCACCTATACCGAGGACACCAAGATCTGGCTGGCCGGAGTCGCGCCGCAGGTGCTCGACGCCGTCGGCCCCGTCGCGGGTCCCACGGCCCGCGCGTTGGCGGTCGGTGCGCGCCAGCGGTGTGCGGCCACCTGGGGCGTCAGCCTCACCGGGGTGGCCGGGCCCGAGGCGCACGGCGGGCATCCGCCCGGCACGGTGTTTCTCGGCCTGGCCGGCCCGGTGGACACCGAGGTGGTCGAGTTGGCGCTTACCGGTTCGCGGTGGGAGATCCGCCAAGCCGCGGTCAACGAAGCCATCGCGCGGTTGCGCGCCCTCGTCGATCGCCAGTGAGTTCGGGCCGTCGGGAACCTTAACGGTGGGTATCACCGTTCTGCAGATAGCGAATCCGCGCAAAGCCACCGAAGGAGGGCACTATGACGGCATTGCTGCGCGAGGTGATTGGCGACGTGCTGCGCAACGCCCGCACCGACCAGGGCCGCACCCTGCGGGAGGTGTCCGACGCCGCCCGGGTCAGCCTGGGCTATCTGTCCGAGGTGGAACGCGGCCGCAAGGAGGCGTCGAGCGAACTGCTCAGCGCGATCTGCGACGCCCTCGACGTTCCGTTGTCACAGGTGCTGACCGACGCCGGGGAAGGCATGGCGCGCCGGGAGCGCGCCGCCGCGCAACCCGCGCCGACCAACGTCGCGCATATCGACGTCACGACCAAGGTCGTCATCCCGCAGGCGGTCTCGATGGCGGTCGCCTGACCGCTGTTCGGGGCGATTTTGCGAAACACACGCTAGAACACGCTGCGGGACTGTGGAGCCATGCCCGAAACCGATAGGTTGGCACCAGAGAAGTTGCGGCAACCCGGAAACATGAGGCCCGAACTCAAGGCCCGATACGACAAGGCGGAATGAACCCATGGCCAATCCGTTCGTCAAGGCGTGGAAGTACCTGATGGCGCTGTTCAGCTCCAAGGTCGACGAGTACGCCGACCCGAAGGTGCAGATCCAGCAGGCCATCGAGGACGCGCAGCGTCAGCACCAGGCGCTGACCCAGCAGGCCGCCCAGGTGATCGGCAACCAGCGCCAGCTGGAGATGCGGCTCAACCGCCAGCTCGCCGACATCGAGAAGCTGCAGGTGAACGTCCGTCAGGCGCTCACGCTGGCCGATCAGGCCACCGCCGCCGGTGACGCCGCGAAGGCCACCGAGTACAACAACGCCGCCGAGGCCTTCGCCGCCCAGTTGGTGACCGCCGAGCAGAGCGTCGAGGACCTCAAGGGTCTGCACGATCAGGCCTTGCAGGCGGCGAGCCAGGCCAAGAAGGCTGTCGAGCAGAACGCGATGATGCTGCAGCAGAAGATCGCCGAGCGCACCAAGCTGCTGTCGCAGCTCGAGCAGGCCAAGATGCAGGAGCAGGTCAGCTCGTCACTGCGGTCGATGAGTGAGCTGGCTGCCCCTGGCAACACCCCGAGCCTCGATGAGGTCAGGGACAAGATCGAACGCCGCTACGCCAATGCCATCGGTCAGGCCGAGCTCGCACAGAACTCGGTGCAGGGCCGCATGATGGAGGTGCAGCAGGCCAGCGTGCAGATGGCGGGCCATTCCCGGCTCGAGCAGATCCGCGCCTCGATGCGCGGTGAGGCACTGCCCAGCGGTGGAGCCACCCCGGCGACGCCGGCCGCTCCTGCGACCAACCAGACCCCGGCTGCACCCGAAAACCCGCTCAGCCAATAGTGATTCGAGTGTTCTAGATCATGGCTACCAAGACCGGTCGACCAGAAGCCTGGCGGTCACTGCTTCAGCGGGGCGTCGATACCGCCGCCGACCTGTCCGGTGCGCTGGCCGAGAAGCTCAGTGCCGCCGCCGATCCGCGCGCCAAGCTGCTGCGCAAACGGCGGTGGGCGCTGCGGCTCGGCGTGTTCTTCACCCTGTCGTGCGGGTTCTGGGTGTTCGTCACCGCGGTGCTGGCATCGTGGAGCACCCCGGTCTGGGTCCTGATCATCACCGGCGCGATCGCCGCGGGTGCTGCGTTCCCGGCGACGTTGCTGTGGTTGCGGTACCGGTGGCTGCGCGCCACGCCGCTGCCCGCTGAGCGTCCCGCCGCGGGGCGTCGTCTGCCGCCGTGGGGCTCGGCGGCCCGTCAGCCCATGGCGGCGCTGCTTGCCTCCGAGCGTGGGATGTTCTCGTTACTCGGCGTGATGGAGCGCGGGCGGATGTTGCCGGCCGACGAGCTTCGGGAGCTGACCGCGGTGGCCAACCAGACCGCGCGCACGATGGCGGGCACCGCCAACGAGGTGGTGTCCATGGAGCGCGCCATCAGCAACGCGCCGCAGTCGCGGGCGCATCTGGTGCCCACGATCAACGCGTTCACCGCGCAGTTGAACCAGGGTGTCCGGCAGTACAACGAAATGGTCACGGCCGCAGCCCAATTGGTTTCGTCCGCGAACAACGGTCCGGCGTCGGCCGCGCCGCTGGCACAGCACCGCTACCGCACCGAGTTGACCGGCGCCACCGATCGGCTGACTGGGTGGGCGCAGGCCTTCGACGAACTCGGACAGCTGCGCCGGGCCTGACCTCAGACGTCGTGGCTGCTGGGTGGCCCCGACCGGGGTCCGTACTTCTCGATGTACGCCGCGTGGATGTGCGCATTCTTGTGCCGTGACAGCGCGTCGACGAGATCGGGGTCGAGCCCGTGTTTGGCCAGCATGTGACGGCGCCACACCTTGTTGAGGGCATGCGAGAAGAAGACGAACGGGATGAAGATCGGCAGCGTCATGCTGATGTGGACGTACAGCGTCGTCGGAATCAGCCAGAACGGTGCCAGGATCATCAGGGCGGGCACCGCCATCCGCACCATCATCCGGATGGTGGCACCTTCGCCCGCGAGATCGTTGCTTACCCAGTCCCGCATGGAATCGGGCAATCGCCGCCCGTAGCAGTACGTGACGTATTCCCAGAAGCTCGGCTTGGAGCGCGCGGACGGTTCGCTCACAGCGTGCTACGGAGCGACGGAATCACCGCACCCGCCAGTCCACGCACAATCGCCTTGGTGAAGTCGAATACGTCGAAGTAATCCCGCCACAGCGTGATTCGCCCCTCGTGTACCTCGAACACGCCGCATACCCAGAACTGCAGCCGGACCGGTCCGAAGACCAGTGCGTCGGTGCGTTCGGTCAGTACGGACGCGCCGTCGGCGGCGATCCGATGGATCTTCACCTCGAACCCGGCCCGGCCCTGCATCGACCGGAACAGCTTCGCGACCCGAGCCCGCCCGTAGATCGTCGGGAATCCGACATTCTGGTAGACGAGGTTCTGGGCGAGCGTGCCCTCGGCCGTATCGATGTCCTGATCCTGCAGTGCGTTCAGGAAGGTCTCGACTGTGCCGGTCGTACTCTGCACGGTCGCGGTTGATTGGTCAGCCATGCCGGAAGCCTAGATGCCCGAGGCTGTGGCAGGGTAGGCCGGTGCGCGTAGCTGTGGTTGCCGGGCCCGATCCCGGGCATGCCTTTCCGGCGCTGGCTCTGTGCCGAAAGTTCCTGGCCGCAGGGGACTCGCCGACGCTTCTGACGGGCGTGCAATGGCTGGACACCGCCCGTGCCGCGGGTATTGACGCGATCGAGCTCGACGGCCTGGATCCGACCGAACTCGACGACGACGCCGATGCCGGAGCCAAGATCCATCGGCGTGCGGCCCGCATGGCGGTGCTCAACGTGCCGCGGCTGCGTGAACTCGCGCCCGACCTGGTGGTCTCCGACGTCATCACCGCGTGCGGCGGTCTGGCCGCTGAACTGCTCGGACTGCCGTGGATCGAACTCAATCCCCATCCGCTGTACCGGCCGTCGAAGGGGCTCCCGCCGCTCGGCAGCGGTCTGGCGCCCGGCGTCGGCGTTCGCGGCCGGTTGCGGGACGCCGTGATGCGGGCGCTGACCGCGCGGTCGTGGCGCGCCGGGCTGGCCCAACGCTCGGCGGCACGGGCGCAGATCGGTCTGCCCGCCGACGATCCGGGACCGCTGCGCCGGCTGATCGCGACCCTGCCCGCCCTTGAGGTGCCGCGCCCCGACTGGCCCGACGAGGCCGTTGTCGTGGGTCCACTGCATTTCGAGCCCACCTCCGCGGTGCTGGACGTGCCGGCGGGTTCCGGTCCGGTGGTCGTGGTCGCGCCGTCAACCGCGGTGACCGGAGCGCAGGGGATGGCCGAGCTGGCACTGGAGTCGTTGCGGCCGGGGGAGACGTTGCCCGCGGGCGCGCGCGTGGTGGTCTCGCGCCTCGCCGGGGCCGATACGCAGGTGCCGCCGTGGGCCGTAGTCGGGCTGGGCCGCCAGGACGAACTGCTCGCGCATGCCGACCTGGTGATCTGTGGTGGCGGGCACGGCATGGTGTCCAAGACGCTGCTGGCGGGCGTGCCGATGGTGGTCGTTCCGGGCGGGGGCGACCAGTGGGAGATCGCCAATCGCGTTGTGCGCCAAGGCAGTGCACAGCTGGTGCGGCCGTTGACGGCTGAGGCGTTGACGGCGGCGGTCGGCGCGGTGCTCGGCTCACCGGCCTACCGGGAGGCCGCGGCGCGCGCGGGAGCCTCGGTGGCCGAGGCGGCAGATCCGGTACGGGTGTGCCATGACGCGCTGTCGCGGGCTGGGTAGGTTGGGGCCGTGCGGTTGACGGAATTCCATGACCTTGTCGAAGGCCAGTTCGGCTCGATGCGGGGACGCTCACTGCTCGTCGACCATGTGCTGAGCAGCCTCGGCGGACGCACTGCCGCGCAGGCCATCGAAGACGGGGTGGAACCTCGCGAAGTGTGGCGGGCGCTGTGCGCGGATTTCGATGTGCCGCGCGATCAGTGGTGAAGCGCTCTTTTCCTGATCGCCATTCCGGCGTATACCGGAGCTATGGGTCTCGGTGACCATCCGATGCGGACGCCGTTCTACGGTGTGCTGTTGGTGATCGCCGCAGTTCTGTTGGCATGGCTGGTCGCGTCGGCACTGACCGGATGGCCCGCGGCGGTCGGGTACTTCCTGGCGATCGCCGTCGGCGCGGTCGGGTTCGTCATGACGCTGCGGGATCTCGACAACTTTCCGAACTGGCGGCACTGACCGCCGCGCCGTGCACGGCGTGTCTACTTGAATCGAACAGATGTTCGTCTAGTGTGGTCGGCATGCGATGGCTAGATGCTGGTCAGGCCGACTTGTCGGTGGCTACCTCTAGCGTCACGGCCAACTGATCGAAAACCGGTCAACCACCCACAAGGACGGAGATCACCATGGCGCAGCAGGCACCTGACCGCGAAAAAGCGCTCGAACTGGCGATGGCGCAGATCGACAAGAACTTCGGCAAGGGTTCGGTGATGCGCCTCGGTGACGAGGTACGCCAGCCGATCTCGGTCATCCCCACCGGATCGATCGCGTTGGATGTGGCACTCGGTATCGGCGGTCTGCCGCGGGGCCGTGTGGTCGAGATCTACGGCCCGGAGTCCTCGGGTAAGACGACGGTCGCGCTGCATGCGGTGGCCAACGCGCAAGCCGCGGGCGGCATCGCGGCGTTCATCGACGCCGAGCACGCGCTCGATCCCGAATATGCCAAGAAGCTCGGCGTGGACACCGATTCGCTGCTGGTCTCCCAGCCCGACACCGGTGAGCAGGCGCTGGAGATCGCCGACATGCTGGTGCGCTCCGGTGCGCTGGACATCCTGGTCATCGACTCGGTGGCCGCCCTGGTGCCCCGCGCCGAGATCGAGGGCGAGATGGGCGACAGCCACGTCGGCCTGCAGGCCCGCCTGATGAGCCAGGCGCTGCGGAAGATGACCGGTGCGCTCAACAACTCCGGCACCACGGCGATCTTCATCAACCAGCTCCGCGAGAAGATCGGCGTGATGTTCGGCTCGCCCGAGACCACAACGGGCGGTAAGGCGCTGAAGTTCTACGCCTCGGTCCGCATGGATGTCCGCCGGATCGAGACACTCAAGGACGGCACCGACGCGGTCGGTAACCGCACCCGCGTCAAGATCGTCAAGAACAAGGTGTCGCCGCCGTTCAAGCAGGCCGAGTTCGACATCCTCTACGGCCAGGGCATCAGCCGCGAAGGCTCGCTCATCGACATGGGCGTCGAGCACGGCTTCATCCGCAAGTCGGGCTCGTGGTTCACCTATGAGGGTGAGCAGCTGGGGCAGGGCAAGGAGAACGCCCGCAAGTTCTTGCTGGAGAACGTCGACGTGGCCAACGAGATCGAGAAGAAGATCAAGGAAAAGCTCGGTATCGGCGCCGTCGTGACCGCTGAAGCTGATGACGTCCTACCCGCCCCGGTTGACTTCTGAGCCGTCCGGTAAGCCCGAGGGGGAGCAGGCGCAGGATCCCCGCGCCCGCGAGGAGCAGGCCAAGAATGTCTGCCTGCGTCTGCTCACCGCGCGGGCTCGTACCCGCTCCGAACTCGAGGCGCAGCTGGCCAAACGCGGTTACCCCGGTGACGTCAGCGCGAGGGTTCTGGACCGGCTCGCCGAGGTCGGACTGATCGACGATGAGGATTTCGCCGAACAGTGGGTGCGTTCTCGGCACGCCAATGCCGGAAAAGGCAAGCGCGCGTTGGCCGTTGAACTGCGCAAGAAGGGCGTCGACGACGAGGTGATCAACTCGGCGCTTGCCGATCTCGACCCGGCCGCCGAGAGGCAGCGGGCCGAGGAGTTGGTCCGGGACAAGCTGCGCCGGGAACGGCTCGCCGATGACGACGACGTGAAGGTGACGCGCAGGTTGGTCGGCATGCTCGCTCGCCGCGGCTACAGCCAGTCGATGGCGTTCGACGTGGTCAGTGTCGAGCTCGCGAGTGAGCGTGAGCGGCGCCGGGTGTAGATCAGTCTTTTCTGCCGGTGGCGGCGACGGTCACGCCCAAGCCGATCATGGCGAGCCCGCCAACGCCGCCCACCATCGCGAGCCGTCGCGGTGAATGCGCGAACCAGCTTCTCGCAGTTGCCGCGACGAGGCCCCACACGGAGTCGGATGCGATCGCGATCAGGTTGAAAACCAGTCCGAGGATCAATATCTGGGTGATGACGCCGTGACCGCTGCCGTGGTCGACGAACTGTGGCAGGACAGCGGCGAAAAACACAATCGTCTTCGGATTGGCGACGCCCACGGCGAATCCATCCCACAGTGCGCGAGACGCGCCGCGTTGTGGATCGCCGCAATCGAGGTCGGCTTGCAACTCGCCGCGATGGCGGATGGCGGTGACACCGAGATAGACCAAGTACGCCGCGCCGGCGAGCTTGAGTGCTGTGAACGCGACGACGGAGTGCTCGACGACGGTGCCGACGCCGAAAGCCACGGCGACCACAAGGACGTACGCGCCCAACGCGTTGCCGGCAACGGTGGTCAGAGCGGTCTGGCGGCCATGCGCCAGCGCTCGGCCGATGACGAACAAGACGCTCGGCCCAGGCACGACGATCAGAACGAACGACATCGCCGCGAACGCCAGCAGTCTGTCGGCAGACACCACGGGGGCAGCTTATCGGCCGACCGCCTGCACGGTAGCTTGAGTCAACGTGAACGGCGACGTGGTGATCCTGTCCGGTCCGCCCGGAAGCGGCAAGACCACGGTGGCAGAGCTCATTGCCGGCGCAGCCGATCGACCGACTGTGCATCTGACGACCGACCAGTTCTACCGCGCGATCCGCGCCGGGTACATCGCGCCGTATCTGCCGGCGGCGCAAGCCCAGAACGAAGTGGTCATCGATGCGATCGTGGCAGCGGTGTCGGCGTATGCCGGCGGCGGATTCGACGTCGTCGTCGACGGCATCGTCGGGCCGTGGTTCCTCGCACCCTTCCGCGACCTCGCGGCACGGGTCGGACTCACGCTGTCCTACATCGTGTTACGGCCCACGCTCCAGACCGCGCTGGCACGCGCCCAAGCGCGCAGCGGCGCTGACCTGAAGGACCCCGACGCCATCACCGGGCTGCATTCGGCGTTCGCCGAACTCGACGAGCTCGAGAGCCATGTCATCGACAACAGCGCACTCGACGCATCCGGCACGGCCGAGCGGGTGCGCCAGGCGATCGCCTCGGGCCGTTACCGCCTGTGATCCGACAGGTCTAGTCGCCGCGGGACTGCTCGCCTGCGGATGCCAGCTCCACATGGGCGCCCGGGGCGCCTTCCTGCTCGATGGCTTCGGCAGCCAGGGGAGTCGGTGCCCGGCGGGAGCTGCGTAGCCGGCGTTCGATCCGCGTGGCCAGCGCCGACAACGCGAAGTTCACCGTGATCATCAAGATTGCGATGACGATCAATGCGGGCAGGTAGTTGCCGTAGGACGAACCGATGTTGGTGCCCTGTCGCACCATCTCCACGAATGTGATCTGGTAGCCGATCGCGGTGTCCTTGAGCACCACCACGAGCTGCGAGATCAAAACCGGCAGCATGGCCGTAACCGCCTGCGGCAGCAGGATCATGCGCATGGTCTGCGTCCACGACAAGCCGAGAGACCACGCGGCCTCACTCTGCCCGCGGGGCAATGAGCTGACACCGGCGCGGACGATCTCGGCGATCACCGCGCCGTTGTAGAGCGTCAGACCCGTGATGACACCGGCCAGCGCAAGGTGTTTCGACGGGAAGACGTCGTACGTCGCGTACAGGAAGTACGCGAATATCATCATGATCAGCACCGGGACCGCGCGGAAGAACTCGACGATCACGGCACTGATCCAGCGGATCGGACCGATCGGCGCGAGTCGGCCCACGCCGAGGATCAGGCCCAGCGCCAGTGCCAGCACGATCGACACGGCCGCCGCCGTCAGCGTTCCCTCAACCCCGGGCAACACGTATGTCATCCAGAGGTCTGACGTGAGAAACGGCTTCCACTTGGCCGCTTCAAGCTGGTCCCGGTTCCACAATTGGTAGATCACGAACGCGATCACCACCGCGGTGACCGCCACCGTCAGCGCCGTCAACACATGGTTACGTACCCGGGCTCGCGGGCCGGGCGCGTCGAAGAGAACCGATCCGCTCACCTTGGCCGTCCGTTCTTCGCGCAAACGCTCATCACCTGGCAACCGCCAATCGCTTACCGAGCCATCCGAAGAACAGTCCGAGCGGCAGCGTCAGCAGAATGAACCCGACCGCGAAGATGGTGCCGACGGTGATCAGCGCGGCAGTGTTCTCGATCATCTCCTTCATCAGCAGCGCGGCCTCGGCGACACCGATGGCCGAGGCGATCGTGGTGTTCTTCGTCAAGGCGATCAACACCGAGCCGAGCGGAATGATCACCGCGCGAAAGGCCTGCGGCAGCAGGATCAAACGCAGGTTCTGCCCGAACGTCAAACCCAGTGACCGCGCGGCCTCGGCCTGCCCCAAGGGCACGGTGTTCACGCCCGACCGCACCGTCTCGCACACAAACGACGCGGTGTAGACCGTCAAGCCGAGCACCGCCAGCCGAAAGTTGCTGTCGGTGATGGACGTTGGCGAATTCGGGTCGACGAGGGTGATCCGCAGCGTCTGCCCCACGCCGAACGAACAGAACAGGATGATGAGCGTCAGCGGCGTGTTTCGGACGATGTTGACGTACGTCGTGCCGATCCAATTCATCACCGGTGTCGGCGCAAGCCGCATCGCGGCCAGCACGGTGCCCAGAATGAGCGCTCCGACCGCGGAGTACACGGTCAGCTGGATGGTCGTCCAGAACGCCGCGAATATCTCGTCGCGGTACTCAGTGAAGATCTCCACGGTCGGAGCTGTGCCTCCGGCGGATCAGTAGCGGTCGACGGGCGGCGGCGTGGGGGCCTGGATGCCGGCCGGCCCGAGGTTCTTGTCGAACGCTTCCTTCCAGGCGCCGCTGGACTCCATCTTCTCGATGGCGTCGTTGATCTTGTTGCGCAGTTCGGTGTCGCCCTTCTTGAGGCCGATGCCGTAGCGCTCCTCGGAGAACGTGTCGCCGACGATCTTGAACGTGCCCGGGGTCTGAGCGGCGTAGCCGGCCAGGATGACCTCATCAGTCGTCACGGCGTCGATGACACCGTTCTTGAGCGCATCGATGCACGCCGAGTAGGTGTCGAACTGCTGCAACTGCACCTTCGGGTACTCGTCCTTGATTCGCTGCGCTGGAGTCGACCCGGACACCGAGCACAGCTTCTTGTTGTTCTCCAGCGATGCCGCCCCGGTGATGTCGGTGTTGTCGGCCCGCACCAGCAGGCTCTGGCCGGTCAACAGGTAGGGTCCGGCGAAGTCGACCTTCTCCTTGCGCGCATCGGTGATCGAGTAGGTGGCGGCGATGAAGTCGACCTGGTCGTTCTGGATCAGCGTCTCGCGCTGGGCGGACGGCGCTTCCTTCCACTCGATCTGGTCCTCGTTGTAGCCGAGTTCCTTTGCGACGTACTTGGCGACGTCGACGTCGAATCCGGAAACCGAGCCGTCCGGATTCTTCTGACCGAGGCCGGGCTGGTCGTACTTGGTTCCGATGACGATGGTGTTGCCCTCGTCACCACCGCCGCCGCCACCGCACGCGGTCACGGCAAGCGGCAGCGCGACGGCCAGTGCGACCGCACCGACGACTCGCATCCGTCGAGTTGGGATGGACGCCATATTCCTGGTTCCTTTCACCGGAGCATTAGTGATGGAGAATCTTGCCGAGAAAATCTTTGGCGCGATCGGTTTTCGGATTGTCGAAGAACTCGGCGGGCGCGGAATCTTCGACGATCGCGCCGTCGGACATGAACACCACCCGGTCGGATGCGCGGCGGGCAAAGCCCATCTCGTGGGTCACCACGACCATCGTCATCCCCTCGCCGGCCAGCGAGGTCATCACCGCGAGTACTTCGTTGATCATCTCGGGGTCGAGCGCACTGGTCGGCTCGTCGAACAGCATGACCTTGGGGTTCATCGCCAGTGACCGTGCGATCGCCACCCGTTGCTGCTGGCCGCCCGACAGCTGTGCGGGGTACTTGTCGGCCTGATTGGCCACCCCGACCCGCTCCAGCAGCGCCATGGCGCTTTCCCTGGCCTTGTCCTTGGATGCCTTGCGGACCTTCATCGGCGCGAGCGTGACGTTCTCCAGGATCGTCTTGTGCGCGAACAGATTGAAGGACTGAAACACCATCCCGACGTCTGAACGCAGCTGCGCGAGCTTGCGTCCCTCGGCCGGTAGCTGTTCGCCGTCAACGGAAATGGTGCCCGAGTCGATCGTCTCCAGCCGATTGATGGTGCGGCACAACGTCGACTTGCCCGAACCGGACGGGCCGAGAACCACGACCACCTGGCCGCGGCCCACATCCAGGTTGATGTCCTTGAGGACATGCAGCGAGCCGAAGTGCTTGTTGACTCCGTGAAGTGAAATCATCGGCACCTCTGGTGGCGCCGGATCGTCGACCTGCGGCTGCGCGCCGGGGCTTCCCATGGGTGCAGACCTTACCCAGGGAACGCCCAGCGTGCTCGCATTCGTGCATCCGCGCCGCAGCCGCCCCGGCGACGACCCTCCTGCCCGGTTGACGTCTGTCGCGCGTCCGTACCATTAGGGCCGTGACTTCGATGGTGACCCGGGATGCCGCGCAGGGTTGGGCCGACGGCCCTGCCCATGTCGGGGACCCGTCACGGGTGCGCACCTATCAGGTCCGCACGTACGGCTGCCAGATGAACGTCCACGACTCCGAGCGGCTTTCCGGGCTGCTTGAGGAAGCCGGATACCGGCGGGCCGCCGAGGGCACCGACGCCGACATCGTGGTGTTCAACACCTGCGCGGTGCGGGAGAACGCCGACAACAAGCTTTACGGCAACCTCAGCCACCTGGCCCCACGCAAGCAGTCGGATCCGAACATGCAGATCGCGGTCGGCGGCTGCCTGGCGCAGAAGGACCGGGACGCGGTGCTGCGCCGCGCGCCGTGGGTGGACGTGGTGTTCGGCACCCACAACATCGGCTCGCTGCCGACACTGCTGGACCGGGCCCGCCACAACCGCGAGGCTCAGGTCGAGATCGTCGAGGCGTTGCAGGAGTTCCCGTCCACGCTGCCGGCAGCGCGGGAGTCCGCCTACGCCGCATGGGTTTCCATCTCCGTGGGCTGCAACAACACGTGCACGTTCTGCATCGTGCCGTCGCTGCGCGGCAAGGAGGTCGACCGCAGGCCGGGCGACATCCTGGCCGAGATGCAATCACTCGTGGACCAGGGTGTGCTGGAGATCACCCTCCTCGGGCAGAACGTGAACGCATACGGCGTGTCGTTTTCGGACGAGCGCTTGCGCGAGGACCCGACAGCCCCGCCCGAGATGCCGCGCGATCGCGGTGCGTTCGCCAAGCTGCTGCGGGCGTGCGGCACGATCGACGGGTTGGAGCGAGTCCGGTTCACCTCACCGCATCCGGCCGAGTTCACCGACGACGTCATCGAGGCCATGGCGGAGACGCCGAACGTGTGCCCCACCTTGCACATGCCACTGCAGTCTGGTTCGGACCGCATCCTCAAGGCCATGCGGCGGTCCTACCGGGCCGACCGGTATCTCGGCATCATCGAGAAGGTCCGTGCCGCAATCCCGAACGCCGCGATCACCACCGATCTCATCGTCGGATTCCCGGGGGAGACCGAGGACGACTTCCAAGCCACCCTCGATGTCGTCGAGCAGTCGCGGTTCGCGAGCGCATTCACCTTCCAGTACTCGAAGCGGCCAGGCACCCCGGCCGCCGATATGGCCGATCAGTTGCCGAAAGCCGTTGTGTCCGAGCGTTATCAGCGGCTCATCGAGCTCCAGGAGCGGATCTCCCTCGAGGAGAATCAGGCGCAGATCGGCCGTGTCGTCGAACTGCTCGTCGCGACCGGCGAGGGCCGCAAAGACGCCGCCACCGCACGCATGTCCGGGCGAGCCCGCGACGGCCGGCTGGTCCATTTCCTCCCTGGCGACAACGAGATCCGTCCTGGCGACATCGTCACGACCACTGTCACCGGCGCCGCGCCGCACCATCTGATCGCCGATTCGGCGATCGTTCAGCACCGGCGCACCAGTGCCGGTGACGCACATGCGGCGGGACAGCGTCCGCGCACCGGAGTCGGCCTGGGGATGCCGCGCATCGGTGCGCCGGTGCAACCGCCGTCCTCGGGAGGATGTGGCTGTTGACCAACCACGGTGACTTCGAGCAGTTCAAGGGTGACCTCGACGCCGTCGAACGCAAGATGGCCCGGGAGTTCGACCCGGGTGCCCGCGCGCTGGTGGTGGCGATCCTGGTGTTCATCGTGCTGCTGTCGTTCGTGCTGCCGCACACCGGTGGCAGCAAGGGTTTCGACGTTCTGGTCGGTGATGCGGCGGCAGTCCGCGACGGCGTGTCGCTGCCCTCGCGGGTGTTCACCTGGCTTGCACTGGTGTTCTCGGTCGGCTTCTCGACGCTGGCGTTGTTGACCCGCCGCTGGGCGCTGGCCTGGGTGGCACTCGCCGGTTCGGCCGTGGCCAGTGCGCTGGGCATGCTCGCGGTGTGGTCTCGCCAGACCGCGACGGGCTATCCCGGGCCGGGTTTCGGTCTGATCATCGCGTGGCTCGCCGTGATCGTGTTGACGTTCCACTGGGCGCGCGTCGTGTGGTCGCGCACCGCGGTGCAACTCGCGGCCGAGGAGGAGCGCCGCCGCGCCGCCGCGCAGCGTCAGCAGCGCGGACTGCTCGACGACATCAACAAGCCGAAACCCACGAAGGATCCGGACCAGCCGGACCAGACGTAGCGGTCAGCGGCGCTTACCCAGCGATTCGGCCGCGGCGTCGGCCCACTGGCGCCACTGCTCGGCGCTGGCCCTGGCCGCCTCGGCGTCTTTCGTCCGGCCCGCGGCCGCGGCCTTCTCGGCCTGCTTCTCGAACTGCTCGGCGCGGGCACGGAACTGATCGGCGCGGGCCTGCGCTTCCGGATCGACACCGCCGGCGGGGGCGTCGCGGATCTTCTTCTCGACCGCCCGCAGCCGGCGTTCCAGGTCGGCGGCGCGCTCGCGGGGCACCTTGCCGATCGCGTCCCACTTGTCGCCGATCACACGCAGTGCTGCGCGCGCCGCGTCGAGATCGGTGGTGTCGATCTTCTCGGCCTCGGCGAGCAGTGCTTCTTTGGCTGCGGCGTTCGCCTTGAATTCGGCGTCGCGTTCGGCATGGGCGGCGTTGCGTGCCGAGAAGAACGTGTCCTGGGCGGCCTTGAACCGCTGCCACAGGGCATCGTCGACGTCCTTGGCCGCGCGGCCCGCGGCTTTCCACTCGGCCAGCAGATCCCGGAACGCAGCACCGGTCGCGCCCCAGTCGGTCGAACCGGCCAGTTCCTCGGCGCGCTCGCACAGCGCCTCCTTGGCCTGCCGGGCTCCGAGCCGGTTGCGGTCGAGTTCGGCGAAATGCGATCCGCGCCGCCGGTTGAACGTTTCGCGCGCGGCCGAGTAGCGCTTCCACAGCGCGTCGTCGATCTTGCGATCGAGCCCCGTGATCGTGCGCCACTCATCGAGAATTTCGCGCAGCCGGTCACCGGCGGCTTTCCATTGCGTGGCGTTGGCGGCCAGATCCTCGGCTTCGGCGGCGAGCGCCTCCTTGCGGGCCGTCTGTGCCGCGCGGTGTTCGTCGCGCTGTGCGCGTTCGTTCTGGGCGGCCGCGTCGGCTTGCTCAAGGATCGCTGTCAGCCGCGCGCCGAGGGCATCGACATCGCCGAGTACCGCTGCGGTGGGCAGGGTTTCGGCAAGGGCGGCCGCTGCCGACTTGACCTTGCGGGCATCGCCGGTTCCCGACGTCAGGCGGCGCTCGAGCAGAGCCACCTCGGTGTGCAGGTCGTCGAAGCGGCGACCGAAGTGGGCGAACGCCGATTCGGTGTCGCCGGCCTGCCATGAGCCGATGACGCGCTCACCGGAGCCGGTGATCAGCCATACCGTCCCGTCGGCGTCGACCCGGCCGAACCGGTGGGGGTCACTGGTCGGGGCCGGCGCGACCACGGGACTGGCTGCCCGGCCGGGGTGGGGCACGGGGCGGGGTGGTCCTGGCCTTGGGATGGGACCGGGTGTGGGCCGGGGGGTGGGCTTGGGGGTGCCTGGCTCACTGGATGTCATATCCGCTCCTCGTACTCCGCGCGGTTGACCCGCGCATCTGCCGCGCGACGCGGCGCCTGTTGCTGTCAGCTTCGACCGCTATTCAAGCAGGTCGTGCTGTGCCGTGCCCATGCCTTTAGGCTCAATGGCTCCACAAACTCGAAAGGGCGGCGATGGACGTGGGCATGGCACGCGCGGATCTGGCGGCCCTGCTGGCCCTCGGCGCGGCGCTGTTCATCGCGATCGGCGACGTCATCCACCAGCGCTCGGCGCATGAGGTGACCGACGAACCGGTCAGCCACGTCGGGTTGTTCGCGAGGTTGCTGCGCGACCGGCAGTGGTGGCTGGGCAGCCTGGTGGCAGCACTCGGTTTCGCCCTGCAGGCGGCCGCACTCGGTCTGGGCTCGGTGTTGCTCGTGCAGGCATTGCTGGTCACGTCGCTGCTGTTCGCCCTGCCGATCAACGCCCGGCTGGCGCACCGGCGGGTCACGCGCTGGGAGTGGCTGTGGGCGGCCCTGCTGGCCGGTTCCGTCGCGGTCATCGTGATCGTCGGCAATCCGACCGAAGGCCATGCCAGGGGGCCGCTGGAAGCCTGGACGATCGTGATCGCCGTACTGGGCCCGGCACTCGTGCTCTGCCTGATCGGCGCGCGGATCTGGTCCGGTGCGGCAAGTGCGGTACTGCTCGCGGTCGTGTCCGGTGCGTTGTGGGGCCTGTTCGCGGTGCTCACCAAAGGCGTGGTCGATCGCCTGGACGCCGGGGTGTGGGCGCTGCTGCGCACGCCCGAGCTCTACGTGTGGGCGGTGGTCGCCGTTGCGGGCACCGTGATGCAGCAGTCCTCGTTCCGGGCCGGCGCACTCACGGCATCGCTTCCCACCATGACCGTCACCGAACCGATCGTCGCCTCGGTGCTCGGCGTCGTCGTGCTCGGCGAAACCCTTAGGCCCGGCGAGGCTGGATGGCTGACTCTGATCGTCGCCGTCACGGCGATGGTGGTGGCCACTGCGGCGCTGGCCCGAGGGGAGGCCGCCAGCGAACAGGCCGCGACATCGGCGCACTAGTTTGGTGACGTGCTCAGCGCCATAGCGATCGTCCCCGCGGCACCGCTCATCGTGCCCGAACTGATGGGTGGCGCCGCCGAGGAGATGGCCGGGCTGCGCGAGGCCGTCCTGGCCGCAGCCGGCGCCCTGCCGGCGCGCTGGCTGGCTGTCGGTGCCGGTCCGACCGACGCCGTGTTCGGACCAGGGCGGGCCGGGACGTTCGCCGGTTACGGCGTCGACGTGCCCGTCGCGCTGAGCCCGGACTCCGATACCGCACCGACGGAACTGCCGCTGTGTGCGCTCATCGCCGGCTGGGTCCGCGGGCAGGCCGACGCGCGGGCCGTTGCCGAGGTGCGGGTCTTCGCCGATACGTGCCCGGCCGACACCGCGGTGGCGCACGGCACGCGGCTGCGGGCCGAGATCGACGAATCCGGCGATGCGGTCGGCGTTCTCGTCGTGGCCGACGGGGCGAACACGCTCGCCCCTGCCGCTCCCGGCGGCTACGTGCCGGAGTCGGTTCCCGTGCAGCAGGCCCTCGATGCCGCCCTGGCCGGCGGTGAAGTCGCGGCGTTGACGCGGCTGGACGACGGCATCGTCGGCCGCGTGGCCTACCAGGTGCTGGCCGGCCTGGCCGAACCGGCGCCGCGCGCCGCGCGTGAACTCTTCCGTGGTGCGCCCTACGGGGTCGGCTACTTCGTCGGCGTGTGGACGCCGTGACGCGACCGCTGGCTGTGATCGGGCCGACCGGAACCGGCAAGTCGGCGCTGGCATTGGACTTCGCCGACAGATTGAGCGGAGAGATCGGCGTTGAAATAGTGAATGCCGACGCCATGCAGCTCTACCGCGGCATGGACATCGGAACCGCCAAGCTCACGGTGGCCGAGCGCCGCGGCATCCCACATCACCAACTCGACGTGCTCGAGGTGACCGAGACCGCCACGGTGGCCCGCTACCAGCAGGCCGCGGCCGCCGACATCGAGGCCATCGCGGCGCGCGGCGCGGTGCCGGTGATAGTCGGCGGCTCGATGCTCTACATCCAGTCGCTGCTCGACGAATGGTCGTTCCCGGCCACCGATCCGGCGGTGCGGGCCCGTTGGGAGGAGCGACTCGCCGAGATCGGTGTCGCGGCATTGCATGCCGAGCTGACTCGGGTGGACCCGGCGGCGGGCGCGTCGATCCTGCCGACCGACGGCAGGCGCATCGTGCGCGCGCTCGAGGTCGTCGAGCTCACCGGGCAGCCGTTCGCGGCGTCCGCGCCGCGCATCGGCAGGCCTCGTTGGGATACCGCGATCATCGGATTGGATTGGGAGACAGAGGTTCTCGACGAACGGCTGGCCCAGCGTACGGACAAGATGTTCACCGATGGACTTGTGGACGAGGTCCGCGGTCTGATCGGTCACGGCCTGCGCGAAGGCGTGACGGCCGCGCGGGCGCTGGGGTATGCGCAGGTGCTCGACGACCTCGATGCCGGGGGCGACGGATCCGGTGCGCGGGAGCCGACATTCATCGGAACGCGCCGCTACGTCCGGCGGCAACGGTCCTGGTTCCGGCGTGACCACCGCGTGGCGTGGTTGGACGGGTCGGCCGACAGGCCGGTGGACGACGCGCTGCGGGTCTGGCGGCACGTATCCTGATCAGGTGATCTTCGCTAAAGGGCACGGCACGCAGAACGATTTCGTCGTGCTGCCCGATGTCGAGGCGCGGCTGTCACTCGCGCCCGCCGCGGTCGCCGCGCTGTGCGACCGCCGCCGCGGCCTTGGCGCCGACGGTGTGCTGCGCGTGACGACGGCAGGTGCCGCACTGGCGGCGGGCGTGTTCGACCGGCTGCCCGACGGCGTCGATGCCGGCGACTGGTACATGGACTACCGCAACGCCGACGGGTCGATCGCGCAGATGTGCGGCAACGGAGTACGGGTTTTCGCCCACTACCTGCGCGCATCGGGGCTGGAATCGGCCGACGAGTTCGTCGTCGGTTCGCTCGCGGGACCGCGTCCGGTGGTGCTGCACCGTTTTGATCAGACGCGCGGCGCCACCACCGCCGACGTCACCGTGGACATGGGCAAGGCCAACCAGTTCGGTACCGGGTCGGCGATGGTCGGCGGCCGCAGCTTCACCGGGTTGGCGGTCGACGTCGGTAATCCGCATCTGGCCTGCGTCGGGATCAGCGGCGAGGAGCTTGCTGCGCTCGACGTCGCCGGGCCGGTGTCCTTCGACGCCGAACAGTTCCCCGAAGGGGTCAACATCGAGGTGCTGACCGCCGCGGTCGACGGTGTGGTGTCGATGCGCGTGCACGAACGCGGCGTCGGCGAAACGCGATCCTGCGGCACCGGAACCGTCGCTGCGGCCGTCGCTGCGCTGGCCGCCGACGGCGCCGACACCGGAATGCTGCGGGTACGAATCCCCGGCGGCGAGGTGGCGGTCACGGTCACCGAATCCACCAGCTACCTGCGCGGACCGTCGATCTTGGTGGCGCGCGGTGAGCTGTCCGAAGAGTGGTGGAACTCTGCCCAGAGCTAATTGGGGTGCGCGACGGGCCGACGACGTGCCAACCTGGAAGTACATATGACGTATCCAGAACATTCCGTCGCGCCCAGCACCGGTGAGCTGGCCCTCGAAGATCGCGCCTCATTGCGCCGCGTCGCCGGGCTGTCGACCGAGCTGGCCGACGTCTCCGAGGTCGAATACCGCCAGCTGCGGCTGGAGCGGGTCGTGCTCGTCGGCGTGTGGACCGAAGGCAGCGCAGCCGACGCCGACGCGAGCCTGGCCGAGTTGGCCGCGCTGGCCGAGACGGCCGGCTCCGAGGTGCTCGAAGGCCTCATCCAGCGACGCGACAAGCCTGACCCATCCACCTACATCGGCTCGGGCAAGGCCGCCGAGCTCCGCGAGGTGGTGCTGGCGACCGGCGCCGACACCGTCATCTGCGACGGCGAGCTGTCACCGGCCCAGCTGACCGCGTTGGAGAAGGCCGTCAAGGTCAAGGTCATCGACCGCACGGCGCTGATCCTCGACATCTTCGCCCAGCACGCCACGAGCCGCGAAGGCAAGGCGCAGGTGTCGCTCGCACAGATGGAGTACATGCTGCCGCGGCTGCGCGGCTGGGGCGAATCGATGTCCCGGCAGGCCGGTGGCCGGGCCGGTGGCGCCGGCGGCGGCGTCGGAACCCGTGGCCCCGGTGAGACCAAGATCGAGACCGACCGTCGCCGCATCCGCGAGCGGATGGCCAAGCTGCGCCGCGAAATTCGCGACATGAAGAAGATCCGCGACACCCAGCGCAGCGGCAGGCGGCGCAGCGAGATCGCGTCGGTCGCGATCGTCGGCTACACCAATGCGGGCAAGTCGAGTCTGCTCAACGCGCTGACCGGGGCCGGTGTGCTCGTCGAGAACGCGTTGTTCGCCACGCTCGAACCGACCACGCGCCGTGGTGAATTCGACGACGGCCGGCCGTTCGTGCTGACCGATACCGTCGGGTTCGTCCGGCATCTGCCCACGCAGCTGGTCGAGGCATTTCGGTCGACGTTGGAAGAGGTGGTCGACGCCGACCTGCTGGTGCATGTCGTGGACGGCTCCGACGTCAACCCGCTCGCCCAGATCAATGCGGTCCGAACGGTGATCAACGAGGTCGTCGCCGAATACGACATCGCTGCGCCGCCGGAGTTGTTGGTGGTCAACAAGATAGACGCGGCGACCGATGTCGGCCTGGCGCAGTTGCGCCGCGCGCTACCCGAGGCGGTGTTCGTGTCGGCGCATACCGGCGACGGGTTGGACAAGCTGCGCTCGCGCATGGCGGAGTTGGTGCCGCCGACCGACACCACCGTGGACGTCACGATTCCGTACGACCGTGGAGATCTCGTCGCCCGGGTGCATGCCGAGGGCCGGGTGGATGCCACCGAGCACACCGCGGCAGGCACCCGGATAAAGGCACGGGTACCGGTCCCGCTGGCGGCGGGTCTGCGCGACTACACCACGTTCTGATCTCCGGCGAGTCAGGCGGCGGGCTCCGACGCGTCGCGCGCCGACGCGTCGTCGGCCTTCTCGTCATCGTGGCCCAGTGCCTTCCGGATCGAGCCTTGGACCGATTTGGCGAAGTCCCGCACGGGATGGCCCTTGATGCCCAGCGCTTCACGCAGCGACGGCCGCTCGGTCTCGGTGTCCTCCTTGGGCTGCGTGAGCCCTTCGGCCGGTCGAGCGATCGCGCTGAGCCGGGTCAACGGTTTGCGGTCGGTTTTCGTCGTGACCTGCTTGCTGACCGCCACGGTGTCGTCGTCGACGGTCGCGTCCGGCGATTGCGCGGCGTCGTCCTCGGTGGGATCGGTCCAGCCGGGCAGCGGATCGAGGCCGGGATTGAGTGCGGCGTTGATTCCCTCGGGGATGTCGCCGGCCAGATCGTTGACCAACTTGACCGGGTCGATCTTCGGCAGCAACTGGAACGGGGTCGGCTTGCCGTAATCGCTGCGGTCATAAGCCGTTTCGATCAGCGTCTGGGCCAAGGGCGAGACCAGGTCGACGATCGGGATCACCAGCGCGGAGGTGCCTGTCGACTCCGCGAAGTCCAGGAACGGCTGCATGATCGGCAATACCTTGGCCGGCAGCGTGATGTAGAGCGTGTCGCCGTGCTCCTGGCAGTGCGTCGCGGCGGTGCAGCTGTCCTGGGCGTTCTCGATCGCGGCCTGCACCTGTTCCGGGGTGTAGCCGTACGGCGTTTCGGTCGGCGGGTCGTCGCCGTCGGGCGCCAGATACGTGGGATGGGTGTATTCGAACCCGGCGAGCGCGTTGACCAACGCCAGGGGATTGAGCAGCCAACTGGGCGCGTCGGCGACCCCGTCGTACTGCAGCGCGATGTCGTAGGTGTTGACTTCATCGGATGTGTTGGTCGGCGTCGGCTCGCCGAACGTCGCGTCGAGGATCGGGACGGTTCCCAGGACGGCGAGCCGCTCGAACAGCCCGCCGTTGGGGCGGTTCGGGTTGCCGATCACGACGAAACTGATCCAGTCCGGGATGGTTCCGCCGGTGTCCTCGGCCAGTTGGCGTTTGACGATGCTGGTGACGGTCGCGCCCTGCGAGTAGCCGAAGATGACGACGGGGTTGTCTTCGTCGGGGCCTGCGAGGTCGAGTTGATCGTTGAGGCTCTCCACCCCGCTGGCCACCGAGACGTTCCACTTCGCGCCTTGCAGCCCGCCCCACCCTTCGAACGGGAACGGCCAGAACTGCGCGATGTAGGGGACCGGCACCGGGGCGGTACAGCCGTCACCGCAACTGCCGCTCGTCTCGACGTAGTACGCGACGGCGTTTGCCATGTAGTTGTTCGAGTTCGCGGGGTTTGGCGTGCCGGTGCCCGGCACGACGAGCGGCGTCGTGGTGACCACGAGCCCAAGGGCAGCGGATATCGCTGCCGAGAAGGCCGCGGTCATACCGAGGGCGACCGTGGAGGCCAGCACCAGGATGGCTACGAGAAGCGATCGGACTGTGGATAGGGCGGTCGCACGCACGGGACACCATCTCCTTCTTGTGACGCGGGCGTCAGCAGAAGGAATCTTTGCACCGTCAGATACCGGTCACGCGAAAACGCGGAGATTACCGCTGCGCGATCACCGGTGGCTCGTGGGCACGCACGGGCGGAAGCGGTTGATCGAACTTCTCGACCTGCACGAGCACATGGGCGCCGGTGCAGCCGCGCGCAAGCGAGGAGGTTCCGACGTCGTCGGTCAGGACGTTCGGGTTGCCGTGCACGCACATCGCGTCCGGGTCGGCCGGATCCGCCGGGTCGAACCAGGCCCCGGTCGACAGCTGCACCACGTCGCGCCGCAGCCGGTCGTCGAGCGTGACGCCCGCCAGGCAGGCTCCGCGGTCGTTGAACACTCGAACCACGTCGCCGTCGGCCAGTCCGCGTGCGGCGGCGTCGCGTGGGTGCATCCGGATGGGTTCGCGCCCTTGCACTTTCGACGTCTGGCTGACGGCGCCGCCGTCGAGCTGGCTGTGCAGCCGCGAGGCGGGCTGGTTGGCCAGCAGATGCAACGGGTAGGCCTTGGCACGCGCACCGCCCAGCCATTCGCTCGGTTCGTACCAACGCGGATGGCCCGCGCAGTCGTCGTATCCGAAGCCGTCGATGTCCTCGGAGAAGATCTCGATGCGCCCGCTCGGTGTGCCGAGGCGGTGAGTCTGCGGGTCCGCCCGGAAATCGCCGAACAACGTCAGGCCCGGCTCGGTCGGCAGCCGCAGGTGGCCGGCATCCCAGAACCCGTCGAAGTCGGGAACTTCGAAATCCAGTTCGGCCGCCCACTTTTCGTACAGGTGGGCCAACCACTGCCGTGCGGTGCGGCCCTCGGTGAACTGCTCACCGAAGCCGAGCCGGTCGGCGAGAGCAGCGAACGTGGTGTAGTCGTCGCGGGACTGCGCGTACGGGTCGGCCAATGCGCGCATCGCCACCATCAGGGGGTCGTTGCGCGAACCCGAGAAGTCCTCACGCTCGTAGGCGGTGGTCGACGGCACGACGATGTCGGCGTGTTTGGCCATCGCGGTCCAGTAGGGGTCGTGCACCACGATGGTGTCGACGCGGGCCAGCGCCCGGCGCAGCCGCGGGATGTTCTGATGGTGGTGAAAAGGGTTGCCGCCGGCCCAGTACACGCATTTGATGTCGGGATACGTCAGTCGCAGTCCGTTGTAGTCGTACGACTCACCCGGGTGCAGCAGCATGTCCGAGATCGCGGCGACGGGGATGAATGTCCGTACGGGGTTCAGCCCCTGCGGAAGTGCGGGCAGCCGGCAGCGTAGGGGTGCCAGCCCCGGCTCGTTCATCGACCCGTATCCGTGGCCGAAACCGCCTCCGGGCAAACCGATCTGGCCCAGCATCGCGGCCAGTGTCAGCCCCATCCACGGGGCTTGCTCGCCGTGCCGGACGCGCTGCAGCGACCAGCTGACCGTCACGATCGTGCGTGCGGTCGCCATCTGCCGGGCCAGTGCGGTCAGTTCGTCGGCCGCCAGGCCGCTGATCCGCGCGGCCCACTCCGGTGTCTTCGCGATGCCGTCGTCGCGCCCGAGCAGATAGCGCTCGAACCGCTCGTATCCGGTGCAGTAGGTCGCCAGGAAGTCTCGGTCGGCCAGGCCCTCGGTCGCCAGGACATAAGCCAGGCCGAGCATCACCGCCACGTCGGTGCCGGGAACCGGTGCCAGCCAACGGCACTCGCCGTCGACATCGTCGCGCAGCGGGCTGACTGACACGATCCGCCCACCGCGATCGCGGAACCGGCGCAGGGCGTCGCGGGTCGGATGCGCCGTGGTGCCGCCATGGTTGGTGCCGGTGTTCTTCAGCGCGATGCCCCCGAAGCACACCAGTAGATCGGTGTGCTCGACGATGACATCCCACTGCGTCGAGCGCTTGAACAGATCGTCATGTGTTCCGACCACGCGGGGCATGATGACCCCGGTAGCCCCAAGGCTGTAGGAGTGGCGAGAAGAGGTATATCCACCAAGCATTTTCAGGAAGCGGTGCACCTGGCTCTGTGCGTGGTGGAATCGCCCGGCGCTGGCCCAGCCGTACGAGCCGCCGTAGATCGCCTCATTGCCGTGGGTGTCGACGACGCGGCGCAGCTCGCCGGCGAGTAGTTCGGTCAGCTCGTCCCACGACACCGCGACGTATTCGTCGGCGCCGCGTTCGTGGCTGGGTCCGGGTCCGTCGCGCAGCCAGCCCCGCCGCACCGCGGGCCCGGCGATACGTGAACGGTGCCGAATCGACCCGGGCAGGTTTCCCAGCAGCGGCGAGGGGTCGGCGTCGCCGGGCAGCGGGGTGACGGCGGCGATGTCTCCCGCCGCGATGTCTGCGCTGAACGCACCCCAGTGCGCGAGGCTCGTGGGGCTTTGGCGCATGGCCGCAGTTTACGGTCCGCGCCGCCGCCGCTCTCCACACGCAGTTGACCCAGCTGCGACCAACCATCCGGTTGGTATAGGTTGGCCCACAAGTCCACAACCCAGTACCGGAGGTCACACCATGGGTAGTGCGGTGAAATACCAGCGCACGCTTTTCGATGCCGAGCACGAACTGTTCCGCGAGTCATACCGGGCCTTCCTGGAGCGCCATGTCGCGCCGTATCACGACGAGTGGGAGAAGGACAAGATCGTCGACCGCGGCGTCTGGCTAGAGGCGGGTAAGCAGGGCTTCCTCGGCATGGCGGTGCCCGAGGAGTACGGCGGTGGCGGCAACCCCGACTTCCGCTACAACACCATCGTCTGCGAGGAGACGGTCGCCGGCCGCTACAGCGGCATCGGCTTCAGCCTGCACAACGACGTCGTCGCGCCCTATCTGCTGCGGCTGGCCAACGAGGAGCAGAAGCAGCGCTGGCTGCCGAAGTTCTGCACCGGCGAGTTGATCACGGCGATCGCGATGACCGAGCCTGGAACCGGCAGTGACCTGCAGGGCATCAAGACGCGTGCGGTCAAAGAGGGTGACCACTACATCCTCAACGGATCGAAGACGTTCATCACCAACGGAATCCATTCCGACTTCGTGATCGTGGTGGCCCAGACCGATCCGGACAAAGGCGCGCTCGGCTTCTCGCTGCTCGTCGTCGAGCGCGGCATGGAGGGCTTCGAACGCGGTCGGCACCTGGACAAGATCGGCCTGGAAGCCCAGGACACCGCCGAACTGTCCTTCACCGACGTCAAGGTCCCCGTCGAGAACCTGCTGGGCGAAGAAGGCCAGGGCTTCGTCTACCTCATGCAGAACCTGCCGCAGGAGCGCATCTCGATCGCCATCATGGCCGCAGCGGCGATGGAGGCGGTCCTGGAGCAGACGCTGCAGTACACCAAGGAACGCAAGGCGTTCGGCAAGCCGATCGGAAGCTTCCAGAACAGCAGGTTCCTGCTGGCCGAGCTGGCGACCGAGGCGACCGTGGTCCGCATGATGGTCGACGAGTTCATCCGGCTGCATCTGACCGACGAGCTGACGGTCGAACAGGCCGCGATGGCCAAGTGGTACTCCACCGAGAAGCAGGTGGAGCTCATCGACCGCTGCCTGCAGCTGCACGGGGGATACGGCTACATGCGCGAGTACCCGGTGGCTCGGGCCTACCTCGATGCCCGGGTGCAGACCATCTACGGCGGCACCACTGAGATCATGAAGGAGATCATCGGGCGCAGCCTCGGGGTTTAGGCGTCAAAATTCCCCGCGAAGCCGGGTCTTGGGGCCCTATGACGCAGGTTTCGCGGGTTTTTTGGCCTAGTACGGCCATGTCCCTTGGTTATCGTCTCGTACTGACGCAAAGTTGTCGGGCGGGATGTTTTCAGGTGAACCCTGTGTGGGGAACTTTGCCGAATGAGCGGAGGGTGCATGACGAGGCCGGGTGCGAGGCTGAACACGGCCGTTCGGCGGATGACAGTCGGCGTGCTTGCGGTGGGGCTCGCGGGTCTGTTGGCGCCGACCGCGTCGGCAACCCCGGAATCGGACGCCGACGCCGCAATCACCTCCGCCTGGGATGTGAGCGGCGGTGACGGTGGCCCGCTTGGTGCCCGCCAAGGTGGCGTCTACGCCGTCGGGCCGGGCTTCGGTCAGAACTTCGCCGCAGGCAAGATGTTCTTCACGCCCGATACGGGCGCGCATTACGTGCAAGGCGCGATCCTGGAGAAATACGAGTCGCTGGGCGGCCCGGCCGATGGTGATCTCGGGTTTCCCACGATCGACGAGGGCGCGGGCCGCGCACCCGACAGCCGGAACTCAACATTCAGCGCGGCCGACAAGCCGGTGATCTTCTGGACCCCCGCCACCGGTGCGAGGGTCGTGCGCGGCGCCATCAACGCCGCATGGGACAAACTCGGCGGGTCGGCCGGCGTACTCGGCGTACCTGCCGAGGACGAAACGTACGACGGTGATGTCGTCTCCCAGAAGTTCACGGCCGGCGAGCTGTCATGGAACCGTAAGACCAAGGCGTTCACCACCGTTCCGCCGGAATTGGTCGATCAGCTGGCGGGCCTGCAGGTGCCCGACGATCCGACGTCGGCGATCGATGCGGCGCGGCGGGCCGCAGGCGGAGCGCTCGGTCCGCTCGGCGCCAAGGACGGTGACCAGTATCCGATCGGCAACGCGGGCGGTCTCGGCCAGAACTTCGCCGGCGGCAAGATCTTCTACAGTCCCGAAACCGGTGCCAACGTCGTGACGGGCCAGGTGCTGGAGAAGTACGAGAGCGTCGGCGGCCCGCAGGGCGATCTTGGCTTCCCGACGAGCAGCGAGACCGAAGGCGGGCTCGGACCGAACAGCCGGGTCAGCACGTTCGCCGCTGCGGACAAGCCGGTGATCTTCTGGACGCCCGACTACGGCGCGGTGATCGTCCGCGGCGCCATGAACGCTGCTTGGGAGAAGCTCGGGGGAGCGACCGGCACACTGGGCGCGCCGATGGCCGATCAGACCGAGGACGGCAGTGTCGTGACACAGCGGTTCAGCGGTGGCGCGATCTCGTGGGACCGCTCGGACAACACGTTCACGACCGAGCCGCCCAATCTCGCAACTGAACTGGCCGGGCTCGAGATCCCCGGCCTGACGCAATCGCCGCAAGCCGGCAGCCCGCAGGCGTCCGATGACAACGAGTCGAAGCCGTTCTCGTGGCAGTGGAACTGGTGGTGGCTGCTCGCACTGATCCCGGTTCTGTTGCTCGCCGGGCTGATCGTCGGCGCCGCACTGTGGCATCGGCGCCGCGACCGTGACGACGACGGCTTCGACCACGACCCGTTCGGCGACGATCACTACGACGACGACGATCGCTATCCGGGACGCGACTACGACGAAGGTCGTTATGAGTCGTCGCACTACGACGAGAGTCGCTTCGCGGACGACACCTATGCCGACGACAGGGGTGGGGATCGCACCAGCCCGTATCAGCCGACGGCGGACTACCAGGGTGCCGAAACCCCGACATCGCGGTTGGTCGCCGAGCCCTACCGCGACACGGCTACCGGCGAATCCCCGTTCGACGGGCCCACCGACGCGTCGATGCCGGTGAGTCAGTGGGCGGCGCCCGGCGGTTTCGGATCGCGTGAAGACGATGAGGACGAACTGCCGGAAGAATCGGCTGAGCTCGTCGACACCCATAGCGACGAAGAGGACTTCGACGAGGACGAGTACGACGACCGCGACGAATTCGTCGATGGTGACGAGCTCGACGAGGACGAGGATCTCGAGGACATCGGCGATCTCGATGAGCAGGATCGGCTCGACGACGAGGCGGACTTCGACGACGAGGACGACCTCGACGAAGTGGGAGACCTCCAGCGGGAGGATCAGAATCTGCGTCCCGCGCCGGGGATCCCGAGCAGCCTGATCGCGGGCGTGCCCGCCGCTGCGGCGTTCAGTGCCAACGACGACCAGGACGACATCGACACCGCGCCGACACGTGTGGTGACAGAAGCCGATCTCCGTAGCAGCGGGCCGCCCAGTGGTCGGCATGCCGCGATCGAACTCGATGAACCGGTGCCAAGCGCCACCGCCATTCATCTGCCGCTCGACGACCCGCAGCGGGCGCCCCAGGGCTATCCGATAAAAGCGGATACGAAATCGGGCTTGTACTGGTCGCCGGACAGCAGCCAGTATGACGACGCGATCGCTGAGATCTGGTTCGCGAGTGAGGAGTTCGCACGTACGAACGGCTTTGTACGCGCCGACTGAGTGAGCCTGGGCCGTCGCTCAGATCTTGCGGATGACCGTGACGACCTTGCCGAGCACGGCTGCGTCGTTGCCCGGGATCGGGTCGTACGCCGGGTTGTGCGGCATGAGCCAGACCTGACCGCGGGTGCGCTTGAAGGTCTTGACGGTTGCTTCGCCGTCGATCATGGCCGCGACGATGTCGCCGTTGTCGGCGACGTTCTGCTGACGTACCACGACCCAGTCGCCGTCGCAGATGGCCGCGTCGACCATCGAATCGCCGACGACCTTGAGTAGGAACAACGAGCCTTCGCCGACGAGTTCGCGAGGCAGTGGGAAGACATCTTCGACGGCTTCCTCGGCCAGAATCGGCCCGCCTGCGGCAATGCGGCCGAGGACGGGCACGAACGTGGGTTCGGGCAGTGAATCTGACCCGGCCACGTCGGTGGACACCAATGGGGTCGCCGGATCGTCGGCGGCTCGAACGTCGACCGCACGGGGGCGGTTGGGGTCGCGACGCAGATAACCTTTGCGCTCCAGGGTGCGCAACTGGTGAGCGACCGACGAGGTTGATGTCAGACCGACGGCATCGCCGATCTCACGGATGCTCGGCGGGTAGCCGCGACTGGTGACCGACGCGCGGATGACCTCGAGAATGGTGCGCTGGCGCTCGGTGAGGCCGCCGTCGACCGCGCGAGGACGACCGGCGCCCTCGGTCCCGGCCGGGCTGTCGGTGCTGCCGTCCGTGATGTCGCTGCTGTCGTCGCTCATGGCGCCGAATGTAGTCGCCTGACGCAAGATAATCAAACATGTGTTCGACGCGTGTCGGGCATGTCGCCTGCCGGCGGGCTGCCGTCGGTTGCCCGGCCGAACTTGTCGGTACCCCGCTCTATCGTTTGGCAACAGTTCGATCACACGTTCTACTAATCGAACATGTGAGCGACTATATTCGAACACAGGAGCGAATACGCCGGACCGAAAGGCAGACAGATGGCCATCCTCGAGATCCCCACCGAACGCCGTGACAGTGCTTTCCGCGCCGCTGTCGAGCCCATGCCGCGCCGGTACCGCGTGCGGGCCAACGCTCACCGCCCGGTTTCGGGGCCGCGCCCGGAGCGCCCGAATGGAGCGGCACTGCGGCATCGCGGAACCGGAGTGCTGATGTCGCGGGCCTCGCATCGCCGGCGTCCCATCACCCCCATCACGACGGTCATGCTCGCGCTCGTCGCGGCGGGGATCACGGTGTGGCTCGGCCTGGTGGCGCAGTTGGGCGGCGTGATGGGGCCTGCCGAGTCGGTACCCAGCGAGCTGGCGGTGGTTCAGGTTCAGTCGGGTGAGACGTTGCAGCACGTGGCCCGGCGCGTCGCGCCTGACGCTCCGGTCGGCCAGGTGGTGCAGCAGATTCGCGATCTCAACCAACTCGAGTCGGCTGCAGTCGAGGCCGGTCAGACCCTCATCGCCCCAATTGGCTGAGCTGAGAGATGAGCGATGAAACGTCCTGGCGGGCAAGCGCACTGACTTTTGGTGCCGCGACGTACGCACCATTGGACCCGGCGGTGACCTATCCGAAAGTCGCGCGGGTACGCTCAAGGGCGCTCGAACTAGTTGTCTGGCGGCGTGACGAAGGAGCGGTGATGCACTGTCCGTTCTGCCGTCACCCTGACTCCCGAGTGGTGGATTCCCGGGAGACCGATGAAGGCCAGGCAATCCGCCGTCGCCGGTCCTGCCCGGAATGTGGCCGCCGGTTCACCACGGTCGAGACGGCCGTGTTGGCCGTGGTCAAGCGAAGCGGCGTCAGCGAGCCGTTCAGCCGGGAGAAGGTCATCCGGGGCGTGCGGCGGGCCTGCCAAGGGCGGCAAGTCGACGACGACGCATTGAACGTGCTGGCGCAGAAGGTCGAAGACGCCGTGCGCGGGCTGGGCACCCCGGAGATCCCGAGTCACGAGGTCGGGCTGGCAATCCTGGGGCCGTTACGTGAGCTCGATGAAGTGGCCTACCTGCGGTTCGCATCGGTCTACCGGTCGTTCTCGTCGGCCGAGGATTTCGAGCGCGAGATCGAGGCGTTGCGGGCGCACCGCAGCTAGCGGCGGCTCAATCGAGCTGCGTGGTGCCGTCGTTGGCCACCCGACCGGCTACGCGTACCCATCCTTCGGGGCTCCATCGAGTTTCGATCACTGAACCTTTGCCCTGGATGATCGTGAGGTCACGGCTCAAGTAGTCGGTCATGCGAACGGCCGCCGAGCCGGTGGCTTCGTCTTCGGGAATGCCGAGATTGGCAGCGAACACCCGCGACCGAAGGACGCCCTCTTCCCGGTCGACCCAGGTCCACAGGTAGTGCTCGACATCGTCGGCATAGTCGTCGGGCTCCGCGGCGAACAGCTCGTCGGTGGAGGGCAGGTCGTGAATGGCGACCTCGGGCGCCCATTCCGAGCGTGCACTGATGGCGGCGACGTCGTCGTCGTAGGAGACCTGCACGATCCCCGCCGGAACCTGCAGGGTGTGGATCGGTGTACCGATGTCGCGCAGCCACCACGATGCGCCGACCGTGGGATGTCCCGCGAACGGTATCTCGGCGGCCGGGGTGTAGATGTGCGCATGCGCCGACGTGCCGCCCGGCTGCGGTAGATCGATGAATATCGTTTCGCTATAACCCAATTCGGTGGCGATCCGCTGGCGATCCGTGGGTGTCACCGTGCTGTTGTCCACTACGCCGAGTGGATTGCCGAATTTGCCGTCAGAATCGGTGAACACACGCAACACGGTCACGTCGATGGCCATAGACCGATGCTACGTCGTGATGACCCTCCGGCAGGGGCGCCCCACGAAGGTCAGGTCGCGCTGCGCTCGTCGCCGCCCATCGCTTCAAGCACTGCCACCTGCGTGTCGAGCGGGCCGCTGATCGTGGATTCGCTGAGCCCCGTGCGCAGCAGGCTGCGAAGCATCTCCTGGTCGTAGACGGCCGGTTCGGTGGAGTCGATGAAGCGCTCGACCACCTCGACGAACCGATCGGGATCGTCGTGGAACGGGAAATGCCCGGACCCCTTGAAGATCTCCAACTGGGAACCGGGCATTGCCGCGTGTGCCATCCGGGCGTGGCTGACGGGGATCACGGAATCGGATTCGCCCCAGATCAACTGCACGGGAACGGATTCGGTCAGGTAACAGCGATCCAGCATGGTAACCACCTGGCCGCGCCAGTCGACCACCGCGCGCAGCGTGCGGGCGAACGCCGAGGACGCCGTCGGCTCGGGTAGATCGGCCAGTATGCGCAACATGTCCGGGATGTCGCGGCCTACGCCGGTCGATCCGAACACGGTCCCGACAGCGCGTCCGAAAACCTGAAGTGCCGGCAGCATCAGCGGCAGGCGCAGCAGCGCGAGGGCTTCACTGCCCATCGGCAGCGACGCGATCCGCAGGGCCACGTTGACGTCCTTGGTGACCCCGCCGGCACCGACCAAAATCAAGCGGTCGACCAACTGAGGGAACTGGTAGGCGAATTGCATTGCGACGCCGCCCCCGAGCGAATGGCCGACCACGGTCACCCGGTCGATGTCGAGCACGCTCAGCAAATCCCGCATGCCGTTTGCGTAAGCCGCGACGGAGTAGTCGGCTCGCGGCTTGTCCGAGCGTCCGTGCCCGAGGAGGTCGGGGGCGATCACGGTGAACCGCTGAGCCAGCGTGGACTGCACCGTATGCCACGTCGTCGAGTTGTCACCGATGCCGTGGATCAACAGGATCGCCGGGCCCGATCCCGCGGTCCGAAAGGCGCGACGGTAGCCGTGGATCGTGCGGAACTCGAGTGTCGGCGTGACCTCTCGCACGGTCCGCAGGTTGGGTTTGCGTTCGGTCATGTTCGCCAACCTCGATGTCGGCCCGGCTCCGGGCTGCTGTCAGTGGTTGTCGCCATGTGGGAATCCGTCTCCGAACCCTTCAGAATGTCCGTCCCGGTACTTGTCTTCCTTGAACTTCTCGCCGGCCTGCTGGGCGAGGAACTTCTCGAACTCCGCGCCCAGCTCGTCACCGCTGGGCAGTTCCTCGTCGCGTGCCAGCAGAGACCGATTCTCCTGTGCGGCAACGAAAGCATCGTACTGTCGCTCCAGTGCGGTCACCACTTGAGCGACTTCGGCGCTGGCCTCGACCTGCTCGTTGATCTTGGAGTACACGTCGGCGCCCGCCTCGGAGAGTGCGGCCAGCGGCAACTGCAGCGAACCCGTCCTGGACACCTCGGCCAGGAGGGCCTCGGCGGCGGGCGGATATGCCGTCTGCGCAAGATAGTGCGGAACGTGCACCGTGAAACCGACCACCTCGTGCCCGTGCTGGGCCATGCGGAACTCCAGAAGGTTGGACACGCTGGCCGGAACCTGCACCTCGCCGACCCATGGGGTGTGGTCGGAGATGAGCTCCTTGTTGTTGGCGTGTGCGGTCAACGTGACCGGTCTGGTGTGCGGTACCGCCATGGGGATGGTGCCAAGGCCGATCACCTGACGTACGCCGAGCTGCTCGGCGAGCAGGCGCACGGCGGTGATGAATCGCTCCCAGCGCAGATCCGGTTCGAGGCCGGCGAGCAGAAGAAACGGCGTACCGACGCTGTCGTGCAGTGCGTACAGGTTGAGTTCGGGTTCTTCGTAGCCCGTGAAATGGTCGGTCTTGAACGTCATCAGCGGCCTGCGGGACCGGTAGTCGAGCAGTTCGTCGATGGCGAACGATGCCACCAGTTCGGTGTCGAGGGTGTTCTTGAGGTGTTCGGCGGCAAGCCGGATCGCGTGGCCGGCGTCGGAGAAGCCCTCCAACGCGTGGATGAGCACCGGCCCGCGACCATCTGTCGAGGTCAACTGCGGCGCCGGAAATTCCAGCTCGTACATCCCGCTCTGGTCGGGCTGGTAGTGCTGTTCGGGGTTATTGCTGCTATCGGCCATTTTCGTCTCGTCTCCTCGCCACGGCAGAGCGTTGCGTAAACCTCCTGCCGTGTCATCTAGTGTCGCGCATTCGCGTGGGACGGGCTCGCGCCGCCCCGCGTGTTGGTTCGAACGCGTGATCGTCGCACCGGCATTCCGGGCCGCCCGTGTCCCGGTCGGGCACTATCGATGGGTGTGGGTTGTTCGGGCTGCCGTGGTGGCGGCCGTGGTGGCCGTCGTCGCATCGGCGTGTAATGACTCGGAGCCGGCCCACGACAGCGCGCCGCCCGGAGTGCCCGATCCGCGGGTGGGCGCATTGTTCTTGGGCGGCGGTTCTTTGCACACCTGCACGGCTGCGGTCCTCGACAGCAGCTCGGGTGATCTGATCCTGACCGCGGCCCACTGCCTCGTGGACGGTGTCGAAACCGACTTCATCCCCGGATTCCGGCAAGGCGTCGACGACGCCTGGCGCGTGACTGCGGTCTATCTGGATCCGCGCTGGCTCGCCGACCAGGATCCGCAGACCGACTTCGCCATCGCGCGGGTCGTTCGCGACGGTGCCGCACCGGTTCAACAGCAGGCGGGTGGGGGTTTGACGCTCGGCGCGGCGCCGGCCGAGGGCAGTACGGTGACCGTGACCGGTTACCCGACCGGAACGGGCGGGGGTCCGCAGGTTTGCCGCGGCCCGACTTCGGTACGGCATCAAGGCTTCCCATCGTTGGCGTGCGCCGGTCTGGGGGACGGTTTCAGCGGCGCGCCCTGGGTTGTCGGATCGACGGTGACCGGACTCGTCGGTGGGCTCGACGGCGGCGGATGCGACGACGACGTGTCCTACTCACCGAGGTTCGACGACGGTATCGTCCGGCTGCTGCACCGTGCGGAAGCGGGCGGTGACGGCGACACCGTCCCGACCGTTCTTGGATCCGACTGCTAAGAGCGGAACTGGTTGAGTACCCGCAATTTGTTCATGACGTCCAGGGCGGCGACCTTGTAGGCCTCGGAGAACGTCGGGTAGTTGAACACGGCGTCGACCAGGTACTCGACCGTGCCGCCACAGCCCATCACCGCTTGGCCGATGTGCACCATCTCGGTGGCATTGGTACCGAAGATGTGCACGCCGAGCAGCCGCAGGTCCTCGGTGGACACCAGCAGCTTGAGCATGCCGTATGAGTCCCCGGCGATCTGGCCGCGCGCCAGCTCGCGGTATCGCGACACCCCGACCTCGTACGGGATCGAGTCTTTTGTGAGCTCCACCTCGGTCGCGCCGACGTAGGACACCTCGGGGATGGAGTAGATGCCGATCGGCTGGAGGTCCATCATGCCCTTGGTGGGCTCGCCGAACGCGTGGTAGGCGGCCAGCCTGCCCTGTTCCATCGAGGTCGCCGCGAGTGCCGGGAATCCGATCACGTCACCCACGGCGTAGATGTGGTCGACCTTGGTCTGGAAGTTGTCGTCGACGAACACTCGGCCCCGGTTGTCGGACTCGAGCCCCGCGTTGGTGAGGTCGAGGTGGTCGGTTTGTCCTTGACGGCCTGCCGAGTACATGACGGTTTCGGCGGGGATCTGCTTACCGCTGGCCAGTGTGGTCACGGTGCCTGCCGATCCGACGTCGACGCCCGTGACCTCCTCGCCGAACCGGAACGTCACCGCGAGATCGCGCAGGTGGAACTTCAGGGCCTCCACGATCTCGGGGTCACAGAAGTCGAGCATGTTGCCGCGCTTCTCGACCACCGTCACCTTCGTGCCGAGCGCGGCGAACATCGAGGCGTACTCGATGCCGATGACCCCGGCGCCGACGACGACCATCGAGGCGGGCAGAGATTTGAGTTCGAGGATCTCGTCGGAGTCGAGGACGCGTTCGCCGTCGAACTCCACGCCGGCCGGACGCGCCGGCTTGGTGCCGGTGGCGATCACGACGTAGCGGCCGCGCACGGTGATCAGTTCGGCTCGGCTGGGATCCTCCACATGGACGGTGTGTTCGTCGACGAACCGGCCGTGCCCGGTGTAGAGCTCGACGCGGTTCCGCATCAGTTGTGACCGCACGACGTCGATCTCTTTGCCGATCACGTGTTGCGTCCGCGCGAGCAGGTCGGCCGGAGTGATCTTGTCCTTCACGCGGTAGCTGGCCCCGTACAGTTCGCGCTGGTTCATCCCGGTCAGATAGACCACGGCTTCGCGCAGCGTTTTCGATGGGATCGTTCCGGTGTTGACGCACACGCCGCCGAGCATCATGCCGCGCTCGATCACCGCGACGGATTTGCCGAGCTTGGCCGCCGCGATGGCGGCCCGCTGACCGCCGGGACCGGAACCGATGACGACGAGGTCGTACTCCTGCATCGAACCCATGGGAGTGTGTCTACGCCGGTTGCTCAGTTCTCGCACGCCGGCAACGCCAAATTGCGCGTGAACAATTGTTTCGTCCAGTTATCCCCAACATGGACTTCGTCCACAGGTCGCGGCCCGGCGCAGAGTTTGCGCTCGTCGCCGAGAACGCGGCGACGGTGCCGGATGCCACGTTGGGGCCATGACACCTTCACCCCACATCCCGGAGTTCGACGTCCGCAGCCCCGGTTCATTGATCGCTGCGGTACCTGCCGTGCTCGGCTTCGTCCCCGAGCAATCCCTCGTCCTGGTGAGCATCGACGATGGACAATTGGGATGCGTTATGCGCCTTGATCTTTCGCTGGTGCTGACGGAGGCTGTCGATCAGCTTGCCGAAGTGGCTGCCGCGTCGCAACCGCATGCGGCGATCGCGGTCATCGTCGATGAGACCGGAGCGGACTGCCAGCACTGCTGCGACATCCACGCCGAGCTGGCCGACACGGTCGAGGAAGCACTGTCGCTGCACGGCATCGAGCTCACCGCGGCTTACGTGGTGGACCGTGTGGCGGCCGGCGGACGCTGGCACTGCGCCTACGGGTGCGCCGCGCACGGTGTCATCGAGGATCCGTCGGCATCGCCATTAGCTGTGGCGGCCGTGCTCGACGGCCGTCGGCTCTATCGGCGACGCGCCGACCTACAGGAGATCGTCGAACCCGACGAGAGCCGGGGCGAGCGGATGCGGGCGGTGATCGGCGGTCTCCCCGCACCGGCGCCGTCGCGCCGTCGGGCTGACGTGCGTGCCGACATCGAATCGGCGCTCTCGTCGGCGACCCGGCTCGCCGACGGGCAGTACCCGGCCGATGCGGAGCTGGCCCGGTTGGCGGTGGCGTTGACCGATCCCCAGGTGCGCGACACGATGTACGCGCTGGCAGTCGGGGAGCTGGCAGGCCAGGCCGAATCGCTGTGGGTCGAACTGTCGCGCGCGCTGCCTGCCCCGTGGCGTGCGGAGGCATTGGTGTTGTTGGCGTTCTCGGCGTACGTGCGCGGCGACGGGCCATTGGCCGGAATTTCGCTCGATGCGGCACTACGCTGCGCACCGGACCACCGGATGGCGGGCATGCTCGATCGCGCGTTGCAGTCGGGAATGCGGCCGGATCAGATCCGCGAACTCGCGCTCAGCGGATACCGGCAGGCGGATCGGCTCGGGGTGCGGTTACCGCCGCGGCGGACCTTCGGCGGTGAGACCCGTAAGGCCGGTGCCTGATGCGGCCCGATCAGACCTTTTCCACCTTGACGGCATGTGCCATGTGGTGGGGGAGCTCGACCTGTTCGTGGCCCGGGATCAGGATCATCACGCCACCGTGGTCATTGGCCTCGACGGTCACGCGTGCGTTGGGCACGACGCCGGCGTCCTTGAGGCGGCCGATGAGTTCGGTGTCGCCCTGTACGTGCTCGGTCAGCTGCCGGACCACGACAGCGACGGGCAGGCCGACCGGCAATTCGGTGAGCCGGACCAGGCTGACGTCGTCGGACCCGAACCCGGCAGCGCCGACGCCGAGCTCGGACAAGCCCGGGATGGGGTTGCCGAACGGCGACGTGGTGGGGTTGTTGAGCACCTGCACCAGCCGGCGCTCGACATCCTCGCTCATCACGTGCTCCCAGCGGCACGCCTCGGCGTGGACGTCTTCCCACGGCAGTCCGATGACGTCGACCAGCAGCCGCTCGGCGAGCCGGTGCTTGCGCATGACCGCGACGGCCAGCGAGCGGCCCTTGTCGGTCAACTCCAGGTGCCGGTCACCGGCGACGTGCAGCAGGCCGTCGCGTTCCATCCGTGAAACCGTCTGGCTGACGGTCGGCCCGCTCTGGTCCAGCCGTTCGGCGATGCGTGCACGCAGCGGCACCACGCCCTCTTCCTCGAGGTCGTAGATGGTCCGCAGGTACATCTCGGTGGTGTCGACAAGATCGTTCATTCGCGCCTTCCCAGCCCAAACGTCACTGCACAGTCTACCGTTCTCGCGGCCCGAACTGAGGTCCAACATTGCGGTGCCGCTCACGCAATCCGAACCGGGATTTCGCCTGCAAGTCGGGGCCAAACCCGGTCGGCACGCAGACACGAATGTGCCCGCCCGTATCAACGGGCGGGCACATCCAGGGGTTCAGCTAGCTGGCGTAGGACCGGAGCCGATCGGCACGCTCACCGTTGCGGAGCTTGGCCATCACTTCGCGCTCGATCTGGCGGACCCGCTCCCGGGACAACCCGAAGAGCTTGCCGATCTGGTCGAGCGTGCGAGGCTGGCCGTCGTCGAGACCGAACCGGAGGCGGATCACCTGCTGCTCGCGCTCGTCGAGTGTGGCGAGCACGTGGCGGATGTCGGTGTGGAGCAGCTCGGAGATGACGGCGTTCTCCGCCGACATGGCCTCGGAGTCCTCGATGAAGTCGCCCAGCGGAGCTTCCTCGTCGGTGCCCACCGGCATGTCGAGGCTCACCGGATCACGGCTGTGCTCCAACAGGTCGTTGATCTTGTCGACCGGAATGCCGGACTCGGCTGCCAACTCCTCGTCGGTGGCCTCCCGCCCGAGGTTCTGGTGCATCTCGCGCTTGATCCGGGCCAGCTTGTTGACCTGCTCGACCAGGTGGACGGGCAGTCGGATGGTGCGGCTCTGGTCGGCCATCCCGCGGGTGATCGCCTGGCGAATCCACCAGGTGGCATACGTGGAGAACTTGAAGCCCTTGGTGTAGTCGAACTTCTCCATCGCGCGGATCAGGCCCAGGTTCCCCTCCTGGATCAGATCCAGCAGCGGCATACCGCGGCCGGTGTAGCGCTTCGCGAGTGACACCACCAGGCGCAGGTTGGCCTCGAGCAGATGCCGCCGGGCCGCCTCGCCGTCGCGGACGACGGTCGCGAGATCGCGTTTGCGGTTCTCGCCCAGACGCTTCTTGGTGTCCAGCAGATGTTGTGCGTAAAGGCCCGCCTCGATGCGCTTCGCGAGCTCTACCTCATCGGCAGCATTGAGCAACGCTGTTTTGCCGATGCCGTTCAGATACACGCGCACGAGGTCGGCAGCCGGGCTCTGGGCGTCCAGATCGCTGTCAACGCGGCTTGTGGTGGCATTTGCCATGACGGCCTCCTGATCGGCTCGAACTGTCATGACTTACAACGCGTCATGCCCCCGAAGAGTTCCCACTGCCGATTGGATTCATGCCTATTGACCTGCTGTTTTTTTGCGATGACCTGAGATTCTCCTGAGAATAGCGATAGAAGCGTCTCAGCTCGGAACGTCGCGCTGCGTTTCCGCCGTCCCCGGTTGCGGTGGCACGACCGGGCCAGGTGCCAGTGCCGGCCGCTCGGCTGTCGGGAACAACGGGATGCGGTTCTTGCTGCCGGCGTAACGGCGCGGTTCTTCGGCGCTACGCGGCGGACGGTCGTTGGCGATCAGAACGGCCATCCACGGCAACGGCACCGACACCAGAATGATCGCGAGCGAGATCAACCCGTTCTCCCAGACGCTGTAGGCGACGGCGGCCAGGATCAGTGCGGGTATACGGAACGCCATCAACGTCAGGTATTTGCGTACGCGCTGGCGGTGTTGTTCTTCGTACGCGGGCGCGGCGCGAGTGATGAGGACCGGGCGAGCTTGACCATCGAAGTCGTCGTCGAAACTCAGCTCGTGGCTTTGTTTCATGCCTCTACTGTTCCACACCTGGGCCTTGCAATGGCAGTTGGATTTCCCCGCATTCTTTCGCCGGGCACAATATGGCTATGCAGACCGACACCCTCGAGCGCACCGACGCCGACGAACGCGTCGACGACGGGACCGACAGCGACACCCCTAAGTACTTCCATTACGTCAAGAAGGACAAGATCGCCGAGAGCGCTGTCATGGGTACGCACGTCGTCGCACTCTGCGGCGAGGTGTTTCCGGTGACGAAGGCCGCCAAGCCCGGTTCACCGGTGTGCCCGGACTGCAAGCGAATCTACGAGACCCTCAAGAAGTAGACGGCTGGTCGGCGGCGTCGGGCACCGGTTGAGCCGGTGCCTGCACACTGCCGCCGTTGTTGGCCTTGTCCTCCAGCCACGACCGGAGCCGTTTGGCGTGGGTGTCCGCCGCAGGCCATTCCTCTTGAATGGCGGCGTTCAGTTCGGCGCCCAGCATCACGGCGAATCCGAGGAAGAACGCGAACAACAAGAACGCGATCGGCGTCGCCAGGGCACCGTAGGTGTATCCGGTGCTGGTGATCCAGCCCAGATAGATGCGCAGCCCCACGGTCGCCACCAGAAACACGACGGTCGCCAGCACCGAACCCAGCAGCAGCCGATGCGTCGGCAGCGGTTTCGGCAGAGAAACCCGGTACAGCACCGTGACGCCGACGATGACCGCGAGGAACAACGCCGGGTAGTAGCCGTAGCGCAGCATGTGGTCCCAGCTGTCGGGTATGTGCTCGGCGATCGTGCGCGGCCCCAGCGCGACGAACGGCGCCGCGGCGATCGCGCACACGAGCATGATCACGTAGAGCCCCAGGGCGTAGAACCGCTGCCGCACCGGGTGCCGCAGCGGTGTCTGGTCGTGGGCTTCCACGATCGAATCCACGAACGCCGACACCGCCGACGAGCCCGCCCACAGCGATATCACGAAACCCACCGAGACGACCTCGCCGCGAGCGCCCCTCACGATGTCGCGGATCGTCGGTTCGATGATCTCGTCGACGACGTTGGGGGAGAAAAAGCTGTTGGCTGCATTGATCAGTTGCTGCTGGATGGTCGGCAGGGTGTCCGGGCCGAACAGCGGTGCGATGTAGGCCAGGCTGCCGAGCATGCCCAACAGCAGTGGGGGTAGTGACAACGCGCACCAAAACGCCGCCTGTGCCGATTCGGAAAAGATCGAATCGTCCCAGCTTTTCGACAACGTGCGTCGTGCGATATGTCGAATGTGGTGGCGTGTTGGTGGTACCGGTAGCGGCTGGCCAGTCATGACCAGACCAGCATTACTGACGAAACGTGCTCCTGCCCAGGCGGGTGCTGTTCAGTCGGCGTGTCAAAGACGCGATCAGGCGTCGACCGGGCGGACTTCCAGCACGGCGGCCAGTTCGATGAGCTTGGCCTCGTGCTCGTTCGCGTGGTGCTGGCAGAAGAGCAGCTCGGCGCCCGAGGGCAGCTTCGCGCGTACGCGCGCTGCCGCTCCGCAACGATCGCAGCGGTCAGCTCTGGTTAGCTCGGGGCTTGTCAGAGTTGCGTTCATGGCTCCTCCGTCTTCTGCTCTGCGCAACGCCGGCAAAGTGCCGGGTTTGCGTATCTCTACTGTGTCAGACGTTTTGGGTTCCGGCCTTGTTCCCTAGGGGTTTACCGGTGTGTCGTGTCTCACGTCCGGGACGTGTTGCCCGACAGGCAAGCTGGCAGTATGCCTCCGATGCCGCGCGTCCTGGTTCACCTCTGCAGTGCCGACGAGTGGCAGGCCGCCCGTGGCTCCGGTGCGCACCGACCTGACTCGTTGACCGCACAGGGGTTCGTGCACCTTTCGGCGCCTGAACAGGTGCATCTGCCGGCGAACCGGCTCTACGCGGGGCGTACCGATCTGCTCATACTCCAGATCGATCCGGCCAGGCTGTTCGATCCCGTGCGTTGGGAACCCGGTGTACCAACGGACCCCGAGGCGATGTTGTTCCCGCATCTGTACGGACCGCTGCCAGTCGCTGCTGTGATGAGTGCCACGCCCTACCCGCCCGGTGACGACGGCAGGTTCTCGCCACTTAAAAGTGCATAGCGGGCTGGGATTTCATCGTGCCCGAACAGAGCGCCGGCTGACAGTCCCTGCCAAATTCGAGTAGTCCACTACTCAAGTCCAGGCCCCGATCGCGACCATATGCTCTCGGCAGAGGGCTTCGGATGCGTGAGCGGGGATGGCCGGCAAACATGAATATCTATTCGTCAGGTAGCGGCGAATGTTCGATCGGACGGTCGAACGTCCATGACTGACTGCGTCGTCCTGCGAGAGAAGCTCCGCGTGCCGGAGGTGTCCGGTCTGGTCCGCGCGCGACTCGAGCAGCCCCTGCTGTCCGGTCGGCAAACCATCGTTGACATGGTGGTCGCGCCGGCGGGGTGCGGGAAGACGACATTGCTGTCACACATCGCGACCGCGTCGGAGCGACCTGTCGGGTGGTATCGCCTCACCGCGGAAGATTCCACCGAGCACCGCATGGTGGCCTATCTCGGCGCCGCCCTGTCGAAGATCGCCGAAACCGGCGGCGCCGAATCGATGGCTGAGCTGCTGGCGGCCCTGGATCAGTGGAGCGGCGCCGGCGCTGTCCTCGTCCTCGATGACCTGCACGAGATCGCCGAAACGCCTGCCGAGCGCGCATTGGAGCGATTCATCTCCTTGCGGCCCCGCCGGCTCCAGTTGATCTGCGGATCGCGCCGGATGCCAGATATCAACGTCCCGCGCATCCGGGTGTCCGGCTCCATCTCCGAGACCGGCAGCGATGATCTCCGGTTCCGGTCGTGGGAAGTCGAGGAACTGTTCGCCTCGGTGTACCGCGAGCCGCTGCGGCCGGAAGCGGCCGCGGCGCTGACCCGCCGCACCGGCGGTTGGGCGGCCGGGTTGCAGCTGTTTCACCTCGCCACGGTCGGCCGAACCGCGGCTGAACGTCACCAGGCCGTCGCCGGGCTCGGCGGCAGGTCCAAGCTGGTGCGCTCGTACCTGACGCGCAACGTGCTGGCCGAATTGCCCGCGGAGAGGCGCGATTTCCTGTTGCGCACATGCACGCTGGGCCGCTTGTCCGGGGAGTCATGCGATGCGTTACTCGGCGCGACCGGTAGCCACCGCATCCTGGAGGAGCTGGAGTCCGCGCAGCTGTTCACCTCCACCGACGACGGCGGCGTGTACTTCCGCTACCACGAAGTGCTGCAGTCTCATCTCGAGCTGGCGTTGGTCGAGGAGTACGGGCCCGCGGCGGCCCGGTCCTATTACCGCAAGAGCGGTGACGTGCTCGAGACGTTGGGGGAGCTGCGGCCGGCGGTGCGCGCGTACGCCAAGGCCGGCGATTGGGCCTCGGTGTCACGTCTGGTGGCCGACACGGGCGGCGCTCGGATCGATGCAACAGTCGTCGATGACGCCCATTTGCTGCCGGCGAGTACGTGGCAGCATGACCCGTGGCTGGCACTGGCGAACGCGCGCCGCCTGGTACGGGAAGGGGCGCTGGCTCGCGGGGTGGAGGCCTATCGGCAGGCCGAGACGCTGTACGACGAGCCCAATTACCGCCAGATGTGTCGCCAGGAGTCCGCGGTTGCCCTGCTTTGGTTGCCCGGGACCAAGACTGGGCGAGCGCGCGAACCGCTGGTCCAGCACTGGGCCAACCCACTGCGGGAGGCGCTGCGGCGCGCGCCGGAAGTCACCGGTTGTTCCGGAGCCGACGGCTGGACGCGGCTGGCGCACGCAGTCGCGGCGGTAGTCGCGGGCGAGCTTCGACCGGCCCGCGAAATCCTGCAGGCCGTCGTGGGCGACGGTCAACCCGACCCGTCGCTGACCATCTGGGTGAGCCTCGCAGCGGCCGCCCTCGATCTGGTCGACGGCGGGCCGAAAGACCCGGCTGCCCGGTTCAGCACGATCGCTGCGGACGCGGAAAGCGAAGGGCTTCCCTGGGTTTCGCGTCTGTGTCATGGTCTGGAGCAGGTTGCGCTTATCGTCTCACGCGACGCGATGTGGCGTTTCGAGAGTTGTGCCGACCTGATCTCGACCGCCGACCGGATGGGGGACAGCTGGGGTGCTGCGCTGCTGCTGTTCGCCGTTGCGCTGGCCAAACAACGTGTCGGTGAAGATGGAAAGTCCGAACTGGCCACTGCCGAAGCGAGATTCGGCCAGCTCGACGCGCCGGTGCTGCAGTTGTGGTGCCGGCTGCTCGCGGTGATCGACCCTCAAACGACAGTGACGGCCGCCCGCAGGGTGGCCGACGACAGCCACGCACTGCGGTGCCGGGGTGCCCACGCCTTGGCCCTCGCGGTGTTGCAACACGTCTCGGATCGTGACGTCCCCGAGGCTGTCGGCGCTGCCGCGCTGGCCGAACAATGTGGTCTGCCGGTACTTTTCGCCGGCAGCGTGGACGATGCCGAACCGCCCAGCGCATTCACCGCGGCCGCCGAAGTCGTGGAGGCCAGCCTGCCTCCGGTGGCGATCACCTGCTTCGGCGGCTATCGCATCGCGATCGACGGCGAAATCGCGGCTTTGAGTCAGCTGCGCCCGCAGGCGCGCTGGGTGCTGCAGATCCTGTCGTTGAACCCCGACCACGATCACCACCGCGAACTGCTGGAGGACATCTTGTGGCCTGGTGTCGACCATTCCGTGGCATGCCATCGCCTGCAAGTGGCCGTGTCAAGCGTGCGCGGCTTGTTCAGCGAATCCGATCTCGTGATCCGGCGGCGAGGCGAATCGTATCGGTTGTGCCTTCCCGACCGGGCGACGGTCGACGTCCGGGATTTCGCCGACGCGCTCGCCCGGGCGGCGACCGCCTCGGCCCGCGGTGACGTGCGGGGCCGGGTCGTCGCGCGTCAGGAAGCCCTCAACCTGTACACCGGTGAGCTGCTGCCGGAGATCTCGGGAGCACAGAGCATCGACGACGAACGGGAACGGCTCCATCGATCGGCGGCGGCCGCCGCTGCCGCACTCGCGTCGGACTACCGGACGCTGGGGGAGTACGAGCAGGCACTCGTCATGGCGCAGCGGTCGGTACAGCTCGATCAGTATCAGGAGAATGCCTGGATGGTGCTCGCCGACCTGCACGAGACGCTGGGTGATCTCAGTTCGGCGGAATATGTTCGCCGCGAACACGCCCGGATCCGGGCCGACCTAGAGGTCGCGGTCTTCTGAGCCGTTCGGCGCTTCGGGATTCCCCGCGTTCAGATCGGTGATTCTGAGTTTGCGGGTCTGCGGGTCGTCCGGCGGTTGCTGTGCGGGCCGTCGGGCCTCGGGCGCCGCGGTGACCGGTGGTGCGGGTGCCGTGGTGACCGGCGGCGACGGTGCCGCGCGGGTCACCAACTCGACGCGGTGGGGGATGTGAGCGGGCTTGACGGCGTCGACGAGGGCTTCGACGCTACGCACGTCGACGTCGTCGCCGGGGTCCACCGTGACGCGCACCAGAAGACTGGGCGTGGCCCGGCCCCCGGGTTTGGAGTCCGGTGTCAATGACCATGTCGCACTTCCGGATTCGATCACCTCGGTGTCGCGGTTGAACGCAGCCGTCACGGTGTCGCGGATACTGCGTGCGGTGCCCTGCCAACGCAACATGGCCGCGCCTGCCGCGATCAGTTCCCGCTTGTGGGCGGTCTCGCGGCCACCGAGGTGCAAGCCGATCCACCCGGCCAGCCAGTCGAGCATGTCGCTCGGAACGGTCTTCGGATCGAGGTATGCCGGGAAGCAGTCCAGGGTGGCGAAGATGGGCGCCAACACTTCGTCGAACGCCTCGCACAGCCGCTCGGTCAGCGGATCGCCCCAGTACACCGACGGCATCGTGTCGAGGAAGGGCTGGGGTGAATCCAGCTGCGGTACACCGGCTCTCATCTTTCCACCACCCGAACGCTGTGTCGCCCGAACGAGTACGCAAGCTCATTGCGCCCCAACGGGATCACCTCGACCGGCTCGGTCGACCGCTTTCCGGTCGCCGGGTCGACACCGAACAACTGGACCGTGACCTTTCTGGCCATGTCCACCCCGGGGATTCGCGCCAGCGCGGCGGTGACCTCGTGTACCTGCACGGCGCGGCCGATGGGCCAGCCCACACCGTCCGGGCCGCCTTTCAAGGGATGCAGCAGGCCGTTCAAGGCCCGGGCCACATCGAGTTTGACCTGATCGCGGGCGTAGCCGGCCAGTACGGCGAGGGTGACAACCACGGTGACACCCCGATAGTGCGGAGGCTCGACGATCAACCGAGTGCCGACGAGGCGGCGCTCATCGAGGTGGTTCTTGATCCGCTGGATCGTCTCGGGCAGCGGTATGAGGTCTTCGCGGCGCACGAGGTCCATGGCATCGCTGGCCACATGCGGTACGACCAACACCCGCACGGCGCCCGCTTCCCGTTCGTCGGCGGCGGTCAGGCAGTGCGCCCTGGCGACTTCCGGGGCGATGTCGAGGGTCAGTTGCTCGAAGTCTTGTGCCGTGACGGCTTTTCCGCGGGTCCGCAGCAGCAGCGGGCCGCGCGCCTTGACCTCGTCGACGGTTTCGGCTTCGGCACCGCCTACCGCCGCCCTGCGATTTTCGACCCGCGACACATACGGCACACTGGTTTTGAGCACGCGGATCTGGCCGACGCCGACGTTGCCCTTGCGGCCGCCGCCGGTGCGATAGGCCGACATCCTGATTGTCGCCGTCTTCCGCGGGATCCTGCCGTACTGACGAATGGTGCCGTCCGACTCGCGGACCACGGGGCCGAACACGACCTCACCGGCGACCGGGTCGATATGAAACGACTGACTGGAATCGTCCTGATCACCGAAGTGTTCCACCGGCCTCCAGTCGGTCATGTCACCTTCGGCGACAACACGCAACGAACTGCCCGCCCACGGAAGAACCGGCCGGTGCTGCAATGCGAAGCGTTGCCCGGCGGTGCCGTCGGACGTGCCGATCGTCTCGTCGCGCACGACCCGGGCGTGCACGATGCGCGCGGTACCGCCCACCGTGCACGCCGAGATCGAGGTGATGAACGGAGACTCGCTGTAGGTCGACTGCCCGGGCGCGGGGTCGACCAACCGGCAGCGCAGCCAGCCGCGGGCTTCACCGCCGACGCGCGGCGGGGAATCGAGCACATGACCGCGCGGCACGTGCAGGATGACGTCGCCGGGCTTGTTGAACGCCTTAGTCTCGTCGGGTCCTGGTTCGCACGCCACCCAGTCGTTCCCGGTCCAGGCTTCCCACAGGTACGGGGGGTTGGTGGGGTCGACGCCGACGCCCGAGACCCGGCAGTTCACCCGCAGCAGCACCGCGCACGACGGTACCGCCCGGTCGAGTCCGATCAGGAGTGCGTCTCCGGGCATCGGACGTTCGGAGAAGCAGCGAAATTCGTTGCCGCCGACCTCATTGCGTTGCGTGACGGGTTCGCCGCCCTCGGCCATCGTCGCGACCCGGCCGCCGTCGAGCGAACACGGAATGATCTCGAGCTTCTCGATTGTCGAGAAGACGATCGGTTCGTCGAGATCGGTGCGGTCGGTGCTGACCTCGGATTCCTCGCGCACGGTGATGGGTTGTTGTTGGGGTGCCGACAGCCAGAAGGTCGCCTCGCCCTGGGCGGCACCGGGTGGTCGCAGTTCCAGGCCGAGCAATTCGAGGAACTTGATGTAGTTGCGATCCGGAACCCGGTTGAGCCGGTAGATGAGCTGGTCGACCATCATGGCGAATGTCTCGATCAGCGTGATGCCGGGGTCCGAGATGTTGTGGTCGGACCACTCGGGGCAACGGCGGTGGACCAGCCGGCGGGCGTCGTCCACCAGGCTCTGAAAAGTCCTGTCGTCCAGGTTGGGTGCGGGCAGCATCGTCACGCCTCATTCAGCTGGTAGGCGGGTGGCAGCTCGCCGGCCTCGGGAGCGCCGGCCTCGTCGGGTATCACATAGAACGGGAACACCAGGTTTCGTTCATCGTTGTAGCCGCGGATGCGGTAGCCGACATCGATGTGGGCCATGCCGAGATCGTCCCGGTTGAACAGAACCCTGACGTCCTCGACATCGATGCGCGGCTCCCACACTTCCAAGGCCCGGCGAACATCGTTGGCGATGGCCGCCAGTGTGGCATCGTTCATCGGCGAGAACAGATGGTCCTGTATGCGACAACCGAATTCAGGACGCATCGGCCGCTCTCCGGGAGATGTCCTGATGATGATCTCGATCGCTTGCTCGATGTCGCGGACGTGCGTGGCCAGACCGATCCCGTTGGTGGGGTCGACTTGCAGCGGGAAGTTCCAGCCCGCGCCGATGAAATCGTTGGTGAAATCGCTCATGTCGTCAGCCTCCGATCAGGACCGTGGGGCAGCCGGGCGGAAGGATCGGCGCGCCACAGCCGGTCATGTCGCCGACGCGGGCGGCCGGCATACCGCCGATCAACACGGTCGGACAGCCCGGCGGCAGGATCGCATTGGGCGGGTGGGGTACGACCCCGGGGAATGCGCACGCGTGAGTGGTTCCCACTACTGCGGCAGGCATGCCGCCGATCAGCACGGTCGGAACGCCCGGGGGACCAATGGTGCCGGGATGTGCGGTCAGATCGCCGACGCGCGCGGCTGGTGGCATGGCCGTTGCTCCTCTCAGTTGATCTTGACCGGTGCGCCGGTGATGACGTTGGGCCCACCGGCTTTGAACTCGCCGGCGGCCTTGGCCGCAACCTTGACCGTGGTGCCTTTGAGCGACAACGCGACCTGGGTGTCGACATCGACGGCTCCCGATCCACCCGACACCGTGACACCGTTGGTTGCGGTGATGGAGATCTTCTTACCTTTGAGTTGCAGGTCAGAGGACGCTGCGTCGACAGTGATGCCCTTCTTGCCCTCGATCAGGACGCTGCCGTCGCTGTGCACGACGATGCTCGTGCCCACCGAATCCAGGGTCAGCTTGAGCTTGCCGTCGCCGGTTTCGGCGGTGATCCCCTCGGTCTTGCCGTCTTCGTCGAGAAGATCCAACCGGTGGCCGTTGCGCGAGACGAACGAGCGCCGGTTGACCGCACCGGATCCGGTGTCGATCAAGTTGGGTCCCTTGGTGTTCACGGTGTCCACACCGTTGTACAGACCGCCGAGGACGTAAGGCCGTTGCGGATCCTGCTGCTCGAACGCCACGAGCACTTCGTCCCCGACTTCCGGTATGACCATGGCGCCGCGGTCTTTACCGGCCCCAGGCTGCACAGTCCTGGCCCAGTCGCTGACGTAGTCGTCGGACAGCCACGGGAAGGTCAGCTTGACTCTGCCCTGGTGGGTGGGATCGTTCGCGTCACTGACCACACCGACCGTCACCCCAGCCGCCGTCGAGGCTCGCCCGCCTGCCGCGGTCAGGCCGTAAAGGCTGCGTTCCTGGCGGCCGGTCACCGAGAAGGCCGTCGTGTAGCCACCATTGGCCGGGTCGTAGCGGTGGCGCGCCGCGGTGATGGTGTACTTGCCGTCGAACGGTTGGCCCGCATTGTCGATCTTGATGCTCACGTTGGCCCGCAGTTTCGGATTACCCCGGGCGACCGCGTCGATTTCGGCGAAAGAACTGCCGATTTCCTCGGTGAGCGCGGCAGCGGCGGTGTCGGCCTCGGACTGCGTGCGGTATGCGACGTCGGAGGCGACATAGCGCGGATCGCCGAACGGCTTGGCAACATCCGCGGGCTTCATGGTCGGAAGCTCAACGCTTTTCGTGCTGGCCGCAAGCGTGCTGACGATCTTGCGTTTCTGCGCTACATCCCACCCGCGCACCTCGACCTCGGCGACTTGTTCCGCGGCGGTGATCACCGACCGGAACCGCAGGAGGTCAGTACCCAGCCGCAGCACCAACGGATCGGTGTCTTGCGCGTCTTGCGACGGCGCACGATTGGCTTCCTCACGCGGACGGAAGTTCAGCTTGTTGTCCCGTACTGTCAGCTCATAGCCGATGCGTCGGGCCATCGCATCGAGGAACTCCCAATCGGTCTGCCCGAATTGCCCGAGATGATCGAAAACCGTTTTACTCGCTTCGATTTCGCCGGCGGCGATCTTGGTCCGCTGCGAGATCTCGGTGACGGCATCCGACGCGGTGGTCTGCGCGTACGACTTGGTGTGGCGGCCCCGAAACAACCGGTGCGCTGGATCGTAACCGCGGATGACCGTGAACGATCCCGGCCCACCGACCTCGGCTTCCAGCGATGTCACCTCGGCCTCGATCAGCTTTTCGGGCGTTTCGGTCTGTGTGCTGGAGATCGTGATCTTGACCTTCGTGCCCATCTTCACTTTGGACTTCTCGATCACGATCCGATTCGGGTCGCGGAAGCGCAACATGAACGCGTCAGGAAGGCGCAGGCTCGAATCGACATACGCCGACGTGAGCAGCGGGCTGATGTCGTCAGGCAGTGCGGTGCCGTCGAATTCGATCAGGAACGACGCGGCGGTGGCCATGCTGATCAGACCGCCCCTGCCACCAGCGCTTCGCGCCGCGGCAGCTTGAGCCGGGTGCCGTTGGGTACCCGCATCGGATCATCGATGTCGTTGTAGGTGGCAAGCGCCCGCCACAGTTGGGGGTCGCCGTACTCACGGTAGGCGAGGAGGGCCAGCGAGTCGCCGGTGACCATCGTGTGTACGTCGTCAGCCCATTGCGCGCCGGACGTGGGGTTCTGCTTCGGATCGGGCGTGACGTCGATTTCCTCCAGATTGATCGAGCAGGTCGCTCGGATCGGAACACCGTTCGCGGCGAATCGGGTGTACTTGGCCTGTACCTGGCTGATGTAGGCGGCGAAGCTCTTGACCTGACCCCAGTTGAAGACCACCAGAAACGGCATGGCCTGGTCACCTTCGGTGCACGGGACACAACAACTGAACAGCTTGTCCACCGATGCGACGACGTCGACGCCGTCTTTGGCGGTCGCGTCGAAGTACAGCTCGAGGCTGAGCTTGCAGGGTTCGGCCCCGGAGAACTCGGGCGGCCCGGCCTTCTTCTGCTTGGTCGGTTTGCGTTCCCACTTGGCCGACTTGGTGATCGAGACCTCTTTGGGGTTGAACTGGAACGTCACCTTGTCCTTGAGGGACCCCAGCTCCGGCTTGCCACCCTTGACGTGCTTGGGTTCCCAGAGTTCCAGAAATGCGTACTGGGGTTGTGCCCAGGTGTCCGGAGCGCTGTCGCCCTTCCTCTCGGGTGGTGGCGCTTTGAGTGCGATCGTCTTGTCAGCCATTGGGACTGCCTTTTTCCGGAGTGAAACCGTGGTGGGCGATTTCTAGGGTCTCAGTGAAGACTTTGGGGGAGTCCAGGTTCAGGCTCGGGCCGGTCCAGCGAACGGGCACCACACCTTCGAGCTGCCAGGTCATCACCGGATTTCCCGCGGCGTCCATGGCTTTGATCTCACCCGTGGTCGGTTTGAGCCCGTTGAGTGCCTTCACGATCCACCTGGTCAGCTTTTCGCTGTCGGGGCCGATGGGACGGGTCAGCTTGATGTTGCTGTATTTCATCCGCGTCGGCAGTTGCCAGATCAGCCCGTTGTTGCCGCCCTCCTCACGCTGTTCCATCACGACCTCTAGGCCGAAACCTTCGCAGCTGCTGAACTTTCCGACGTCGGTCTTGTCGAACTTGACCGCGAAACAGACCCCGACGAACACCTCGTCTTTGTCTTCCGGCGGCAGTTTAGGGGGGCTCATCGGTCTTTTCTCCTCGTCGCGCAACCGCTCATCGGCCCAGGTCCATGAGGACACCAGCCCGCTCACGGTCCAGCCACAGTTCCGCGCGTAACCGTGCCGCCAACGGGTCGTAGAGCCGGTTGACCAATTCGTCGACGTCGGGCGCGGCTGGGGCCGGCGCGCCGATCGCCGGGGCGGCCGTCAGCATGGGCCCGGCGACCGGCACTTCGGTCGACGGCGGTGCGGAATCGCCTACCGGTGCCGGCTCGGGAGTCGATTCGGCGGTTTCGCGCTGCACGCTCGGCGGGGCGAACGTGATGGTGTTCGTGGCGGCGTCGTAGCTCGTCCTGTCGGATGACCCCGTGCTGAGCGGTGTTTCATGCGTTGACGTCTCGGCGAAGGAGTGACTGTCGCCCACCGCGGCGGTGGTCACGTGCTCGAATCGATCCGGCGAAGGGCCGAACATGCGTTGCAGGCCGATCGGGCGAGGGTTGTGGAAGACGTCTGAGTGTTCGTGCGGCTGTGTCGATTCGGCGCTGCGCTGCACCTCGCCGCTTCGACGCACGGGCGGCAGCACCACAAGGCGCCTTCCTGCCGCGGTCGATCGCTGGACGATGGACGGTGCCGACAATTCCGCGGTGCTGCGTGGCGGGCCGGCGGCGGGCTGTGGTGTGGAGTGGGCCACCGGCAATGTCATGCGCTGCACGGCTTCGGGTTCGGCTGCGCCGGATGCGGGGTCTGCGGGTGCAAACCGATCGGATACGAACAGCTCCAGCGATTCGAATTCGGGCGAGTGGCTTACCGCGGTTGAGGACGGCAACTGAACCGATGTCGGAATCTCGCGAGGGCTCTGGTCGGAACGGACGTGCGGACCTTCGGCCGCCGCGGGAACCGGTGGACGTGCGGACGCTTCGGCGGGAGACCGCTGCACAGCCGGCGATCCGAGACGCGCCGGCGCCGCCGCGATCGGCTCGGTCCGGCTCAACGGGCGGGCCTGGACGACGGGCAGGCGCTGGACGGCGGTGGTGGGGGCCTGGGACGCACGCGGTGGAGCACCCATCGACGTCGTCGTGCTGCTCGGCTGATCCGGTGTGACGGCGATCCGGTGTACGACGAGTTCGGGCGGTGCGCTGCTCGTATTCGGCGCAGGTGTCGGCGGCGTGGCCGGTACGGCGGAAGGCTCGGTGGTCGCTTCCGCCGGAGCGTCGGCATCGATCGGCACCACCGTCGGTGTCGGCGATTGCGCGGATTCGGCGATGGAGCTATTGCTCGCGTCGGGTAGCGGGGTGCGCTGGATCGCCGCGGCCTCCCGAGCCGTCGGCCCGCTGCCGAGCGCGTTGCTCGACACACCCCCGGGCACATTCTGTGGTGCCTCTACCTCGGGTCGATTGCCACTGACGGGTGCGGGCGGTTCCGCAGCGGTCAGCGTCCGAAGCGCAGGCAGCGGTGAACTCGAGGGGAGACGCTGAACTGAAGACAGTGTTCGCAGCGGCGCCGCGGTCGGGGTGTGCTCGTGAACTTTCGGAAGTGGCTGCACCACAGGCGAAGTCATACCGGTGTCGGATGGTGTCCGCTGAACCGGCGTCGGCGCTGCGGACGGGGGTGCGGTGGGCGCGCTCACCGATGGGGCCGGCAGCTCGGGTGCCGGACCGGGCGGCGGTGCGGGCTCGTCGGCCACGTCCAACGGTCGACGCTCATCGGGATCGCTGGCCTCGACCATCGCCTTCGGTCCCGCATAGGCCACGTCTGTGGCGTCCACGGCATAGACATGCGGTGCCGGCTCATCGACTTCGGCGACGCCCTCGGCGGTCCGCTGAATTGGCGCGGCGATCCCAACGTGCGCTCGCTGTACGGATGGAAACCGAGGATTCCACGTCCTTGGCGTCGGTTGTGCCGGCGGCGCGGGCGGCGGTGCGCTTGCACTCGGGGCGCTTCTTGCCAGATTCAGCACGGGCAGGCGGTCGGCATTCTCAGCTGCCAACAGTTGAACCGGGCGGGTGAAACCGGGGTTCTGTGAGGTGGTCAGTGACTCGGTGAATCCGGCCAGCTGGGCGGTGGATTCGAGCCCGACGGTGCGTTGCAGGGGAGCCATCCGTTGCCAGGACGGTGTCGGTGGGATCACCGGCGCGGGCGGGCTCGCGGTCTGCGCCGCAGCCGAATCCGCTGATCGACCCCAGGGCCACCATTTGGGCATCGGTGCCTCCCTCTAGTTCTGTGCGGCGAGGTTGCGGGTCAATTGCACGAATCTGCGGCGGTCCGCATGCTCGAGGTCGAGCACCGCGTCGAGTTGCCAGTGCAGGTGGTAGGCGAGGTAGGAGACCTCGTCGTAAAGTGCGTCGACTCCGCACGTCACGATTCCCCCAGGCGGCTCCCGGCAACATCGACGGCAAAGTCGTTGCTGCAGTGCGGGCATGTGACCCGGGCGTGCGTATGGCCGTCTTGATTGATTCGGCGGTACAGGTCTTGCAGGAAGGCCAAGTCGGACGCGAACAAATTCTCGATGACTCCGCCGTGCACGTCCTCGATCCCGCCGATGCGGGTGACGACGCGGCTGATCAGTACCACCGCAAGGTAATTCGGGCTTTCGCGGACCCGGTCATCGCGTTGCGAGACCAGTTCATCCCTCGCGGTCGCCAGCCGCATGACGCCGTCGCGGTGGACGGTGCCCGCCGGGTCCACGTAACCGCGGGGCAGTACGAACGGGAACTCGGTGCGCAGTTCGCGTATTTCGTCGGCGGAAGGCATCTGCCCCGGCGCGTCGGCCAGGGCAGAAGTCCCGTGAATGTTGCCTCTGCGCATCAGGCCGGTTCGCACTTCTCGTATGTCAACACGAGCTTTTCGGTCATGACGCTCGTGTCGCCGGCCTTCATCGAACTCAGTTCGAGGCTCTTGGGCCACGCCGCGGTGAGGTTGTAGCGCTTGACCTCCTCGCCCTCGTAGTCGAACACGATGATGGAGCCACCCTTGCGGGCGTCCTTCATCTTGCCGAGCTGCGAATCCTTCACCCACTTCTCGAACCCGTTGTCCTTGGTCAGTGGACGGGTCAAGGTGCATTCGCCGGCTTTCCACCGTCCAGGCAACTTTTTGACGTTGTATTTGCCGTCCTTGGCCATGTTCGATTTGTATTCGATGACGTCCTGCTCCATCTTGAGGCCGGTCACCTCGGTGATGGCCTTGATCTGTATGCCGTCGAACTCGAGTCCGAACGAGTGGCCTACCGAGCTGTCGTCGTCCTGCAGCGCCATGGTTGTCTACCCTTTCCTTCGGTGTGGCTTACTCGGCGACCAGGCTGGTTCCGCCGGAATACTGCGAGAGGCGGAAAATCACGAACTCCGCGGGTTTGACTGGCGCGACACCGATCTCGCACACCACTTCACCGGCGTCGATGCCTTCGGCAGGGTTGGTCTCGTCGTCGCACTTGACGTAGAAGGCCTCGTCGGGAGTCAGCCCGAAGAGCGCGCCTTTACGCCATTCGTTGACCAGGAACGCGCTGATGGTGCGGCGGATCTTGGCCCACAGCGAGTAGTCGTTCGGTTCGAACACCACCCAGTCGGTGCTGGTGAGAATCGACTCCTCGAGGTAGTTGAACAGGCGCCGGATGTTGATATACCGCCAGGCCGGGTCCGAAGACAGCGTGCGTGCGCCCCAGACTCGAATGCCACGACCGGGAAACGCGCGAATGCAGTTGATACCGACCGGGTTCAACAGATCGTGTTCGCGGCGGGTGATCGAATTCTCGACATCGATTGCACCGCGGACGATTTCGTTGGCGGGAGCTTTGTGCACGCCCCGCGTGTCGTCGTTGCGGCCCCAGATCCCGGCCACGAACCCGGAGGGCGGCAGGTACTTGCCGCCGCCGGTGGTGACCCACGGCCAGTACAGTGCCGCGAACTTGGAGTCGTAGCGTGCCTTGTCCACTCGCCATTCTTTGATCTGCTGGGCGTTGAGGCCAGGAGGCGGGTCCAGGATCGCCATCCGGTCACCCATCAACTCGCAGTGCGCGATCATCGCCGTCTGCACCGATTGCACGGTGTCCAGATCGATCGCGCCGCGCTGGTACGCGGTCAGCAGATCCGGCATGCAGACCATGGTGATCTCGTCGATGGTCTCCAGACCCGCGACACCGCTGCGTTCTTCGACGTTGCCGACGTAGTCGTCGCTGCTGAGCCGCTCGGGCGCAGTCGCCACCGCGACGTCCTCGGGTGCGGCCAACGCGATCTGCATACCTGCGTGCAGGTCTTCGGCCGGCTTGCCGGGGATCTGCTCGACCTTCACCGTCTGCGACGCGGCGTTCACGACGGTGGCGACGTTGTTCTTACCGCGGGCCGTGGTGACGTTGGGAAACTCCTCGACGACCTGGCCGTCGCGATGCACGACGAGCTTGACGCCGCTGGGCTGTTCCTCGCCCTCGTTGTGGAAATTGCTGATCTCGACACGCAACCGGTCGGGAGGCGTGCTCGGGTCGAGCGCAAGAATACGGTAGTTGGCCAGCACGGCCTGCGGAGTCGCTTCCAGCTGGGGTTGGCCACCGGCCGAACCGTTTTCGCCTTCGCCGTCCCCGATCCGGACGATGTACGAATTGCCACCGCCGTTCTGGAAGTACGCCGCGACGGACTCGGCCAGGCACGCGCCTTCGATGGTGTCGCCGAAGGTCTTCTTGTATTGGGTCCAGTTGCTGATCAGCGTGGGCTTGTTGAACGGACCTTTCTCGGCAAGGCCGATGAACGCCGCAACAGCGGTGCCCACGCCTTCGATAGGCCTTGAGCCGGAGTCGGTTTCCTCGACATAGACACCCGGCGACAGATACGTCGGCATTGCGCCTCCTCGGTGGTCTCGATGGGCTGGCCACGATCGTGCGCTGGTTCGACGGGCGAGACGAGGAGCGCGGGGACTGCCGCGTGGGCACCGCTTCGTGCACTTTGAGGCAGTCCCGCCCGCGCGCCTTGCCAACCACCACGCGCACACCGGATCGTTGATGTACAGACGCAAGGGAAGCGGGGCAGCATGCGAACCCACGACAGCGATCACACGCACGCATCGGAGTTGCGTCCGAAGGCATCTCGGCTGGAGGAGCCGGAATCGGCGATGGCCATCCGGGCAGCCCTGTCGGGCAGGCTCGACGCTGCGGGCCCGGCCGGGGTCGCCGGGTTGCAGCGCGTGGCGGGCAACTCCGGCGCGTCGGCTTTGATGGACGAGGACCGCTCGCCGGTGCACAACGTGATCGGTTCGGGCGGTTCGCCGCTTCCGGCCGATCTGCGGACGGATATGGAGGGCCGGTTCGGCCATGACTTCGGTGACGTCCGCGTGCACAGTGACGGCGCGGCCCACGAATCGGCCAAATCGGTGAACGCCCAGGCGTACACGGTCGGATCTGACATCGTCTTCCAGAGCGGGAAGTACGATCCGGCCTCGGACGCCGGCAAGCACATGATCGCCCACGAGCTGACGCATGTCGTTCAGCAGCGCAGCGGGCCCGTCGACGGCACCGACGCGGGCGGGGGCGTCAAGATCAGCGATCCGTCGGACCGCTTCGAGCGGGAGGCCGTGGCGAACGCAGACCGCGTGATGGCCGGCCCGTCGCCGTCGCCGGTCGCCGCTGTACCCGCGGGTGTGCAAAGGGCTGCCGACGACGCCGCGGTCCAGCGCCAGGAGGAGCCTGCCGAGGAAGAAGAGACGGCGCAGACCTTCGTGCAACGCCAGGACGAAGAAGCCGAAGAAGAATCGGCCTGAGCAGAGTCGGCGTATCGGAAATGACGGAGCCGGCTCGGGCCGCACGGCCGGTCAATGACGCACTGACGGAGGGCCGTAGGAGAGCCGGGCCGGCGCGACCCAACGGCGGTGCGGCCGGTCTCGCGGCGCTGCAGCGTGCGGCTGGGAATGCCGCGGTGAACGCGCTGCTGATGGGTAAGCTCCGGGCTCCTGGCAAGGACGAAATCGACGCCGCGCTCAGGGAAATGCGCCGTGATGAGCCCGCGATCGACACGGTCGAGAAAGGCCTCAAGGCCGCCAAAGCGGTCGGCGTGCCCGTCGAACTCGAAGGACCGAAACCGCCACCGTCGGCGCTCGCGGTCACCACGACGGGATTCGGGCCTGCGGCGGTGGCGCCAAAGAAGCCGGTGCCCCCGCCCAAGCCCGTGCCGGCCAAGAGTCCCCTCGGTAAGGCCGCGGCCAAGCCCGCCAAGCGGACGGGCGGGGGTGGTGGTGCCCGACCGGCGGCGACACCGACGGCTGCCGCGGGTACCGGCGCATCGGGTTCCGCGGCGTTGTCTGCTGATCAACTGTTGCAACCGCCGGTGCCGCCGAAATCCGTCAAACCGGGTCAGGATCCGGCGTTTTCGGCCGTGACCGCGAATGTGAAGTCCTTCGCCAAGGAGAAGCGTGCGCATCCACCGGCGGCCGCCAAAGCCAAGGAAGCACAGGATGCCGCGCTCGCCCCGACCGACGACATCGCGGGTCAGGCCAAAGCCGCCAAGGTCGACACGATGGACGCCCAGCAGGCTGGGTCGTTCGACAAGAAGGCGTTCATCGCGGCGGTGAAGGCGGCGATCGAGGCCAAATCGCCGAAGACGTTGAGCGAAGCCGACAACTACGCGAAGTCCGGCAAGGCGGGCGAAGTCAAAGGCGATGTCAAAGGCCTGGTGACTCAAGGTAAGGAGGGTCAGGAAAAGGACATCGAGACGGCCACGGCCGCGGCGCCCGACACCTCCAAGGCCGTCGCGAAACCGGTCACGCCGATGGGACCGGAACAACAGGGCCCGGCGCCGGCCATCCCGGCGGCAGGCGCGGTGCCCAAAGCGGCGCCGCCCGAGCAACTCAACCTCGAGGCCGGCAAGCAGCAGGCCAACCAGGAGATGGCCGACGCCCAGGTCGACGAGAAGCAGCTCGCCGAGTCGAACGAGCCGGATTTCCAGCAGGCCCTGGCCGACAAGAGAGAGGCCGCCGCCCACGCCGATACGGCTCCGGGCGCGTTCCGCAAACAGGAGGCCGACGTCATCGCTCAGTCGAAGACCGAAGCCGCCGCCGAGACGAAGGCCGGTGTAACCGGCATGCAGGGCTCGAAGGCCGCCGCGCTGGCCAAGCTCGTTGCCGACAAGGGCAAGACGAAGTCGAAGGACGAGGCGAAGCGCGCCGAGGTCACCGCCCGCGTCCAATCCATCTTCGCCGCGACCGAAGCCGACGTGAAGAAGATCCTGGACGGCATCGACCCGAAGGTCGAGAAAGCGTTCGAAACCGGCGAAGCCGACGCCCGCAAGATCTTCGAGAGCTACGTCTCGGCCAAGATGTCGGCATACAAGAAGGACCGCTACAGCGGTTGGCTCGGCGGATTGCGTTGGGCCAAGGACAAATTGGTCGGCATGCCCGACAAGGTCAACAAGTTCTACGAGGCCGGCCGCGAGCTGTACCTCAAGCAGATGGACAAGGTCATCTCCGACGTGGCCGACATCGTCGGCAACGATCTCAACGCGGCGAAGAAGCGGATCGCGACCGGCAAGGCCGAGATCGCCTCGTACGTCAAGAGTCTGCCGGCCAATCTGCAGAAAGTCGGCGCCGAGGCATCCAAGGAGATCAACGACCGCTTCGAGCAACTCGAAGACGACGTCAAATCCAAGCAGGACGCCGTCGTCGACACCCTTGCGACCAAGTACGTCGACGCCCGCAAGGGCCTCGACGAACGCATCGAGGAATTGCAGGCCGAGAACAAGGGACTGGTCGACAAGGCGATCGGCGCGATCAAGGCCGTCATCAACACGATCCGCAAGCTCGCCGCGATGCTGATGGACACCCTGGCGCGGGTTTCGAGTGTGGTCGGCGACATCATCAAGGCCCCGGTCCGCTTCCTGGGCAACCTGGTTGCCGGCGTCAAGGGCGGCATCATGCGGTTCAAGGACAACATCCTCGAACACCTCCGCAAGGGACTGATGACGTGGCTGTTCGGTGCCCTGGCCGAGGGCGGCGTCGAGCTGCCCGACAAGTTCGACCTGCAGGGCATCATCAAACTTCTCGCGTCGCTGTTCGGCCTGACGTGGCGCAACATCCGCAACCGGCTGGTCAAACAGATCGGTGAGCCGGCGATGGCCGCGATCGAGAAGGGTGTGGAGATCTTCCGCACGATCGCCACGGCAGGTGTCGCCGGACTGTGGCAGATGCTCGTCGACAAGCTCGGCGACATCAAGGAGATGATCCTCGAACAGGTCAAGGACTTCGTGATCACCCGGATCATCACCGCGGGCATCACGTGGCTGATCGGTCTGCTCAACCCCGCCGCGGCATTCATCAAGGCCTGCAAGCTGATCTACGACGTCATCATGTTCTTCGTCAACAACGCCGAGCGGATCATGAAGTTCGTCAACACGGTGATCGACTCGGCCGTCGACATCGTCAAGGGCAACGTCGGTGGCGTCGTCGCCAAGATCGAGGACGTTCTCGGGCAGATGGTGCCGATCCTGATCGGCTTCCTCGCCAGCGTCATCGGCATCGGCGGCATCGGGCAGAAGATCCGCGAGATCATCGGCAAACTGCAGAAGCCCGTCAACAAGGCGATCGACTTCGTCATCAAGACCGGGCTGAAACTCGCCGGACCGATCATCCGCGGCCTCAAAGGAATTGGCGGCAAGGTCAAGGCGAAGGTCGCCGCGGGCAAGGCGTGGGTCAAGGGTGTCGGGACGAAGGTCAAGGCGAAGGTCTTCGGTGGCGACGACTCCGCAGAGGGAAGACAAAAGCGGCTAGACAAGGGCATGGCCGCAGGCGTCTCGGCTGCCAACCGATTCGCGGGCAGACCCGTTGGAGACAAGGTGTTGCGCCCGATGCTCAACGCAGTACGTGTCCGTTACGGGCTCGGCGTTCTGGAGCCTATCCAGCAGGGAGGGCATTGGGCTGTCCACGGTCAGGTACAGCGGGCTACCGCGCCCACGCGGGCCGCAGTGTCCGACAAACCTAACCAACAGTCCTCGCTAGAAGAGGTAATGAGCCACTTGACCAATCCGCCACTTCCTGATCTGCAGATCGCGTTGGACGTGTTCTCGAAAGAAACGCACGCCTTTGCAAATTGCCCCGACCAGAGTAGGCGCTACAAAAGCACCAGCGGGCAACACGCTGAGTGGCATTTTGACCGTGATGTCCGTGCAAACCTGGATCGCTGGGTCGATCCAGCGAAATATCCGCCCAGTTCGACCGTGCCTATCACCTTGAAACTCAACCGGACTCCGTGCGACCAGTGCAGTCTAGTTCTACAAAGCCTTCAACAATCCAAAATACGTGGCCGACGGGTGGACCTCACCGTCCTTGCTACGAGCGTGTATGGCGGCAAGGCGTTCGAGAGAAAGTTGCAGGAAGGAGAGCCAGATAAGACAGTGAGAGTGCCAATACCCCGCAGCAGCCTGGAGTCGCTCGCCATGTTGCAGAGCTCTGGCGTCAAACTCGGCGTTTGGGATATCTGGGACCGGATCGGCACTGCGGTCTTGGCGAGTGATTCGCGGTTAGCAGGACTCGATGCTGAACTCATCAAACGCAACCAAGCCCAGAGACGACTACTTGAGAGCCGGCTGGCAGGCGTCCTCAGCCAACTTACCAAGCCCGTCTGGGGATATGATCCCAAGCGTTAGATGCCATCGTCGATCTTCTTGAACGTGGCCGTTCGTCGACGACTGCTGGACTCGCATCCATTATTGAGGTCCACTGGAACGATGAAGCGCACAATGCGCAAGTTCCGGCGCGACTCAGGGTCTGCTGTCATAGCTTCCGCGCGTCACTTGGGAGCTGAGGATCGGCTTATTCAGCGCGCAACAACGACGCCGCAACGTACGCAGATCCTCACCGACCTCCAACGTGCCGCTGGTAACGCGGCAGTGGTGCAACTCCTGACCCGTCCACACCAGCCGACTGCAACCGTCCACAACGGCGGCCCGAGTGTCTCCCTACATGGCGACACGACCGCGGCGTTCGACGGCGGGACATCGAAGTGGACACCGAAATCGATGAAACGTGCGAAAAGCTGCACCGAATGCCCCGAGGACGACCCGTGCCTACATGCCGTGGGCACGTTCAACGTCACGTACAAGGCCGACGTGACGATCAAGATGCCCGACGTCCCCGACGGCCTCTCCGCGTGCCAGGAACGCCGGGTCCGGGCGTTCCTGCGGGACGTGCTCGGTCCGCATGAGCGTGAGCATGCCCGCCGGTTCCGAACCTATGACGGCACCACGACGCATCGCATCGACTTCACCGGTTGTGGGACTACGGCGCTGCAGGAGCATCTGCAGGAGATCCACGACAAGGAGGAGGCGAAGCGCCACGCCGATGCCGAAACACTGTCCGCCGCAATCGATCCGTTCAACAAGCCGATCGATCTCGACTGCAAGGACTAGTTGCCCAGAAGTGTGATATCGCCGGTGATAGCGCACTTTCAAGAGGAACTACGTCCGCTTGCCGCGACACGCCCGGATGCTCAAGAACCAAGGCCCGGCTGAGCCATGACCCGTCCCACAAATGCCTTCCGTTGCGTGGCCACAAAATAGGGACAGGGCATCGACATCGACACTTCGAAACTCACCTGCTCGACGCGCGGTGCAGGTGGCGGCGGCCCGGCCCCGACATAGCTGCCGCACCCGGTTTCGGGTGTGCCGGTGTAGCCCGGCGGACATACGCACGTGCCGCTGGCGTTGCGACTGCTGATTCCCGGACATGGGCTCACGCAACTGCCGTTGTAGAGTTCGGTCCCCGCGGGGCAGCCGCAGGTTCCGCCGGCGCCGCGCACTTGGCCCGACGGGCACGGGCTCACACAACTGCCGTTGTAGAGCTCGGTTCCGGCGGGGCAGCCGCACGTGCCGCCACTGCCCCGGACTTGCCCTTCGGGGCAGGGGGAGACGCAGGTGCCGTTGTAGAGCTCGGTTCCGGCGGGGCAGCCGCAGGTGCCGTCGCTTCCGCGGACTTGCCCTTCGGGGCAGGGGGAGACGCAGGTGCCGTTGTAGAGCTCGGTTCCGGCGGGGCAGCCGCAGGTGCCGTCGCTGCCGCGTACCTGACCGTCGGGGCATGGTTCGGGTTGGCAGGTGCCGTCGCTGCCGCGCACCTGGCCTTCAGGGCAGGGCTCCGGTTGGCACGTGCCGTTGGCGTCGCGGACTTGTCCCTCTGGGCACGGCTCTGGTTGTGGCGATGTCACCTTCGGACCCGTGGTGGGGCATGTGGCATCGGCCGCCACCGTGCTGCCGTCCGGGCACTGCTTGGTGCGTGGCCCGATCCTCGGCTCGGGACACATCTGATCGGGTGCCACGGTGGTGCCATCCGGGCATTGTTTCGGTGGCGGAGGAGGATTCGGCGCGCATGGGCCATCGGGAGGCGGTTGATGGGATTGTCCCGGCGGACAGACCGGCGTGCGGAATTCGTTGACGGGGAAGAACGAGATCTCTTCGACACGCCATCCCTCGGGGTTCTTCTTGGCGACCACCCGCTCGATGCGCATCGTATTGGTTTCGAGCTCTTTGCCGTCCGGCGTCTTGACAGTTTGGGTCACCACGACGGCGCGCTGCACGGTATCTGGCTTGTCCGCCGGGTGTTCGCCGGCAACCAGCAGCGCATCGGCGGTGACCTCGGCCTTCTTGGCCTTCCAGTCCTGCCACCACACGCTGTTGCCGCGTTCGAGCGTGTCCTTGCCCGCCCGAAGTTCCGGCCCGAAATACGGCAACGCGCGGTTATAGGCGTCCAGCGTCGACGAGTCCCGCGCGGGGTACCAGGTGAACATCGTCTCGAGGCCGTTGACGATCGCATCCTGGGCTTCGGCGGGAGCGGTCTCGTCAGCGTCCGTACCGGTCGGCTCCGGGGCGTTGCCGGACGGGCCGCAGGCCGCGACCACGAACACCGCGGCAGCAAGCAGCGCGGCAAGAAGGGCCTGGCCGCGTCGCCGTCGGCGGTGCCGGCAATCCGGGTGCCGTCGGCGGTGCCGACAATCCGGGTGGCGTCCCATGCCGTCTCCTCGCACCGGTATGTGTGCTGTCCCATCATTGTTCGGTCTGGACCGAGTCGCCGCGACGTCCGTTGGTGCGTTCGTCGTCGGCTGGTAGGGCAGTACTCGCTGACCGATCGGGCAAACCCGTCCTGCGGGCGATGACGAACCGTTGTGTGCGGCGGGACACTGCTCAGTGCAGGCGTATCTCCGTACTGCCGATGCCGCGACGAAAGATGAATGATGACAGCCCTCTTCACGGTTTCCAGGAGAGCTTTCCTGATCGCGCTGTGTGTGAGCGTCGCGGCCATGCTCATCACACCGGCGCCACCGGCCTGGGCGGCAGGGGTGTGTGCGCGCAACGGAAAACCATTGGCAGACGGCACGTACACCACCACGTCGGGTTTCGGGCCACGCGGCAACTCGATTCACCAGGGTGTCGATCTTGCGGGCAGTGACGGTACCGACATCTTCGCGGCGATGGACGGTACGGTGGCTGCCGCCGGACCGGCCAGCGGCTTCGGCCAGTGGATCGTGATCGACTCGCAAACCCGCACCGGCCTGGTGTCCACGGTCTACGGCCACATGTACCCCGACGGGGTGCTGGTGCGCCAGGGGGCGGCGGTCCGAGCCGGTGACCACATCGCCGACATGGGCAACAACGGCCAATCCACGGGCACGCATCTGCATTTCGAGTATTGGGAGGGTGGGCGGCTAAGCCACGGCCAGGCCGTGGATCCGGCGTTCATCGTGAACGGTCAAGGGACGTCGGCGAATCAGTCGACCGCACAACAGGCTTCGGCTGCCGCCGATTGCCGGACCGGGGTGCTCAAGCCGGGTCTGGTACCGCCTGCGTTCGTCCCCTGGCTGCTCAAGGCCGGTGCGATGTGCCAGGGCATCACCGCCCCGCTGCTCGCCGCGCAACTGGAGGCCGAGAACGGATTCCGGCACGGCCCGACGGCACCCGTCTCGTCGACCGGGGCCAAAGGGCCCGCGCAGTTCATGCCCGGCACCTGGAAGACATGGGGTAAGGACTATGACAACAGTGGTCCGCCGCCAGATGTGAACAGCATCGCCGACGCGGTGATGTCGCAGGGCGCGTTGATGTGTGAGAACTACCGATTGTGCTCGGCGGGAGTCTCGAACGGCTCGCTGGCCGGTGATCCGGTGGCCCTCTCATTGGCCGCGTACAACGCTGGATTCGGGGCGGTACAGCGGAACGGCGGTATGCCGTCGGGAGGTGAGTACACCACCCAGACGCAGCCTTACGTCTACAAGATCATGCAGCGCGCCAAGGCATTCGAGGCAAGTCCCGGCCTTGGTGGCATGCCGCCCGAGTCGGTGCCGGTTACCGGCGGACCGACGACGATCGTCGACGCCGCAACCGAGTTCAAGGGCAAGAAGTGGGTGTGGGGCGGCGGCGGAGTCGACGGCCCGACGCGCGATGGGTTCGACAGTTCCGGGTTGACCTACTACGCCGTCGTGCGCGGTACCGGCGGCAAGGAAATATTGCCGCGCACCGCCGACGAACAGTGGAACGTGGGCAAGGAGATTCCATTGGCCGAGGTGCAGCCCGGCGACTTGGTCTTCAGCGGCTGGGACCGGCATGACCGGCCGTCTCACGTCGGGATCGCTCTCGGAAACGGCGAGATGATCCACGCCGACCCGGCTCGCGGTGTGGTCGTCGCCGAGTTCTACCCGGAGTCGAAGGCGCGGCGCGTGTCATGAAAACTATTGTTGCCGCCGTTATCTGCCTGATCATCGTCGTCATCGGACCGGTCACCGGCTGCAGGTTGGATCCGCTGCCGATAGACCAGGCGGCCAGCGTCGACCTCAGCGACCCTGACCAGGTGATCGCCGATGCACTGACCACGATGTTCACCTGGCGCCCGACCCAGGACGAGTCCCCGGACGCGGCCTACCGGCGGGCAGCGGCTTACCTCTCCGGCGACCTTGCCGAGCAGGGCGAGCAGACGACCACACCGGGCCCGGGATCGCAGTGGGATCAATGGCGTTCTGATGGTGCGAACGTGACCGCCAAGGTGTATTTCCTGGCCGACGAAACACCACCGAACTCAACCGATGTCACCCACCGCGTGGTTGTGGTGGTGCAGTCGGTCGCGACGTTGGACAACCGGCTGATCGACGAGATACGCCACACCGCGTGGGTGACGGCGAAGCGGTCGAACAACGGTTGGCGCGTCACCAGTATCGAGTTCTGAGGGGGTATCCCGTGCTGTTCAGTGGTGGGCGGATTCTGGTGGCGGCCGCGGGTGCCATCGTCCTCGTCATCGTCGCGATCTACGCGGTGCGGTCGGTGTGGTGGGATCCCAACTCGAAATCGGCGTCGATCACGTCGCCGACCTCGGTGTCCGGCAGCATCGCGAGCACGCCAGAAACGGACGGCTCGGGCGGCGGCGGGTCGGGCGATGCCTCAGGTGGGGGCTCAGGTGGTGATACGGGTGGTGGCGGAGGCTCCGGCGGCGGAGATGCCGGCGCCGGGGGAAGCTCGGAGACACCCACTGAGCAGCCACCTTTCACCGCGGCAACCGAGCAGGTGCAGCGGTTCCTCGGCACGGTTTTCGTCGATGTCGAGGTGCCTCGTGTAGAGGGCGGCAATCCCGAGGTGGCCACGGTCTTCAACGACGAGATGGATACCGCGCTGCAGGCTCAGGCCGACTCGGTGACGGGTGGAAGCCTGGAGGGCCGTCCCGGTAGCGAGGTGCGGATCGGCGAGCGGGTACTCAGTGGCGTGCTGCGGACCGCGGCCGTCGACCTGGCCAAGGCGCATACGATGCCGTTGGCCAGCACGGTGGTGGTCGACTCTGAGAGCGGCAGCCTGATCACCTTGTCGTCGCTGTTCAATGACCTCGACGAAGGATTGGCCCGGTTACAGGAGGAGTCGGAGACGTTGGGGCCCAACACCGACTTGGGTGACAGCTTCGATACCTCCGGTTTGGAGCCGACCGAGGAGGTCTTCGGGCGGTGGTCAGCCGAATCCTCCGGTATGCGAGTGTTTTTCGAGCAAGGTGTCGTCGGTCCGATGGCGGCCGGCATCGTCGAGTTGACCATCCCCTGGGACAACCTGAGCGACGTCATGAAGCCGGGTGTGGCCGATATCGTCGCGAGCTAACATACCGCACAGGACACCCGGCTCACGCCGTACTGCGTTTGATGCAGAACCCGCCGATGATCCCGATTATCGCTCCGACCACCACCAACGGCACACCGTACGCGATACCACCCGATTGCAGCCTGCTCATCGCGAACACGACGTAAAGCACTATCGATGCGCCCGCGAGAAATCCCGACACGATCGTATAGCGTCCTGAGGCGCTGAGGATTCCGAGGAGCATCACCCCGGCCAGCACGAGAATGATCGCGCGGGTCACGGGCTGACTCACCATCATCCACGTCTCGACGTTCGTCGGAGCTATCTGCCCTTTGTCGTCGAAGATGTCCTGTAACCGACCCAATTCACTGGCGGCATAGTTTCTTCCACTCAGAAACCAGGGCCGGAACGCGCCGAGCACCATGATGAGCCCGCCCAGCAGGGTGGCGGCCAGCCGGATCAGCGGCAGGATCTCTGACATGGACTGGGTGAAGCGGCCTTGGTCCTCGACGGCGCTGGTGCCGTCTTCGGCGCGAACGGTGAACTCCCGAGACACTTCTTTCCCGGATCCGGGCAGATTGCCCCAGACCCGGAGTGCCGCAGTCGCGATGGTCCCTGGCGGGATGTCGAGGCGTGACGGCGTGAAGGTGAAGCGCAGAGCCGCTTCCGGGTCGGTACCGGACAGCCAGGCGCTCAGGGGCAGAGCGCCTTTGGTGTTGTCCAAAGTCACGCGGAACCGGGCTCGGCGGCGGTTGCGGACTGATACGTGTTCGGGCTCCAAACGCAGCTGCGCCGTGGTGATCGGAGAGGTGCTCGCGGTCTGCACGAGAGACCCGGTGGCCTCGCTCTCGTCCGTCCCGTCGTTGCAGAGCACCATGATGGGGCGCTCGACTTCCTCACCTGGATGGGGCAGCGGCGCCTGCACGCTGGCCAAGATGCGGGCTTGCTCACCGGCCCGCACGTACAGCTTCGGTTGGGAGAAGGAAAAGCGCACCACACCTTCCGGATCGCGGCCGGCGAAAATCAGCCGCCGGTCCTTACTGCCCCGCCGGTTGTCGACGAGTATGGCGATTTCTGCCGATGTGGTGTCACGGATGCGGGTCACGGTACGTTCCAACCGCAGTCGGACGGGGCTGTCTGCCGGGGCTTGGGATCGTTCCTGAACGACGTTGACGATCGTTTCGACCAGCCCCTGGTCACTGGCCGCGGTCAGCTTGAGTGATCGAGGTGCCTGTTGTCCGTAATCGATTGGCGGCGCATCGAATCGGACATCGACGAAGATGAATCGTCGTGGCGGCACCTCGACGGTACCGGGACGGAACCCGAATCGCACCACACTCTCCGGGTCGGCACCCGTGAGTGAATACCGTTGGGGGTAGTTGCTTCCGCTGTTGTCAAGCCGTAGCCGGAACCGGCCACTGGTCTGGTCACGCAGTCGGACTACCTGGGGTTCTGCCGTCATCGTGATCGGCCCGCCGATCCGCGGCACCGTGACGACGAGCTCGGCATCGGCCCGTTTGCCCGGATCTTCGACCGAACAGATCTGGATGTGAAGCCGGAAGCGTTGCACGTAGACGTCGAAGCCGTCCCGGATGGTCAACGAAACCGTGGTGACATTTTCTTCGTCGGTGAGTACCCGGATCTCCGGATGTTTGATCTCGAGCCATTCCGGGGCTCGCGGCGCGACGACGGTGTAACCGTCCACGATCGACGACCGGTTGCGGATGCGGACGTCGACCGTGCCTCCGGTGTGTGGGTCGAGTTCGACGTCGGGACTGTCGACCGTGACGGTCGGTGCTTCCGCGGGTTGCCGATTCGCCGCGGGTGGGCGCCTGGGGGTGGGCGGTGGCGACGTGCGCCGGAGCTGGTCGCGTGACACGGCGGGAAACTTCTGGCTGTGCGTCTCGCGCACAATGGGCACCGACGCGGTCAGCGGCGCGCCGTCGAGTGACGCCACCCCGGCGTCCCACCCCAGGTAGAAGTCGCACTTGGTGCAGAACTGTGCGTCGGCGGCATTCTCGGCGCCGCACTGCTCGCAGTGATGCTCAGTCATTGGCGGTCCCCTTCGCATTCTCGCCGCGCTCGTGGGTGGGTAGTAGCCGGCCGAGTTTCCGGTACTCCTGATGGATGGCTGCGCCGATATGGTCGGAGCCGATGGCCGAGCCAGTTTCGGCCGCCAGGTAGGCGGCCGTGATCGCTGCCGATCGAATGTTCCCGCCCGACAACGGAAATGAGGCGGCGAAACTCTCCAGCTCGAGGTCGCCGCGGGTGGGAACCGGTGCGGCCAGGCAGTGCTGCCACAGCGCAAGTCGCGCCGACTCGTCCGGGAGCGGAAAGTCGACGACCATGTCGAGCCGTCGCGTGAAGGCATCGTCGAGGTTGGCCCGCAGGTTTGTGGCGAGTACGGCCAGGCCGTCGAACGTCTCCATTCGCTGTAGCAGGTAGGCGCTTTCGATGTTGGCGTAACGGTCGTGCGCGTCGCGCACCTCGCTGCGTTTGCCGAATATCGCGTCCGCTTCGTCGAACAACAACACCGCGCTCACCCGTGACGCTTCGGTGAAGATCCGTTCGAGGTTCTTCTCCGTCTCCCCGATGTACTTGTCGACGACCGTCGCGAGGTTGACGGTGTAGAGATCCAGACCGAGATCGCCCGCGATGACTTCGGCAGCCATCGTCTTCCCGGTGCCGGAGTCCCCGGCGAACAGTGCGGTGACCCCGGTCCCGCGTCCGCCACCCGGGCGCATCCGCCACTCCGACAGCACGATCTCGCGCGTGCGTGCCCGGGTTGTCAAGTCCCGCAGTTGTTTGAGCGTCTTGTCCGGCAGTACGAGATCGCGCCACGAAACGCCCGGCTCGATGCGCCTGGCGAGGTGTTCCAGACCGGCTGCGTTCTGGGAGCGTGCGCCGCGGCGCAGGTCGTGGTCGCTGGGCATGCTGCCGTTGGAGCGGGCCAGCGCTTCGGCAGCCGTGATCGCCGCAGACACCTGACGAGGGCCGAACACGTACTGGGCCGCGATATCCGCGACGTCGACAGACTCGGCGAGTGGTCCGAGTTCACGTCGCCAGAGCTCGCTGCGTTCACCGACCGTGATTCTCGCGGCCTCGGCGATCAGCGGTACGCGGTCCGACCAGTTGGGGTCCCAGGCGGACGTACCGGTGAGGACGACCGACACCGGCATCCTGGCCAGCCGGAAGACGATGTCGGCGGTATCGGGCCCGAGCGCATCGATCGGGGAGACCACGAGTGCGGCGCCGCGCAGCAGTGCTTCGCGGCCCAACACGGCGATGGTGTCGTGCACGTCGCCGTTGGCTACCAATCGTGCTGCGTCACAGACCATGACAGTCTGTCCAGCCGCGCCGAGCGCGTCGGTGGCGACCGCCGCACCCGAATCGTTCACGGTCTCGCGTAGGTAGCACAATCGCACGCCCGACTTGAATGCCTGTGCCAGTTCTCGTGATTGCGCGCAATGATGGCCCTGAGGTTCGACCAAGATGCCGGACAAGGCGGCGTCGGGCGTGTCATCGCCGAGCAGATAGGCGGTCACACGGTCCGGCACTCGCATGGACCGCGTCAGAAACGGCCGGTCGGCGTCGTCGATCACCACCAGCGAGTTGTCCACGAGGGCCGAACCCGGGGCCAGCATCGCGCGTGCCGCCGCATCGAGTGGAGAAAGATCCGACAGCTCCAGTGCCAGGCCGACGGTCGCGCGGCGGCGAGTGACATCGTCGTTGAGGTAGCCGTACAGCTTCTCGAAACGAGTGTCGAGATCGGGCAACTGGCAGATGATGAGGAACTCCACCTCCAGGTCGCACAGACCGGCCGAGCGGGCCAGCACCCGCAAACGGAGTTCTATCCCGGCGGCCTCAGCGGTGTCGGCGCGTTCCTCCAGTGCGCCGCGGAGAGACTCGTTGACGGGCGGCGGTGCGGGGCTGGGTGAGAGCAGCGCATCGACGACATCGTCGCTGAGGTACAACCCCCGGAACGGATCATCGGGCGCGGGATCGTGGCCGCGGCGGTGCGCGACCAGGGTGCGCACGCGTTCCTCCACCAGCATTGCCCGGCCGAGCAGGTAGCGAGTGCTGTCCAGAGGCATGTCCATATGCGGTCCTATTGCCTGCGCTGACGCTTGCGGACCCGCACCGCGCCCGACGGGGGTTCCTGGCCGAATGCCGGGTCGCCGACGGCCCGGCGCTGTGCGGATTCCTGAGCCGCCGAAGCGTCCATTCGGTTCGTGTGCAGCCGCGGTGGGCGTTCCACCGGAGGCCCGGCAGCGAACGAGCGGCCCGTATCGGTGGGAGCCGTGACGACGATGTCGAGTGAGGGCTTCAATTCGCCGCCCAGCGCGGTCCACACGTCGGCGAACGAACGGTCCTCGGGTGGCGGGAGCGCTACCGAGACCGGGACCGGAAGCCCTAGCGCCGCAATCGAACCGGTGAGGACCTCGGCGGGAAGTGCCTCGTACCGCAGAAAACAGCTCAGCAGGGCAGCCAGCAGACGGTGCTCGTCCTCGGGTCGCTGAGTCCAGGCGGCGACGAGATAGGACAGTTTGAAGTACCGCGGGGGAAGATGGCGCGCAGTCACCCGATTGCCGTCGTACTCGTTGAGCAGGCCACGTTCGCGACGCCGCAGATCCTCACGGATGTCGTACAGATAGACGCCGACAGTGGGGGCGTTGCGCCGGCTGGCCCAATCTTTGGTCGGCGCATCGAATTCCACGTCGACCTCGGTCGGGTCGACGGCTTCGCGCTCGATCAGGGTGCGCAGCGCGTGATCGACTTCAGGTATCACTTGCCTATCGTTCCGTGGAGTCAGTTGTCGGCGTACGAGCGTGTGTTCCGTTGGGAAGGCATTGGTTTCTGCCCCAAGGGGCAGGGCTCAGGGCACTGGTGGCGGGCAGTCCGCCGGTGTCGGCGCGGTGCTGCCGTCGGGACAGGTAACCGGCGGAGGCGGTGGAGGCGGTTTCGGCGACGGGCAGGTCTGCCCGTTCGGGACGGTGGACCCGTCGGGGCACGGGATTTCCGGACAGCTCTGCCCGCTCGGCACGGTGGTGCCGTCCGCGCACTGGACCGGCGGCTCACAGGTCGCGGGAGCGGTGGCGGTCGTGCCGTCCTCGCAAGTCTGGACTTTGAGACAGTCGGCACCGGATGCAACCGTGCCGTCCGGACAGGACGAGACCAAGGGACACTGCGCATCTGCCGCGACGGTACTGCCGTCTTCGCAGACTTTCGATCCACTTCCGGACCCGGACCCACTCCCGGAACCGGACCCGCTCCCGCTCCCGGTCCCGGAATCGGCGGAATCTTCTGGGGTTGTTGTGACTTCCACCGTCGGTGTAGCCGTTTGAGTCTGCGTCACCGTGGTCGGAACCGACGTTTCCCCGTCGCCGCCGACGGTTACGAACAATGTCACGACAGCGATCGTTGCTGCGATGGCGGCCGCCGTGAAGAGCACTCCGGGCCGTCGGTACCAGGGCAGGGGAGCGGGCCCGTCCGCGGCGAAACCGTCCTGGTACGTGTGCCTGTCGTGTTCGTACGGCACCGCGTACCGGGTCGGTGCCATGTCCTCGGGCGGCACGTCCGACCATGCCTGATCGGGCGGCGGCAGGCTCCGCCCGACGCGCCGTGTCTCGTCGCGCGGATCGGGCGGCCACTCGTCCATGTGTCGGCTGCCGCTCGCGTCAGATGAGACCTTCGCGTACCGCGTACGCGACGGCGTGGGAGCGGTTGCGCAGCTGCAGCCGGGTCGTGACATCGTGCAGAACGTTCTTCACCGTGCGCTGGCTGTAGCAGAGCTGTCGGGCGATCTCGTTCGTGTCATGGCCGTCGGCGATCAACCGCAGCACTTGGATCTCGCGGTCTGAAAGGCCCGTGAACGTCAATCCGCGTGGCGAAAGTACTTGGCGCTGAAGCCGTCCGACCTGACCCAGGAGATTGCCCAACAGGTCAGCGGGGATGACGCCCTCGCCGGCCGCGACCTTCTGGATCGTGCGCACGAGCAGATCCGGCGTGGCCTCTCCCCGGCGCAACAGCCCGCTCACGCCGACTTCGGCGGCGCTCACGACGGTGCTGTCGTCGATCGCGCTCATCACCAGGACGGTGTGGGCAACTCCGGCTTTCTTGAGTGACCGCAGGATTCGGGTGGTCTCATCGTCGAGGGCATCGGCCACGGCGATGCCGACGTCGACACCGGCCAGCTCACCGGCTTCGACAACATCGACCTCGGGGCGCATCCGCAACTGGCTGATCACCCCAGCCTGCAGGATGGGATCGTCGGCGTAGACATAGGTGGACACTCGGCGCTGCATGGCAGTTTCCCCTTCGGGCGGGCGGTCAGTTGCAGATGAGTATCCGGAAGGGCATCAACGCTGGCTCAACACCGATCGGCGGATTTCTCAACAAACGCTCAACGGGCTCTCGAACATGCGTCACGGTCGGACACGCTCGCGTGTAAGGGAGCGAGTGATTCTGTCCGCGTTGACTATTCGGCGTCTGATCGAGCAGCTGACTCCACTCAGTAGACCGTGTCGATTGTGCTCGACAGGCCGTTGTCGCAATTCACGGTGACGCGGAATGTCGAGCCGGTCGCGGGTCCGTCGGGAGCGATCCGCGTCTCCGCCGAACCGGCCACGGTGAAGGGATAATCCCGCCGGTAGCCGATCGCCGTTGCGGTGCCCGCCACCGCAACGGACGTGAACATGCAACCCACCGGCTTGTCGCTGTTGGTGATCGCCACGGTGGCCGTCCCCGGTTGGTCGAACCTGAACACGAGTCCCGGTGGTGGAGGAGGCGGCGGCGCCGGCGGTGGCGCGGGAGCGGGAGCGGGCTGCGGCGCCGGGCGGGGTACCGCACGCCGAGGTGCGGGGGCCGGAGCGGGCTCCGGTGGGGGCGCGGCCGCCGGGGGCGGGGGCGGTGGCGGCGGTTCCCACCATTCGCTCGTCACAATGAGTGAGAATCTCGACGATCCGGCGCTCGCCCCGGTGAGGTCGCGGGGCATGGTTCCCGGCTCGCCCGGATCGGAGACGACGCTTGCCACACCGGCGATCAACGCCGCGAAAGCAGCCGCAGTGCCGAGGCGCCGGGACCACGGCGGAAATAGCAGTGCCTTGCCCGGCGCGAATTCGTCGTCGACTTCGGCGTCCATGGCTACTCCTTTGATCGGGCTGGGCTCGCGACGGTGTGAGCAGCCGGCACGGAGGCGTGACACGGCTGCGCGATACCGCCGAGGGGCGACATGTCGAAAGTGTGCCTGCCAGCGACAACGCCGACACGAGTAGCGCCATACTCGAATTTCTGAACGCTGTCCGCGTGCGCGGGGGTCGTTTCTGCGCAGATCACGGCTTGATCCCGGTTTTCTGGACGATGACGCCGGTCGCAGCCTTCAACGCGTCGGCGTCGGCCTCCGGCCCCTCGGCATTGAGCTGCAGGACATAGAAGCCGCTCGCGTTCTCGATGACCACCGTGTTCTGGGCGATCATTCGCGTCACGCCGTTCTTGGTGTACGAGCCGCCGAGCCTGGATGCGGGAAAGCCGGCCAGGGTGCTCACTTGACCGTCTCCGCCTTTGTAACCTGGCAAATTCCTGACCTCGCCGGGCGCGACGGCAAGGAGCTTGTACGGATCGGCATCGCCGGTCAGCTTCACGACGGTCGCGATGATCTTGGGTGGATCGTTTGGATCGGTCGGCGCTTTGGCCACGATCCCGCCGTACAGGGCATCGGCCCCTTCGGGAATCGGTGTCCAGCCCTCGGGAACCGGTAGGTCGATCGTCGGCGCACCCGGTGTGCCGCGGGTGACCGTCGTTTCCTGGATGTTGTTGTTGGCGATGTAGTCGGCGATCGTCTCATTGGGGCCCGCATCCTGATCAGACGTCGCGGGAGCCGAGCTGGTTGCCGCCGGCGTCGATGTGTTCGACGACTTCGAGCTCTGAACGACGGTGAACACGATCAGGCCGCCGATGAGGATCACGCCGATGATGAGGGCGCTGGCGAACCAGGTGTTTGTCTGCCAGCGTCTCCGGACGCCTGCCAGGCCCTGGGCGATGGCGGCCGACACGCCTGCGGGCTTGCCTTCCCGCGACTGGCGCGGCGCGGCTTCCGCCGGGATGTTCGGAAGGGGCTGCGGTCCCGGGCGATTGGGGTCGGTGGGCGGGCGCTTGTGGGTGGCCGCCGCCGGGTCGAGGTGGCGGGGCAGGCTGTGCGGCCCGCTGCGTTCCGTCGGGGGCACGCGAAACGGGCCGGACTCGGTGGGCGGCAGCGGCGGCTCGGGCAACGGTCGTGTCATCGGGGTCGTGATGGCGCCCTGGGCGGCACGCGCCAAGTCCACCGTCGTCGGGTACCGCTTGTCGGGGTCTTTGGCCATCCCGGTGGCGATCACTGCATCGAACTCGGACGGCACGCCCGGGTTGGTGGTCGAGGGCCGTGGCGGAGGCGCCGTAAGGTGGCCGGCCACTTGGCTTTCCACACTCTCGCCGGGGAACGGCCTGCGGCCGGTGAGAGTTTCGTACAACACGCAGGCCAACGCGTAGATGTCCGAGCGGGCGTCCACATCGGACACCCCCAACCGTTCCGGCGCCATGTATTGCCATGTGCCGATCACAGCGCCGGTCGTCGTCAATCCGGTCTCCCCGGCGGCCCGCGCGATCCCGAAGTCGATCAGGTAGGCGAAGTCGTCTTCGTCGAGCAAGATGTTGGATGGCTTGACATCCCGGTGCACCAACCCGATTCGGTGCGCCGCATGGAGCGCCTTGGCGACTTCACCGATGATCCGCACCGCACGTGCCGGCTCCAATGGACCGTCCTGGGCGATCACGCTCTGGAGGTCGCGGCCTTCGATCAGCCGCATGTCCACATACAGCCGCCCCTCGATCTCGCCGAACGTGTGAATGGGGATCACGTGCGGGTTGTTGAGTCCGGCCGCCGCGAACGCCTCGCGGCGGAAACGCTGTTCGAACGCAGGATCAGAGGCGAGGTGTGCCGAGAGAACCTTCACAGCGACCATCCGATTCGTCACCGTGTCGAACGCTCGCCACACCTTGCCCATGCCGCCGCCGCCCAGCGATTCGATCAGCCGGTAGCGGCCGAATGGCTTACCCTCCTCCACTAGGCACCTCCCATCGGCGACGGCCAACCTCAGAATTCAATGCTGGTCACCCGCCAGCCGTCGTCCGAGTTCGTGGCGGTAATCCATGCGGTATGACGGATCTCATCGATCAACCTGCGGTCCTCGGTCATCGCGGACTGGACGATCACGACAACCCGGTGCATCTCGTCGGCGGAGTTGGGCGGTGTTTCGTCGACGACGAAGTATGCCTGCGCAGCGACAGTGGCGTTGTCGAGGCGCCACTGATCCCACTGCGACCCCGGGCGGGGCTCGGCTGCGCTGTCGGCTTGTTTCGCCAGATCGTCCGAAAGGTAGATCGCCGCGCGCTCATAGGCGGCGTTGGGGGACGCGTCGCGAGTCGGGTTCCACGTGAACATGGTCTGCATGGCATTCGCGATGACCTGATCGGGGTCGCTGCGGTCGACGTCGGCGGGGGTTGCGACCGGCAACGGATCCAATGCGCACCCAGACGCCGGGAACGCGGCCAGCATCGCGGCGAAAGCACTTGCGAGAACTTGGGTTTTCATGTCATCCGCCGAGCGCGCGATCCGGGATAGAAGTCGGCTGTCACGACTCCTCGATCCAAGTCGGCGTGAACCATCTGGCCGTTGCCGATTGCGATCCCGACATGCGACGGGCGCACCCGGGCGTCGCCGAGAATGCCGCCCAGGCGAGTCTTCCCGATGCCCCAGCCACTGAACACCAGATCGCCAGGCTGAACCTGGTCCAGCGGAACCTCTTTGCCGAAGCTCCATTGCTCGTCTGTGGTGCGCGGCAGCACGATCTTGCCGTCAGTGCCCCGATTGACGGCGAAGAACGCCAGGCCCGCGCTGTCGAAACCGTCACGGGTCGGACCGTCGAAACTGCCGCCGCCCCAGACCCATTTCTTGCCTTTGAACTTGGTGGCGGCATCGACGATCGCCTGGTTGCCCTTCGCAGGACCGGCTGAACCCGGAATCTGCGGAGCCCCGCCGAACGACGGTGAGGCCTCGAACGCCCTTGCGCGTTGCATGATCGTGTACACGTATGGCTGGGTCTGGATGGTGTAGTCGCCACCGGACGGCATGCCGCGGTTTCTCTGCACTGCCCCGAAACCCGCGTTGTACGCCGCCAGTGCGAGCGCAACCGGGTCACCGACGATCGAACCGCTTTTTATCCCGTCCGCGCAGAGCTTGTAGTTCTCGCACATCAGCGCGCCCTGGGCCATCACGGCGTCCGGGATGCTGTTCACATCAGGCGGTGGGCCGCTCCCGTCGACATCTTTGCCCCACACTGCCCACGTCGCGGGCATGAACTGCGCCGGCCCCCGGGCACCGGTCGGCGACACGGGCGCGTTCGTCCCGTGCCGGAAACCGTTCTCGGCCTCCAATTGTGCGGCCAGCAGCGGTGCGGTGATGCCCGGACACAGCGCACCGGCCCGGAGAAGCCACGGGACATACTCCGGCGGAACCACGCCCGGCTTGCGTACTCCGGTCTGGCAATCCGCGGCCGCGGAAACCTGCTGGCCCGCAGTCGCGTCCGCGGGCAGACTCGGCCCGTTCAACACGAACGACGGGTCGACCGCCTGCCCCTGGGTCAGGCGGCCGCCCTCCCAGTACTCGAAATGCAGGTGCGGGCCGGATGATTGGCCATTGTTTCCGACCTCGCCGATGTGTTGTCCTTCTTTGACCGGCGCGCCCGGCTGTACCAGGACGCCGTCGGAGTACATGTGGCCGTAGACGGTCGAGACCTTGCCGGTGCGGGTTTGTGAGTCGACGACGATCCACTCGCCGAATCCGCTCGCGGGCCCGGCCGCCGCAACGGTGCCGTCCATGGCGGCGAAGATGTCGGTACCTTCGCTTGCCGCCAGGTCCACACCCTGGTGCATCGAACTGCCCCGTGGCCCGAAGGGGGAAGTCAGCGTGAAGGTTCCGTCGGCGAGCGGCTTGCCGTTGGATGCACAGACGCCTGCGGCCCAGGCCGGGTGCGGCGGCGTGACGAAGACCGTGACCATACACACGCAAAGCGCGACCGGCATGATTCGCGTGCGTATCGTGAGCCGGACTGTCATGGTGAATCTTTCATCGCCGTCAACGAATTCGACAACACGCCATCGCGACGTGCATTGAGTGAGTGTCGCTTCCGCATTGACTGCGTGTCACCCATCCTGCGCGCGTTCTGCCCGTTCGGTCAGCCAGAAGTGCCCGAGCGGCCGTCGCCGAGCGCCGGCACAAGCTGAACAATGAGGGACACGGTCGGCCACGAGTGTGTGCGAGGAGGCGGCATGAGACAGCGACGCGTCCTGCTGGCCATTGCCGCGGTGCTTGCTGCGATGTCGCTCGTCGCGGTCGGTTGCGGTGGGTCCCAACCGGAGCCGGGCTCGGAGCATACGGGGACCGACAACGATGAGACCACGCTGTCCGAGGCGGAGCAAGTGATCCTCAAGGCGATGAAGACCATGTTCACGTGGTCACCGGCCCGGGACGATTCACCGCTCGACGGTTACAACCGTGCACTGCCACTCCTCGGCGGGGAACTTCTGGAGTTCAGTTTCGAACTCGGCAACAGCGTGCGCGTGCAGGAGTGGAAGGACGCGAAACTGGAAGTCACGGCCGACGCACTGCTCGTGCCGAGCGAACATCCGAAGGACACACCGGATACTGTCGAGCGTGCCGTGATGCTGACCCTGACCGCGACGGCGCCCGACGGCAAGCTGATCTCGTCCATCACCATGCGGGTCGAACGCGTCGTGGCGAAGAAAAGTCCGGAGGGTTGGCGCGTCGAGGACGTTAGCTTCTTCCCGGAGAACGAGTTTCGCACGCAGACGCAGATCTGCCCGCCGGGGCAGTCGAATCAGCCGCCCCCCAACGGCCCATGTGTGCCGAATCCGCCGCCCCCGCCGAAGCACTGCCCGGACGGCGCCGCTGTGGCCCAGGACGAGATCTGCCCGCCGCCTCAGGGCGGCCCGGAAACCAAGCAGTGCCCCGATGGCACCTCGGTCCCGGCGAACGGGCCCTGCCCGCAACGACGGCGGCCGAAGCGCGTCGCGCGCCGGCGCTCACCGACCATCGCCCGGTAGGACGATCCACCAACGCAAACGGCGGACCGGATGGAATCCGATCCGCCGTTTGGCCGAAAAATGATCAGTCGAGGTAGTCGCGCAGCACCTGCGAACGGCTCGGGTGGCGCAGCTTCGACATGGTCTTCGACTCGATCTGGCGGATGCGCTCCCGCGTGACGCCGTAGACCTGGCCGATCTCGTCGAGCGTGCGGGGCTGACCATCGGTCAGGCCGAACCGCAGCCGGACCACGCCGGCCTCACGCTCGGACAGCGTCTCCAGCACGGACTGCAGCTGATCCTGCAGCAGCGTGAAGGAGACCGCATCGACGGCCACGACGGCTTCGCTGTCCTCGATGAAGTCGCCGAGCTGGCTGTCGCCCTCATCGCCGATGGTCTGGTCGAGCGAGATGGGCTCCCGCGCGTACTGCTGGATCTCCAGCACCTTCTCCGGCGTGATGTCCATCTCTTTGGCGAGTTCCTCGGGAGTGGGCTCGCGGCCCAGGTCCTGCAGCAGCTCGCGCTGGATACGGCCCAGCTTGTTGATGACCTCGACCATGTGCACCGGGATACGAATGGTGCGGGCCTGGTCGGCCATCGCGCGGGTGATGGCCTGCCGGATCCACCAGGTGGCGTACGTGGAGAACTTGTAGCCCTTGGTGTAGTCGAACTTCTCGACCGCGCGGATCAGACCCAGGTTGCCTTCCTGGATGAGATCGAGGAACGCCATGCCGCGGCCGGTGTAGCGCTTGGCCAGCGACACCACGAGGCGCAGGTTCGCCTCCAGCAGATGATTTTTCGCGCGATCGCCGTCGCGGCAGATCCACTGCATGTCGCGGCGCTGCTGAACGGGCAGCTTCTCGCCCTTGTCGGCCAGCTCGGCCAGTTTCTGCGTGGCGAACAGGCCGGCCTCGATGCGTTTGGCGAGCTCGACTTCTTCCTCGGCGTTGAGCAGCGCGACCTTGCCGATCTGCTTGAGGTAGGCACGCACCGAGTCCGCCGATGCGGTGAGCTCGGCATCCTTGCGGGCCTGCCGCAGCGCCTCGGACTCCTCCTCGTCCCAGACGAAGTCACCGGACGCCTTGTCCTTCTCGGACGGTTCGGCGATGTCGTCGTCGCCCGCCTCGGGTTTGGCCGCGGCTGGGGCCGCACCCTCGACCGCGTCCTCCTCGCCGGCTTCCTCGTCCTCGTCGTCGGCGTCCTCGACGGTGTCGTCGTCGGTGTCGAGATCGTCGAGTTCCAGATCGGTGTCTTCGACGTCAAGATCCTCGCCAGGCTCGGCTTCGAGTTCGTCGGTCACCTCGAGGTCGTCGGTGGCGGCGTCCTCCGGCTTGGTGCCGGGGGCCTTGGCCGCCCGCTTGGCCGGAGCCTTCTTGGCGGGCTTGGCGCCTGGCGTCTTGGCCGCGGCGCTCTTGGCTGCCCGCTTGGCTGGGGCCTTCTTGGCGGGGGTCTTGGTAGCGGTGCGCTTCACCGGCTCTTCGGTTGCCGGGCTTGCCTTTGTCGCTGCCACGTACACCCTTTCGGTCTTGCGTATTTCCGATGGGCATGGGCATACACCACCGGAAGCGTCGTCTGTCGAATGTTGGCGTTGTTATCGGCTGGGATACTCGCCGCTATTCGGTAGGCGGCCGCCGATGACCATTGTAACGACAGTGTGTGCATTCACCGCGCCGAGCGGCAAATTTCGGCACGTCGGCCAGCCGTCCGGACCGTTGCTACTGCGCGGTAGCCGTGACGTCGACAGCCGATGCCATGGCGGCACCGACGATGCCGGCGGTGTTCTGCAGCGCCGCGGCCACCACCGGCGTCCGGTTCTTCAGCAGGGGCAGCCACTTGTCGGCCTTGCGGCTGATGCCACCGCCCGCGATGAACAGGTCCGGCCAAATCGCGTTCTCGATGGCGATGAGGACCTTGGTCACCTCTTCGCTCCAGCGCTCGTAACTCCAGTCCTTGCGCTCCTTGACCGAGGAGGCCGCCCGGTGCTCGGCCTCCTTGCCGCCGACTTCAAGGTGGCCAAATTCGGTGTTGGGCAACAGAACACCGTTGTGGATCACCGCCGATCCGATACCGGTGCCGAACGTGAGCAGCACGATGACGCCCGTGTTGTCCTTGCCTGCGCCGTACTTCTCCTCGGCAAGACCGGCCGCGTCGGCGTCGTTGAGTACGGTCACCTGCTGCCCGTCGAGCGCCTTGCCGATGATTTCTGCCGCGTTCACCCCGATCCAGCCCTTGTCGACGTTGGCCGCCGTCCGGACGATCCCGTCGGTCACCACACCCGGATAGGTGACACCGAGTTCGCCGGTCCAGCCGAACTCGCGGACGACGGCCGCGACGGTTTTCGTGACGGCTTCCGGGGTTGCCGGCTGCGGTGTCTCGAGCTTGAACCGCTCACCGATCAATTGCCCGGTATCGAGGTCCACGATGCCGCCCTTGACACCGCTACCGCCGACGTCGACACCGAATCCGCGACGCCCGGTGCTGCCGTCGGCGGTCGGATCAGCCGCGGTTGACTCGGGTGCAGTCATTGGATGCTCCTTTGTGGGACAGGCAATTGCGTGGCTGGTTGACGGGCTGGGGGACGAACCGGGGCGACGCGCCTCACCCTAGTTGTTCATGAACGCTCACGCTGGCGGTCTCGCATCCCGGCGAGCGACTTTTCGGCGCAAACGTGTTGCGATAGTGCGGTGACTGAAAACAGTGCCGACTCAGCCCACCTGCGTGACGTTGCCGAGCAGTTGGCAACCGAAGCCGCAGATTTTGTCCGACGCCGTCGTGGCGAGGTGTTCGGTGCCGCGTCGGGTTCGCCCGAGAAGCCGATTCGTTCGAAGAGCACACCCACCGACCCGGTGACCGTCGTCGACACCGAGACCGAACGGTGGCTGCGCGAGCGGCTGGCGGTGCTGCGCCCGGGCGAACACGTGCTCGGCGAGGAGGAAGGCGGCGAGCAGGACGGCCGGGACGGCGTTAGTTGGGTGATCGACCCGATCGACGGCACGGTGAACTTCGTCTACGGGATCCCGGCGTACTCGGTGTCGATCGCCGTCCAGCGCGACGGCCGGTCGGTGGCGGGCGCGGTCGCGAACGTGGCCGCCGGTGAGGTGTTCTCCGCGGCGTTGGGTCATGGCGCTCACGTGCGGAAGGGCGAGACCAGGACGCCGCTGCGGTGCAGCGTGGCCGACGATCTGTCGATGACGCTGGTCGGCACGGGCTTCTCGTACGTCGCCGACCAGCGCAGGCGGCAGGCGCGGGTGCTGGCCGAGATTCTGCCGGTTGTACGCGACATGCGCCGGTTCGGATCCTGTGCCCTCGACCTCTGCATGGTGGCCGCGGGCCAGCTGGATGCCTACTACGAGGAGGGCGTCAACGTCTGGGACTGGGCAGCGGGGGCGCTGATCGCGGCGGAGGCCGGAGCCACGGTGTGGCTGCCGACGGGCTCGGGCCCTGGCCGCCTCGGGGCGTGCGCGCCGGGGGTCGCGGATGCGCTGCGCGCCGCTCTAGCAGACGCCGGTATGGATCTTTGACAACAGCTCGGAGTCGGCGGGCGCGGTGGCATCGGGCCGAAGGCTGGCCAGTACGGCGTTGATGTCGTCGCTGCTGCTCAGCTCGGTGAACTCCGTGCCCAGCGCCAAATCGACTGTGGGGTCCGGCCTTTCGTCCTGAAACAGCTCGGTGCACGGTGCCACGAGCCAGACGGCCGCGGCTGCGGCGCGCCCGTTCGGGCCGAACCGGATCTGGCCCTGGCATTCCAGCCGGGCGCTGGAGTAGATGGCGTCGTTGGCGGCCTCGGGCTGGGCAAAGCCCAGGTCGCGCAATTGGCCGGCGATCTCGCCCGCCTGCCCGCCCTGGCCGCTGGCATTGAGCACCCTGATCTTGGTGTCGGCGAGCGGCGCGGGCGTGACCTCGATCATGTCGGAGCCGGTCACCTGCTGGCCGAGTTTCGGGGTTGCCGGATCCGTCGCCGGCGGTGGGGCGTTGCACACCGTGGCCTGCTGGACGTCGGCCGGCTGGTTGAGCGCGATGATCCAGACCATCAGGGTCACCACCGCAAGTGCGACGAGCAACACGATGCTGGGGACAAAGTTGCGCCGACGGAACGGTCGACCGTGCCGGTCGAACGCGGTGCCTTCGGTGATTTGCGAGACCACCTCTGCACTCTAAGGCCACGCTCGCCTGGTGCGGCGTCAGAGCTCAGGACGTAGTGTGATGTAAATCACACTGAAACGTGTGGCAATACGGGCACGAATCATTTGGGGAATGCGTTCGACGCTGGTACAAAGCTCTGCTGCAAGGTAAGGGAGGGGACACAGACGATGGCTACCGACTACGACGCCCCGCGGCGCACTGAGACCGACGACGTTTCCGAGGACTCGCTGGAAGAGCTCAAAGCGCGGCGCAACGAGGCGCAGTCCGCCGTGGTGGACGTCGACGAGTCCGAAACTGCCGAGTCATTCGAGTTGCCGGGTGCAGACCTGTCCGGCGAGGAACTCTCGGTTCGGGTCGTGCCGAAGCAGGCCGACGAATTCACCTGCTCCAGCTGCTTCCTGGTGCATCACCGGAGCCGGCTGGCCAGTGAGAAGAACGGTGTGATGATCTGCACCGACTGCGCGGCCTGAGGGCTGCTCAGCCGCTGCAGTTAGATTCGCGGCTCAGCCGCTGCAGTTAGATTCGCGGCTCAGCCGCGGAGCGCCGCGAGCAACCGATCCGGGTGTCTGGTGCTGACCAACCAGTACGGGGTGGGGTCATCCGGATCGTCGAGAACGAGCAGAACCATCGGGCCGACCCAGGCCCGGTGCACGACGTAGGCAGCGGGATCCAACTGCCGGCCGAGCGCGGCGGATTTGGCCGACCGCGGTACCTCAGCGCTTCGCGATATAACACTGGTGGGCAGGTGTGCTGCCCCCACCCACACTTCGGTGTCGCCGCCCGGTCGGCTCACCACCCGCAGTTCGGTCTTGCTGAACCACATCAGGACGGCCGCCGCGACGGGGAACAACACCGCGTAGGGCACCCATTTCGGGATACCCGACACGCCCATGCCGACCTCGAGGGCAATCACTCCTGCCAGGACTGCTGCGGGCAGCGTCCACCACCAAGGCACCCACAACCGCTCGCGATAGCGCACGGTTTGGGTGGTTGCGCGCGTGTCTGACACGCGGCTCAGAGTAATCTGTGACGTCGTGTCCAACTCTCTGGCGGTCGTCCGATTGGATCGCGAACTCCCGATGCCCAGTCGGGCGCACGATGGCGACGCGGGCGTCGACCTCTACAGCGCGCAGGATGTCGAACTGGCCCCCGGGCAGCGGGCGCTCGTGCCCACCGGGGTTGCGGTTGCGATTCCGCACGGCATGGTCGGGCTCGTGCATCCTCGCTCGGGTTTGGCTGCGCGCGTTGGCCTTTCGATCGTCAACAGTCCGGGAACGATCGACGCCGGCTACCGCGGTGAGATTAAGGTTTCGCTCATCAACCTCGATCCGGAGACCCCGATCGTGGTGAATCGTGGCGACCGGATCGCCCAGTTGCTGGTGCAGCGGGTGGAACTTCCGGACCTGGTCGAGGTCACCTCGTTCGACGAGGCCGGTTTGGCCGACACCTCCCGTGGCGACGGTGGCCACGGTTCCTCCGGCGGACATGCGAGTTTGTGATGGCATTCGGAAAACGCAAGAGCAACGAACCGGCGAGCGACAACGGCAGCGAAACGCCCGCCAACGAACGAATCGAGCCTGCTGTGACGGATGAGACTGACGAGGATTTCGACGGCCCGTTCGACATCGAAGACTTCGACGACGCGGCGGTCGCGGCACAAGGCCGGCTCGACCTGGGATCCGTCCTGATCCCGATGCCCGACGGCGGTCAGGTCCAGGTCGAACTCAATGAGGCCGGCGCACCGAGCGCGGTGTGGGTCGTGACGCCCAACGGCCGGTTCACCATCGCGGCCTATGCCGCACCGAAGAGTGCGGGTCTGTGGCGGGAGGTCGCCGGCGAACTTGCCGATTCACTGCGGAAAGACGCCGCGTCGGTGGCAATCCAGGACGGCCCGTGGGGCCGTGAGGTGGTCGGCGCCGGCAATGGCGGCGTGGTCCGGTTCATCGGCGTCGACGGTTATCGGTGGATGGTGCGCTGCGTCGTCAACGGTTCGCCCGAAACCATCGACGCGCTCGCCGAAGAGGCTCGGGCGTCCTTGGCGGACACCGTGATCCGGCGTGGCGACACGCCCATGCCGGTGCGTACGCCGTTGCAGGTGCAACTGCCGGAGCCGATGGCTGCCCAGCTGCGGGCGGCCGCCCAGGCCGCGGCGCAACAGCAGGGGCAGCAGCAGACACCTCAGGACCAGCCGCCGGCCGAGCCGGCGGCCCGGCGCAGCGCGCAGGGGTCGGCAATGCAGCAGCTCCGCACCATCACCGGGGGATAGGCTTCTTCAGGCCTCCTGGAGGGCGGCGAGGCAGGCCGCACCCAGAACGCCGGTGTTCACGCCCATCTCCGCCAGTGTGACGGTGCGCAACGCCGCACGTGGCGCGGCGGCTACCCATTCGAACCCGACCTCGGCCGGGTGCACCGGGTCGTCGGTGGCCACCGCCACACCCATCGGCACGGTGAGCCGTTCCAACTCGGCACAGCTTGGGGCGTCGTAACCGGCGGCCTCGTCCATGGCCTCAGGCAATGCCGGCCATTGACCCACCCACGAGCGGGTCAGTTCGTCGGCCAGCCAAGCCGGACTGGACTCACGCATCTGCGCGACGGTCGCCGCAAGCCCCTCTCGGCGCAGTAAATGGGCGGACTGGCGCGCCAGCAACGCCGCGGGCGCGTTCTGCGGAGAACCCATCCAGGGTGGCAGGGCGGCCAGCACCCCCACGGCACGGCTGGGATGGTCGAGTGCCCATCGGGTGGCCACCACCGCGCCGATGGACACTCCGCCCACGGCGATCGGACCGGACCGCGCCGCATCGTCGAGCGCGTCCAGGTACCCCGCGACGAGCCGGCCTGGCTGCGGCGGTGGCGTCACCACCATCGCGTTGACGCCATGCAGCGCAGCCGAAAACGCCCGGTAGACGTAGTCGTCGTCGGATCCGGTTCCGGGAAGTAGAACTGTTGTGACACCACGCAGAATGACGCTCATCACATGATCGTGCCCGCCTCGTCAAATTACCGGCGTGCCGACACACACCCCGCGTGGCATTCGGGGAATAAGAGGTCTACCGTGGCGTTGGTTGGGTGGATCCACGGTGGATCCGCGAAAGGTCAGGAGAGGACCATGGCTACGGCCGAAGGGTATCTGCGCCGGCTGACGCGACGCCTGACGGAGGACCCCGAGCAGCTCGATGTTGAAGAGCTCAGCGACGAAGCGGCCAACACCGGCGCGCAGAAGGCGATCAATTGCCAGCGCGGCCAGGAAGTGACGATGGTCGGGACCCTGCGCAGTGTCGAATGTAACGGCAAAGGCTGTTCTGGCGGCGTCAAAGCCGAACTGTTCGACGGGACGGACACGGTGATGCTGGTGTGGCTGGGACAGCGCCGCATCCCGGGTATCGAGTCTGGCCGCACCCTGCGGGTGCACGGCCGCGTCGGCAAGTTGGAGAACGGTACGAAAGCGATCTACAACCCGCACTACGAAATTCAGAAGTGAGCCAGGCCGAAAGCGGCCCAGGCAACGCACCCCCAGGCCCAACGAGCGAGCCGGAGTTGGCGTCAGCCCAGCCGAACAGCGGTGGTCGGGCGATCCTCGACCAGATGGGCGGCATCAGCGGCCTGATCTACTCCACACTGCCGGTGGTCGTATTCGTGCCGGTGTCATCGGCGTTCGGGCTCATGCCCGCCATCGGAGCCGCTCTCGGTGTGGCGACCCTCATCCTGATCTGGCGGCTCATCCGCCGGGAATCGGTGCAGCCCGCGATATCCGGATTTTTCGCGGTGGGGATCAGCGCGCTGATCGCCTACATGGTGGGGGAGTCGAAAGGCTATTTCCTCCTTGGCATCTGGACGTCGCTGCTGTGGGCGGTGGTGTTCGCAGTCTCGGTCCTGATCCGCAGGCCGGCGGTCGGTTATGTGTGGGGCTGGGTCAATTCGCACGACCGGGGCTGGCGCGACGTCCGCAAGGCGGTGCTGGCGTTCGACATCGCCACCATCACCTGGGTGCTGGTGTTCGCGTCGCGGTTCCTGGTGCAGGAGTACCTCTACGACGCCGATGAGACGGGTTGGCTTGGCTTCGCCCGGATCGCGATGGGCTGGCCGCTGACGGCGGTCGCTGCGTTGGTGACGTATCTGGCCATCCGCACCGCGCAGCGTGCCCTGCACGCACACCAGGCGGCTCAAACGGCCGACTGAGTGGCCTCAGCGTGACGCCGGGCGCAGCAACAGTTCCCGCAGCTGGTCTTCCACCTCGGTGGCCGCCACGAACAGCAGTTCGTCGCCGCCCTCGAGCGGTTCGTCGGATTCCGGCACGATCACCCGCGCGCCACGCAGGATCGTCACCAGGGCCGCGTCGCGCGGCAACTCCAGCCGTTTGACGGGTTTGCCGCCCCACGGGGTGTCGTCGGGCAGCGTGATCTCGACGAGGTTGGCCTGGCCCTTGCGGAATTCCATGAGCCGCACCAGATCGCCTACGGCGACTGCCTCTTCCACGAGTGAGGCCAGCATCCGCGGCGTGGACACGGCGACGTCGACGCCCCAGTTCTCGTCGAACAGCCATTCGTTGCGTGGGTCGTTGACTCGCGCCACGACCCGCGGCACCGCGAACTCGGTCTTGGCCAACAGACTCACGACCACGTTGACCTTGTCGTCGCCTGTGGCGGCGATCACGACGTCGAACTCTTCGAGCCGCACCGACTCCAGCATCGTAAGCTCGCACGCGTCACCGAGCCGCCAGTGCGCGGCCGGGATCGCGTCGACATCGATGTGGTCGAGGTTGCGTTCGAGCAGCGTCACCTCATGGTTGCTCTCGAGGAGCTCGCGGGCGATGGAGCGGCCGACAGCCCCGGCCCCGGCGATCGCGACCTTCATCGGGGCCACTCCTCACGTTCGTCGGCCGCGCGCATCATTCGGACTCCAGGTCTTCGCTCGGCGGCAGTGCCGCGATGGCCAGTGCTTCGGCGATGTGACCGGCGACGGCTGCGACGTAGACCTGATCGCCGGCCTGGATGACGGTTTTCGCGTCGGGCAGATGACCGCTGCCGAACCGGATCATGAACGCCACGCGCCCGCCGGTGGCCGCCTCGAGGTCGGTCACGCGCCGCCCCGCCCAGTTCTCGTGCAGCGGAAGCTCGGCGACACCGACGCTGCCAGAAGGATCACGCCATTTAGTCGTCTCGGTCTCTTTGGTCAGCACGTTGAGCAGGCGGTCGGTGGTCCACGGCACGGTCGCCACGGTCGGGATACCGAGTCGCTCGTAGACGGCCGCACGTTTGGCGTCGTAGATGCGCGCCACGACACGCTCGACGCCGAAGGTCTCCCGCGCGACCCGCGCCGAGATGATGTTCGAGTTGTCGCCGGATGACACCGCGGCAAATGCGCCTGCCTCTTCGATCCCGGCGCGCAGCAGCACATCGCGATCGAACCCCATGCCCAGGATCCGCTCGCCCGGGAACTCGGGGGACAACCGGTGAAACGCAGTGCTGTCCCGGTCGATGATGGCGACGTCGTGGCCAATTCTGGCCAGGCTGTCGGCGAGGGACGCGCCGACCCGGCCACATCCCATGACAACTACACGCACCAGACGGTCCTTTCCGGCAGCAGAAAGATCAAGCTATCTCAACCCGTGCACTGACGAACGCTACAGCTTTCTGACACCCGTTCGCCTTCGGGCTTACTCTTGGCACTCGTGTCCAAGCTTTCGACGGCAGCGCGCCGGTTGGTCCTGGGACGGCCGTTCCGCAGCGACAAGCTGTCCCACACACTGCTGCCCAAGCGGATCGCGCTGCCGGTGTTCGCCTCCGACGCGCTCTCATCGGTCGCCTATGCACCGGAGGAGATCTTCCTGGTGCTCTCGGTGGCCGGGCTGACGGCGTACTCGATGTCGCCGTGGATCGGCCTTGCGGTCGCCGGGGTCATGCTCATCGTGATCGCGAGTTATCGGCAGAACGTGCACGCCTACCCATCTGGTGGCGGTGACTACGAGGTCGTGACGACCAACCTGGGCCCGACAGCCGGCTTGACGGTGGCCAGCGCTCTGCTCGTGGACTACGTGCTCACGGTCGCGGTGTCGATGTCGTCGGCCATGTCCAACATCGGCTCGGCCGTGCCGTTCGTGGCTCAGCACAAGGTGATTTTCGCCGTCGTCGCGATACTGCTGCTGGCATCGATCAACCTGCGCGGAATCCGGGAATCCGGCACCGCATTCGCGATCCCCACCTACGCATTCATGTTCGGCATGTTCATCATGCTGGGCTGGGGTCTGTTCCAGATCTATGTGCTCGACCACCCGCTGCGCGCGGAGTCGGCCGGCTTCGAGATGCACGCCGAACACGGCGAGGTGCTCGGTTTCGCGCTGGTATTCCTGGTGGCCCGGGCATTCTCGTCCGGATCGGCCGCGCTCACCGGCGTTGAGGCGATCAGCAACGGTGTGCCGGCATTCCGCAAGCCCAAGTCGCGTAACGCTGCCACCACGCTGCTTCTGCTCGGTCTGATCTCGGTCACGCTGTTCATGGGCATCATCATGCTGGCCAGGGCGACCGGCGTGCAGATGGCCGAACGTCCGCATGAGCAGTTGGTCGGAGCGCCTGCCGATTATCACCAGAAGACGCTCATCGCCCAGCTCGCCGACGCGGTGTTTCACAATTTCCCGATCGGCCTTTACCTCATCGCCGGTGTCACCGCGCTGATCCTGGTGCTGGCGGCCAACACCGCGTTCAACGGGTTCCCGGTGCTGGGCTCGATTCTCGCGCAGGACCGGTTTCTGCCGCGCCAGCTGCACACCCGTGGTGACCGGTTGGCGTTCTCCAACGGCATCCTGTTCCTGGCATTCGCCGCGATCGCGTTCGTCGTGGCATTCCGCGCCGAGGTCACCGCACTGATCCAGCTCTACATCGTCGGAGTGTTCGTGTCGTTCACCCTCAGCCAGATCGGCATGGTGCGGCACTGGACCCGACTCCTGCGCACCGAAACCGATCCCGCGGTCCGCAGGCACATGATGCGTTCGCGGATCATCAATGCCATCGGTCTCACCGCCACCGGTGCGGTGCTGGTCGTGGTTGTGGTGACGAAGTTCCTCGCCGGGGCTTGGATCGCGATCCTGGCGATGACGGCGCTGTTCGTCTTGATGAAGGCCATCCACAAGCACTACGACACCGTGGCCCGCGAACTCGATGCGCAGGACGAGAACGAAGAAGGCGACATCGTGTTGCCGAGCCGCAACCACGCGGTGGTGTTGGTGTCGAAGCTGCACCTGCCGACCAAGCGGGCACTGGCCTACGCGCGTGCCACCCGGCCCGATGTGCTCGAGGCGATCACGGTCAGCGTCGACGACGCCGAGACCCGTGCGCTGGTGCATCAGTGGGAGGACAGCGATATCAGTGTGCCGCTCAAGGTCATCGCCTCGCCGTACCGCGAGATCACCCGACCCGTACTCGATTACGTCAAGCGGGTCACCAAGGAGTCGCCACGAACCGTGGTCACGGTGTTCATCCCCGAATACGTCGTCGGGCATTGGTGGGAGCAGGTCCTGCACAACCAGAGTGCGCTGCGGCTCAAGGGCCGCCTGCTGTTCATGCCGAACGTCATGGTGACATCTGTTCCATGGCAGCTCAATTCGTCGGAGCGGCTCAAAGCGCTGCAGCCGCAATCGGCACCGGGGGATGCTCGCAGGGGATTCCTGGAGTGAACGAACTGACCCTTACCACCGGTCCCGCGGCCAACGGTGGCAGTTGCGTGGCCCGCCACGAGGGCCGCGTGGTATTCGTCCGCTATGCGCTGCCCGGTGAGACCGTGCGCGTGCGTGTCGTCGACGAGCGCGGATCCTTTTGGCGCGCAGAGGTTGTCGAAGTCATCGAGCCATCGCCGGATCGTGTCGCCTCGCTCTGCCCGATCGCCGGTGCCGACGGCGCCGGTTGCTGCGACCTGGCGTTCGCCGATCCGGCGGCCACCCGCCGGCTCAAGGGTGCCGTCGTCGCCAACCAATTGGAGCGGCTGGGCGGGTTCCATTGGCGCGACGAGGATGCCGCCAGCGCCGAACCCGTCGGTGCGTCGGGGGCGACCGGATGGCGCACCAGGGTGCGGCTGGACACCACGCCTGACGGGCGGCCCGGTTTTCACCGCTATCACAGCGCCGAGCTCGTCACCGATCTCGGCTGTGCGCAGTTGCCGGACGGTTTGGTGTCGGGTCTGGCCGACGCCCGCTGGGCCGGCGGTGCGCAACTGCACATCGCCCTGGATTCCGATGGTGTCCGGCACGTAGTGCAGTCGGGGCCCAAGAACGGCCGCAAGAGTCCGACGCGGGTGGTAGACGGCGATTACGAGGCCGTGCAGCGGATCGGACATCGCGTATGGCGAGTCCCGGTGACGGCGTTCTGGCAGGCGCACCGCGACGCCGCGGCGCTCTACAGCGAGCTCGTGGCGGGCTGGGCGCAGCTGCAACCCGGCATGACCGCGTGGGACCTGTACGGCGGAGCCGGGGTCTTCGCTGCGGCGTTGGCCGAACGCGTGGGGGAGAGCGGGCACGTGGTCACGGTCGACACCTCGCGCGGCGCGTCGCGCTCGGCCCGCGCCGCGCTGACCGACCTGCCGTGGGTGTCGGTGGTCACGGATTCGGTGCGTCGGGCACTGTCCGGGCAAAACCGGCCGGCCGACGTTGCGGTGCTCGACCCGCCGAGGACCGGGGCCGGGCGTGAGGTGATCGATCTGCTGGCCGGCGCCGGTGTACCCCGGATCATCCACATCGGTTGCGAGGCTGCGTCATTCGCCCGCGACGTCGGGCTCTACCTCGGACACGGCTACGGCGTCGAGGAGATCCGGGTGTTCGACTCGTTCCCGCTCACCCACCACGTGGAGTGCATCGCGGTGCTGACGCGCTAGTCGTGGGCACGCTGATACGACGGGTGCCTGCGGCGCAGAATCGGGCTGTAGGGCGTGGGATCGATGTCGGGCCGCTTGCCGTCCATGAGGTCGGCGAGCATCCGGGCCGATCCACAGGCCATGGTCCAGCCGACGTTTCCGTGCCCGGTGTTGTAGAACAGGTTGTCGTGACGGCCCAGGCCGATCAGCGGGGGGCCGTCCGGCGTGACCGGACGCAGGCCGGTTCGGTGATGTGCGCCGGCCCAGTCGATCGCACCAGGGAACAGTCGGTCGCCCGCGGCGAGGATGCGGGCGAAATCCGCGGGCGCGGCGCTGCGGTCGTATCCGACGAACTCCGCGGTCGCCGACATCCGCAGCTCACTTCCGAACGGTGACCACGCCACCATGTACCGCTCGTCGATGCCGCCGAGGGCCGGTGCCCGGTCTGGATCTTTGATCGTCGCGGTCACGCTGTAGCCCTTGGCCGGGTACACCGGCAGGTATACGCCGATGCCGCGGGCCAGCAGTGGGCTGGCCGATCCGGCGGCCAGCACAACGGCGTCCGAGCGGACCACACCATCGGCCGTCCGCATGCCGTTGATGGTCGACCCGTCGGTGGTCAGGCCGTCGATCGCGGTGGAAAGGTGGAATTCGACGCCGAGCCCGCGGGCGGCTGCCGCCAGCGCGGTGGCGAACCGGTGCGGGTCTCCGGTGCCGTCGGAGGTGTCGTGGATCGCTCCGGCGAACTGACCTGCTGCGTGGCGCAACGCCGGTTCGACGACGGCGATCTGCTCGGAGCCGAGTGCCTCCTGCTGACGCCCCTGGTCACGTAGCAGCGCCGATCTGCTCACCGCATCGGCGAACTCGGCTTCGCTTCGGTACAGATAGAGCACGCCCTTGTCGGTCTGGCTGAACTCCAGTCCTTCGCGATGGGCGATCTCGTCGAGCAGTCGTTGGCTGTAGCGCGCGAGTTCGAATTTCGCGAGGGTGTTGGTGCGTGACCGCGACGGCGTGCACTCGCGGAGGAACCGGAGCCCCCATCGGGCCAGGGCGGTGTCGGCGCGCCTGACTCTGATCGACGTCTCCTGGCCCATCAAGGAGTGCAGCAGCATCGTCGGCGCACTCGGCGACGCCCACGTGTACGAGTGTCCCGGTGCGATCAGGCCCCCAGTGCTCGCCGAGGTGTCGGTGGCTACTTCCGGCCGCCGATCGTAGACGTGCACCTCGTGCCCGCGCTCGGCCAGCGCGTGCGCGGTCGCCACGCCCACCACTCCTGCCCCGATGACAGCTACCTTCACCTCGAACGTCCTCCTTCGACTGAAACTTGCTCAGAACCGTTGTCGCGCAGCACTTCCTGAACATAGAAGCGCCAGCCGAGAAATCCCACCCACAGGGTCACGATGATGACCAGAACGGGTATGCCGTAGAAGAGCAGGTTGAGCATCATGCAAGTTCTCCTTGTGTGACCAGGGTCGGTTGGTGCCGGCGCGGGTAGCGATTGGCGGTTGCCGCCGCGACGGCGATGTAGACGATGAGATTGGCCAGAACGCCGGGGATCAGACCGTCGTCGAGCCCGAACGGGGCGTCGAGCCCCCACTGCCATACCGCGGTCACGATGGCGCCCGCGGCGATCGCCGACAAAGCGGCTGGTGCGGAACGGATTCCGAACAGAACCGCACCGAACAACGGCACGATGATCGTGGGCGCCCACAGCGCGTAGCTGTAGAGCAGCGCGTCGACGATGGACGGCACACTCAGCGCGAAAGTCGTTGCCGCGGCGCCGACTATGACGCTCGTGGTGCGTTCGACCGTCAGGCGCCGTTTGGGTGGCAAGGGGTCGACGCGCATCGGCTGGTAGACGTCCTTGGTCAGGACAACGGCCGTGGAATTCAGATAGGAACTCGCGGTGGACATCACGACGGCCAGCAGCGCCGCGATCACCAATCCCAGGATGCCGACCGGCATCAGTTGCATCACCACGGTCGGGAGCGCTTCGTCGGTCTTGATGTCGGGGTAGAGCACGAGCGCGATCAGCCCGATCGAGGCTGCGGTGAAGTAGAAGTAGAACGAGAAGAATCCCGCCATGGTGTAGCCGATCTTGGCGTGGCGCGAATTGGGCGTGGAGAACGTGCGTTGCGCGTACGGCGGTACCAGGGTCTCGCCCAGTAGTAACGCCACGAACAGGGTGAGGAACTTCAACGGGGTGTAGTCGCCGAGCAGTGTCAGGTGGTCGGAGGGCACCTGGCTCAACAGCGACGCCGGGCCGCCTACCGCGTCCAGCCCGATCAGGAGGGCTACCGGCAGGAACACGCCCAGGAAGACGAACTGCAGCATGTCGGTCTGAATCACCGCCCAGGCACCGCCGAAAGACGAGTACAACACCACGATGCCCATTCCGATGATCACCGCGGGGCCGGTCGGGACGTCGAGCGTCGCGTTGACGACAGTCCCGATCGCCAGGGCCTGGGCGCCGAGGATTCCCGAACACAACGCCAGGGACAGGATTCCGGTGACCACCCTGGCCGCTTTGCCGTAATGCTCGTCCATCACGTCGCCCAGGGTGTGCGCGCCGCGGTAGTTCTTCAGCCGAGGGGCGATGAACAGCCCGACGAGTACCGTCTGAATTCCGAACGCGCAGAACGCGAACATGTAGACGTATCCGTCGCGCATCGTCGCCCCGGCGACGCCGATCGATGCGCCGCCGCCGAGGAACGCCGCGGCGAGGCTGCCGAAAAAGACCGGCCAGACGATCCGGTTGCCGGCGACCGCGAAATCGTCGGGATTCTTGATCCGCCTCATGGTCTGCAGCCCGATCACGATCAGAAGGGCGAAATAGCCTGCGAGCAAAGCCCAGTCGAGAGGTGTCATGTGAACTCCTTGCCGAATTCGCATCATCGTATGGAGCAAACGTGACCCACGTCTCTAGGCAAAGTGCCTAAACTGTCGTTAATTCTGGAGGATCACTTAGGCGTATTGCCTAGTGCAAGGGGTAGGGGGTCACGTGCTCGGCCAAGCGCTGGCGCAACAGATCGCCAACGAGATCACCGACGTGATCGGTTACAACGTGATGATCTCCGACGAATCGGGGATCGTGGTCGGTAGCGGCGATACGTCGCGTATCGGCCAGTTCCATGAGGCGTCGGTCGAGGTCATTCGAAGCCGCCGAACGATGACCCATTCCAGCGCGGACGTCCAGAACCTGGTCGGTACGCTGCCCGGGGTCACCACCCCGCTCGTCATCGATGACGTGGTGGTGGGGACGGTCGGGCTCTCCGGACCGCCCGAGGAGGTCGAACGATTCGGCCTCGTGGTCAAACGGCAGACCGAGATCCTCATGCAGGAGGCGGCGCGGATCGGTTCCCGAGTCACCCGCGAACGCGCCGTGACCGAGTTGTTGCGGGAAGTGTGCGAGTGGCATCACTCTCGCGTGCCGGTGGCCCAATTACTGCGACGGGCAAGAACTCTCGGTCATGATCTGACACTGCCCCGCCGAATAGTGCTGGCGGCACTCGAAGACTCCGACGGTTCGCGGTACGAACACGATTCCGACCAGCTGATGCGGCACACCGAGGCGGTGTTCAACACGGCCGCCGACCTCATCGCACCGCTCGCGGGCACGGTGATCGCCGTCGCGGCACCAGACGATTCCGACAGTGGCGACCGATCGGTGCTTGAGCGCTGCGAGGAACTTGTCGCGGTGACGCGCACACAGCAGCTGAGCGCGCGGGTGGCGATCGGGTCCGCGGCTTCTGGCGTTGAGGAGTTGAATGTTTCGGCCCGCGACGCCTTCGACGCGATGCAGCTCGGTTCCGTGGTGGGCGGGCAACAGGCGGTTCGTCAGATCGAGCATTTCCGGCTGCAGCAGGCGCTTTCGGTGGTGCCGATCGATTCGCGCACGCGATTGACGGAGAGCGTCCTGCGCCCGCTGCGGCACGACCGGGAATGGCCGACCCTGCGCGCGACGCTGATCGCGTGGGGCGACAGCGCGTTCAACATCACCAGAGCGGCCGCGGGCATGCACGTGCACCGCAACACACTGATCTACCGACTGGACCGGGTGGCGCGACTGCTCGGCCGATCGCTCGACGAATCGGGTCTGGCGGTGGCGCTTTACGTGACATGCATGATGGACCAACTCGGCCGGGGCGCGAACACCACGCGGCTGTGACGCGCTGGTTCAGTCCTGGTTGGGTGTCGGTGTCGGGTAGTGGGCGTAGGTGGTCTGGTTACCGCCCGCGGCCCTGGACTGGTTCATCGCGCGCACAGCGAGGTCGACGAGCGCGTCGACGACCTGTTCGGCGGGAAGTTCGGTCAACGGCCGCAACGGGCTGCACGCGGTCCCGATGCTCGCGGTCAGCCGCATGGGTGTGGTGCTGATCGCAATCCTGATCCGGTTCACCAGCGGCGAAGGGTCATTCGTCTTGAAGACGTCAGCGATGAGGAATTCGCTGTCGGAGACGTGCGCCAACGGGACCCGGTGGCGCACGGTCTCCCGCATCGCCTGCCCGACGGCGACGCGCGCATGCAACGTACTGTGCGTGCCGTCCATATCGCTCAGAAGCGACATGTCATCGATGCCGACCGCGAGGATGACGACGTACTGGTCGTCGTGGCGGCTGTGCGAGCCGAGCATCGTGGCCGCGTGGATGTCGAACGCTTCCCGGTTGAGCAGGCCCGTCAGCGGATCGATCTCGTCGGGGTGCTGAACATTGTCGTGGTCGATCAGCCCGACGGCCATCCGGCACATCGCCGACGTCGTGACGATGACGAGCATGGACGCCACTGCGCCGCACAGGCCCAGCCAGACGTCGGTCATCGCGACCCGAACGGCGAGATAGGCGACGACGATGCCCGAGGCCAACCACGTCAGGATCAGCACGCGTCTGCTGTGCAAGAACGCCGCATAGGTGGTGATCAGGCTGAACGCCGCGGTGCCGAGCAAGCCGACCACCGGATCGGCCATCAGGATGCAGATGACCGCGATGCCCGTCGTGCCGATCGACACCACGAGCCAGGATTGATTCCGACTCGGCCACTGCCTGCGCCACCACCACCAGGCCATCAGCAGTCCGCAGGCGCTCACCCCGATCTCGAGGTAGCGCCCCACGCCCCGCGGGCCGGCCGGCGTGCCGAGCAGTAACAGCGGGACGACGCCCAAGCTGATGATCGTCACCGCCACGATGTGACGCATCCGGGTGCGCTGGCCCTGCGCGGCAAGCAGGGCAGTACGCGCGTAGTAGTTGTCGAAAGGACTCAATCCGCACCCCGGAGTAATCGATTTCGTAGTACACCCTACGTAATCACGACGCGATCGGTTTATTGCCCTTTTGGCGCCGTCCAACCGATTTCGTAGGCGCCGAATTTTTCGCGTCGGTAAATCAACGCAGCGACGCCGCCACCTCGTCAGGTTTGGGCTGCTCAGCCACCAGCCGCTGGATCGGTTTGAGTGCGATATCGACGCTCACGATCCGCATTGCGACCTCGCGCAGCACGGCGAGTCCGCGGCTGCGCCGAAACATGAGTCTGGCCAACTGGCGAGAGTTGTCCTGGGCTGCTTCGACCCGCGGGCGTTGTGTGCTCTCGTATGCGCCGAGCACGTCGGTGAGCCGGCGACCGTCGGTGCTGTTCAGCATCCGGCACAACACCCACGCCGATTCCATCGCCATGCCCGCGCCGATTCCCGCGGTCGGTAGGAATCCTGCGGCAGCGTCGCCGAGCAACACCGTGCGCCCCGTCGTCCAGACGGGGGAGCGGCAGTCGGTCAGCGACCAGAAATAGGGGTCGCGTTCGGCCAGGACGGCGTCGAGAGCGGCATCGATCGGTGGGGCGGTGACCTTGAGCGACTTGCGGAATTCGCTGACGAACGCGGCCGGGCCTGCGTCGGTGTCTGACCGGGGGCCGCCCAGGAACACCCCGACTGCTCCGGCGACCGGGTACAAGCCCGCGAAACGCCCTGCACCCCAGAGTTCTTCACCGCGCGAGGGCGGAACGGACTGCTCTGGCGCCCAGGCCACCCAGCCGCCCCACTGCGTGTCGACAACCTCGACCGGGCGGCCCGCCAGCACGAGTTCACGGGTTTGGGAACGGATGCCGTCGGCGATGATGACGAGATCGAACTCGAATCGGCGGGACTCGCCTGATTCGGCGATGGTCACGTGCACGGCCGAGTCCGTCTCGGTCAACGCCAGGACGGTGGAGTCCAAGGAGACCGCGCACCCGGTGCCGCTGAGCACGTCGATCAAGGCGCCGCGGGAGATGCCCCGATAGTCTCCGTAGCTTCCGAGTACGCGGCTCATCGAGTCGACGCGCACAAGCCGGCCGGTGTGCGCGCGCATCCCGTAGTCGTCGAACGGCACGCTCGCGCCGCGGTAGGCGGCACGTGCGCCGAGGTCGTCGAGGGCGGCGTCCGCGATCGGCATCAGCGCCAGCATGTATCCCGGCGGTATGCCGTCCGATGCGCGCTCGATGAGCACCGGATGATGACCGGCTCGGCGTAGCAAGCCTGCGGCGGTGAGCCCCGCGATGCCCGCTCCGACGATGAGAATTCTGAGCTTGTCCCGGGCGGTCGAGAGGTACTGCTTTTCGAGTGTGGTGGAGGTGAACACGGAATTCCTCTCGAATCGTCCAGGCGCGACGCTACCATTCTGTGAACCGGGTGGTCCAGTCTAAGATGTGGTGGTGCACAGTGGCCGGCTGAATCGGATGCCTGCCGAGCGGCGCCGCCGTTTGGTCGATGTAGCAGCGGCAGAGTTCGCTTCCGCGGGCTTCCGCGAGGCGTCGTTGAACCGCATCATCGCCAGATGTGGCATGAGCAAGAGCTCGTTCTATTACGTCATCGAATCCAAGGACGAATTATTCGAATACGTCATGGCCGAATTGATCGCGGATATCGCGAATACCATGGAGATCCCAGATCCCGGCGAATTTTGCGGCCCGAACTTCTGGCCACGGGTGGAGGGCTTTTTCACCGACCTCGTCTCGGTGTCACAGCGGGAGGAGTCGGCGCTGACGCTCGGCCGGATGGTCTACGGCGACGCGCCCGGCGGCGATGGCACCGCCTCGGCGGGCATGCTGGCCGCCGTGCGGCACTGGATCGAGGAGATGCTGCGGGTCGGCCGACGCTGCGGTGCGGTGCGCGATGATTTGCCAGAAGCGTTGCAGTGCACCGTCGTCCTGCGCATCCTCCAGGTTTTCGACGAGTGGACGGTGACCCATTTCGACGAGGTCGTCGGCGAGGATTTCGATCGGCTCGCGGCCGCGCAGTTCGCCACCGTCAGGCGCGTACTCGAGGCGTCCAGCTGTTAGCGTGATCGCAGAGGTGTGCCGGGAAGCCTGGTCGGCGCCATTGCATGCTGTCCACGGGAGCCCGCCATGACCAGTCCACCTGACCGCAGCCGTCCCCGGTTGCTCGCACGCTCGTCGTGGCCCGAGTGGCAACGCATCTCGGAGCTGCTGCGCGCTGAAACCGTCGGCGGTGCACTACTCCTCGCCGCGGCGGGGGCCGCGCTGGTGTGGGCGAACTCGCCCTGGTCTTCGGCGTATGACCGGATGTCGGCGTTCGTCATCGGTCCGGAATCGCTGCACCTGAACCTGAGCATTTCGGCCTGGGCGGCCGACGGGTTGTTGGCCATTTTCTTCTTCGTCGTGGGTGTTGAGCTGAAACGCGAGTTCGTCGCGGGGGATCTGCGCGACCCCGCGCGTGCGGCGCTGCCCATCGCCGCCGCGGTCGGCGGCATGGCGGCGCCCGCGGCGATCTTCATCGGAATCAACTTGTTCGCGGGCCAGCCGGAGAACCTCGACGGCTGGGCCGTGCCGATCGCCACGGACATCGCCTTCGCGCTCGCGGTGCTCGCCGTCCTGTCCAGCCACCTGCCGTCGGCACTGCGGATCTTCCTGCTGACCTTGGCGGTCGTCGATGATCTGCTGGCGATCATCGTCATCGCGGTCTTCTACACCGATCACCTGGCGCCCGGCCCGTTGCTCGCGGCGCTCGTACCGATCGCGCTGTTCGGTCTCGCCGTGCAACGCGGTCACCGGCAGTGGTGGATCCTGGTCCCGCTCGCGGTGGTGGCGTGGGCGCTCGTGCACGCGAGTGGCGTGCACGCCACGGTCGCGGGGGTGCTGCTCGGCTTCACCGTGCCGGTGCTGGGCCGCCACGCCGCCGCCGAACGCTTCGAACATCGGCTGCGGCCGCTCTCGGCCGGGGTCGCCGTCCCGGTGTTCGCATTCTTCGCTGCGGGGGTAACCGTCGGTGGCTTGTCCGGATTCGCTACCGCGCTCACACATCCGCTGACGCTCGGCGTGATCGCCGGCTTGGTGCTCGGCAAACCCATCGGCATCTTCTGCACGACCTACCTGCTGGCCAGATTCACTCACGCGAACCTCGACGAGGACCTGGCCTGGCGTGATGTGTTCGGCGTCTCATTGCTCGCCGGGATCGGCTTCACGGTGTCGCTGTTGATCGGCGAACTTGCGTTCGAAGAAAGCCCGGTTGCCGACGCCGACGTCAAAATTGCGGTGCTCACCGGGTCAGTGGTTGCCGGTCTGCTGGCCGCGGTCGTGTTGATCTCGCGCAATGTGGTTTACCGGCGCATCCACATTCTGGAGACCACCGACGCCGACAGCGACGGAGTGCCCGACGTCTACCAGCCTCGGCAGGACTGACTCCGGGATCCGTGCGTAGACTGACGGGATGCTTGAACAGGTCCGCGGCCCCGCAGATCTGCAGCACCTGTCGCAATCACAGCTAAGTGCATTGGCGCAGGAGATCCGTCAGTTCCTGATCCACAAGGTCGCTGCAACCGGTGGGCATCTCGGCCCGAATCTGGGCGTCGTCGAACTCACGCTGGCGTTACACCGAGTGTTCGATTCGCCACACGATCCGATCATCTTCGACACCGGGCATCAGGCCTACGTGCACAAGATGCTGACCGGGCGCAGACAGGATTTCGACACGCTGCGGATGAAGGACGGCCTTTCCGGCTATCCCTCGCGTGCCGAGAGCGAGCACGACTGGGTGGAATCCAGTCATGCCAGCGCCGCCTTGTCCTACGCCGACGGGCTGGCCAAGGCCTTCGAGCTGACCGGACATCGCAACCGCCACGTGGTTGCCGTCGTCGGCGACGGCGCCCTCACCGGCGGTATGTGCTGGGAGGCGCTCAACAACATCGCCGCGGCGGGCCGCCCCGTCGTCATCGTCGTCAATGACAACGGCCGCAGCTACGCACCGACCATCGGCGGGTTCGCCGACCACCTCGCCGGCCTCCGGCTGCAGCCGGGCTACGAGCGGCTGCTGGAGGAGGGCCGCAAGGCCGTGCGCGGCCTGCCCGTCGTCGGCGAGTTCTGCTACCAGTGCATGCACAGCATCAAGGCCGGTATCAAGGACGCGATCGCCCCCCAGGTGATGTTCACCGATCTGGGCCTGAAGTACGTCGGGCCCATCGACGGCCACGACGAGCACGCCGTCGAGAACGCGCTGCGCCACGCCAGGGGTTTCAACGCACCGGTGATCGTGCATGTGGTCACGCGCAAGGGCATGGGCTATCCGCCGGCCGAGAACGACGAAGCCGACCAGATGCACGCGTGCGGCATCATCGACCCGGAGACCGGGCTGCCCACCAAGGCGGCCAAGCTCGGCTGGACCTCGGTGTTCTCCGAGGAACTGATCAAGACCGCGGCCAAGCGTCGCGACATCGTGGCGATCACCGCGGCGATGCCGGGGCCGACGGGGCTGAGCGCGTTCCGCGAGAAATACCCGGACCGGTTCTTCGACGTGGGCATCGCCGAGCAGCACGCCATGACGTCAGCGGCCGGCCTCGCCATGGGCGGGCTGCATCCGGTGGTGGCCATCTACTCGACGTTCCTCAACCGTGCCTTCGATCAGCTCCTCATGGACGTCGCGCTGCACAAACTGCCGGTCACCCTGGTGCTCGACCGCTCCGGCGTCACCGGCCCCGATGGGGCCAGCCACAACGGCATGTGGGATCTGTCGGTACTCGGGATCGTTCCGGGCATCCGGGTCGCCGCGCCCCGGGACGGCTCCCGGCTGCGTGAAGAACTCGGCGAGGCGCTGGCCGTGAACGACGGTCCGACGGCCGTCCGGTTCCCGAAAGGTGATGTCGGCGAAGACATCCCGGCCGTCGAACGCCGTGGGGGAGTCGATGTGCTCGCCGTCCCCGCGGGCGGGCTGACCGACGATGTGCTGCTGGTCGCGGTCGGGTCGTTCGCGAAAATGGCGCTGGCAGTTGCCGAGCTGCTGCGTAATCAAGGCATCGGCGTGACCGTGGTGGACCCGCGGTGGGTGTTGCCGGTTCCCGACGCCATCGCCGAGTTGGCGCGCGCACACAAGCTCGTCGTCACAATCGAGGACAACGGCGTGCACGGCGGAATCGGCTCGTCGGTGTCTGCTGCGTTGCGCCACGCCGAGATCGACGTGCCGTGCCGAGACCTGGGTCTGCCGCAGGAGTTCCAGGACCATGCCTCACGGGGTGAGGTGCTTGCCGAGGTCGGCCTCACGGATCGGCACATCGCCCGCCAGATCACCGGCTGGGTGGCCGCGATCGGCGCACCGGTGGCCGAGGACGAAGTCAGCAATCGTCTTGACTAGACGCGAGCACTGACCGGCCACGTGGACATCAGCAAGATTGTCTTCCCGACCGGCGGCCTCGCCGCATACGTCGACGACATCGCCGCGTGCGAACGGGCCGGCTTTGACGGTGCCTGGGTGCCGCAGATCTTCGGTTGGGATGCGTTGACGGCGCTCGCGTTCGCCGGCGACCGAACCACATCGTTGCGTCTGGGAACGGCGGTGCTGCCGGTATACCCGACGCACCCGGTGGTCTTGGCGCAATCGGCGATGACGACGCAGGCCGCGACGGGCGGCCGGTTCACCCTGGGGCTGGGTACGTCGCACCGGTTCGTCGTCGAGAGCGTGTGGGGCATGGAGTTCGACCGTCCCCGGCATCGGATGGCCGAGTTCCTGCGCATCCTCGTGCCGGCGATGGCAGGCGAACATGTCGCCGTTGACGGCGAGCAGCTCAGCGCCACCACGCTACGGCCGCTGGAACTGCCGGGAATCGAGCCACCCGACATCGTGCTGGCCGCGATGGGACCGGCGATGCTGAGCCTGGCCGGCGAGCAGGCCCATGGCACGGTGACTTGGATGACCGGCGCGCGCACCATCGCCGAACATATCGTGCCGACCATCACCGCGGCCGCCGATCGCGCACAGCGTCCGGCGCCGCGGGTGATCGCGGGCTTGCCGGTGTGCGTCACGGACAACCCAGCCGCCGCCCGCGAGCTGGCCCGCAGCGAGTTTGCGGTCTACGACAACGTGCCGTCGTATCGCGCGATGCTCGACCGGGAAGGCTTCGCCCATGCCGGAGATGCGGCGCTGATCGGCTCGGCGGATGAAGTCGTCGACCAGATCGGTGCTCTGGCTGCCGCCGGTGCGACGGAGTTGTGCGCCAACATCTTCGGCAGTCCCGACGAACGGGGCGCAACCTCCGAGGTGCTCGGCCGCGGTCTCGGCTAGACCTCGTCGGGTTTGTCGCGCATGTGGTCGGCGTTGCGGCGTTGAAGCCGCAGGACGAAGATCGCGGCCGCGAGGACGAGCACCAGACCGCCGAGCACACCGACCTGAACGATGGCCCTGGCGAACTCCGGGCCCTTGTCGAGCAGCTTGGCCGCGTCCACGGACAGTACGACTATTTCTTTGATGCAGGCGAGGATGCCGACGATCAGGAAGGGCTCGGCGACGAGCTCGCGGGACCGCAGTGACGTCCGCACCGCATACAGCAGCTCGACGAAGATGAAGACCAGCAGCAGGCCGTCGAGCAACTCCAGCATGATTACCGCGGCCGGCGAGCTCTTCAACCGCAGCATGACGTTGACCTGCGCGACGATCAGCACCGTACAGCCGGCAAGCAAGAGCACGGCGATCGACCAGTAGACCGTGTCCTCGGCGATGCTCAGGGCGCGGTCTGCGAAGCGCTCCCGCTCCTTTTCGCCTTCGGTTTCTTCGCTTGTTGCCACCGCGTTGACGTTATTGCAGTCCGGCGGTCTCCATATGCGAATTCAGGTCGGCGATCACAGGCTCGGCGCGAGCGTGAGCTCAACTAGGTTGGCAGGCATGGACGCTGAACTGGAGCGCTGGAAGGTCGCCGGCCGGTATTTCGACTACCTGGGCTTCGACATCTTCTACCGGGTCGAGGGGAGCGGCCCATATCTCCTCCTCATCCACGGCTATCCGTTCAACTCGTGGGACTGGGCGCTCATCTGGCCCACGTTGACCGAACGGTTCACGGTCATCGCGCCCGACATGATCGGCATGGGATTCTCGGACAAGCCCGTCGCCTACGGATACTCGGTGCACGACCACGCCGACATGCACGAGGCTCTGCTGGCGCATCTGGGAGTCGATCGCGTTCACATCCTGGCCCACGACCTCGGGGTGTCTGTCGGTCAGGAACTGTTGGCACGTCACGAATTCGGCGGCCGGGCGTACGGAACGCTGCGCATCGACTCCATCACCTGGCTCAACGGCGGGCTGTTCAACGAGGCCTACACGCCGCGTCTGATGCAGAAAGCGATGTCGCGAACACCGTTGGGCGACATCATGAGTCCGTTCCAGGGCAGCCGGATGTCGCGACGGCTTCTCGAGTCGACCATCAATGAGATGTTCGGTGTCCACACCAAGCCTTCGCCGCAGCTCATGCAGAAGTTTCACCAGATCCTGGAGTACAACGACGGTAAACGCGTGCTGCACAAGGTCGGTCGCTTCGTCACCGACCGGTATACGCACCGCAACCGCTGGGTGCGCGCGATGCGGGACACCGATGTGTCGATGCGCCTCATCGACGGGCCGTCTGACCCGAACTCCGGACGGCACATGGCGCAGCGGTATCTGGAGGTCATCGCCGACCCCGATGTGGTGATGCTGGCCGACGACATCGCGCACTGGCCACAGATCGAGGCTCCTCAGGCGGTGCTGGCGCACTTTCTGGAACACATCGACCGGGTGGCCGGTTGAATCAGTCGTCGGCTTTGCCGAGTGCTGAAGTCAGCACCGGAACCGTGAGTTCTCGTTGCCACGGCCGGACCTGATTGGCCACCAGGAACTCTTCGATCGCCGTCGCTGCGTCGGCGGCTGGCTGCCAATCCCAGCACAGCCGTCGAACCACCTCGGGCGTGATGAGGTTCTCGGTGGGAACCGACACCCGCTGCGACAGCTCGGCCAGGCCCGCCCGCGCTGCCTCAAGCCGGGCCGCGGCCTCGGGCTTGCGCCGTGCCCAGCGCGCCGCGGGGGGCGGGCCGTTGGGGGCCTCCGACGTCTGCGGCGGGTCGGGATTCTCGCGGGCCCGCTTCAGCGCGTCGAGCCAGATCTGGGCGCTGCGCCGTTGTTTGGACCCACCGAAGATCGGCAGTGCGGTCAGCTCGTCAACGGTTTTCGGATCGGCCGTGGCCGCGTTGATGATCGCCGCGTCCGGCAGTATCCGGCCAGGGGCGATGTCGCGGCCGCGGGCGATGTTGTCGCGCGTGGTCCACAGCTCGCGCACCGCGGCCAGCGCGCGCGGGTTACGAACCTTGTGGATACCCGATGTGCGCCGCCAGCGATCCCGGCGGGTGGGTGCGGCCACATAGGTTCGCAGATACTCGAATTCCTGTGCCGCCCAATCGGTTTTACCCTGCTCTTCGAGCACCGCGGCGATCGCGTCACGCAGCTCCAGCAGGACCTCGACATCCAGTGCGGCGTAGTTGAGCCATTCGGGCGGCAACGGTCGCTTCGACCAGTCGGCGGCCCCATGGCCTTTCATCAGCTGCAGGCCCAGCAGTCGCTGCACCATCGCCGCGAGGTTGACCCGCTCGAATCCGGCGAGCCGGCCCGCCAACTCGGTGTCGTAGAGCTTGCCCGGTCGCAAGCCGATCTCGGCCAGGCACGGGAGATCCTGGTCGGCGGCGTGCAGCACCCATTCGTCCTCGGCGAGCGTTGCCGAAACCGGCGCGAGCGCGTCGATGGGGGAGCCGCCGTGATTGACCGGGTCGATCAGTGCGGTGCCCGCGCCGGAGCGACGGATCTGAACCAGGTATGCCCGGTTGGAGTACCGGAACCCCGACGCGCGTTCGGCATCGATGGCGAACGGGCCGCTGCCGCGCGCGAGAATTGCTGCCGCAGAAGATATCTCGTCGGCCGTGACGCACACGCCGGGCACCCCGTCGGCTGGTGCCAGCAGCGGGGTCGCGTCGGCCTCGACGGGCTCGGTCTGTTCGGTGTCCCCGTCGGTCATCTCACGCGCGGGTGCGGGAACTCAGGTCGGTCACGCCGGCCGGCGGTAACCCGGCTGCGTGCTCGAGCACTTCACAGAACGCTTCCACATGCGGGCCCAGCTCCAACGTGGTCGCCGTCCACGACGCCCGCAACTCCAGCTGGTGGGCCCGGGGTGGGCCGGAGATGTCGCCGTAGCGGACCGAGGTGGTCGCGGTAACCGTGCCGCCGAGCGCGGTGACATGCTCGGCTCGGGTTTCCAGCGCATCCACCAGCCAACTCCACGCCACCTCGGGCAGCAGCGGGTCGACGGCCTCGCTGGAGTCCAGATCGGCCTGGATGTAGGCGACCAGACGCATGGTGCCGTCCCAGGCTTCGGCGCCATCGGGATCGTGCAGCAGGATCAACCGGCCGAACGCGTCACCTTCGGAGCGCTCGGGAACGATCGTGGTTTCGGGATGTCGGACCTCGGCGCCCAGGGCGTAGCTGTAGGGCGCCAGCCGCTGCGGCGGACGGATCGGGCCCAGCTCGATTTCCGGCCGCACGGTGGTGGCATTCATCGCCGCCACCGCCGTCCGGAACTGAGCCGGTTCGGCAGAGGTCACGGCGTTTGACGCTAGCCGATGTGGCCAGGACAGTGGGCAGGCGCGCCGTAATAATGCGCCTCCGAGCGCGCAACGGCCCGCGAAATGGGCTCATGGCACCATAGGAGCCGATGAATACCCGCCGGGAGCTGCCCTCCTCGCCCTATTTGGCCGCCGCCAGCGGCCGCACCCCCCACCGCGTGCCGGTGTGGTTCATGCGCCAGGCCGGCCGTTCTTTGCCGGAATACCGGGAGCTGCGCGCGCAGCACCGGATGCTGCAGGCGTGTTTCGACCCGGAGCTGGTCTGTGAGATCACCCTGCAGCCGGTGCGTCGCCACGGGGTCGATGCGGCCATTCTGTTCTCCGACATCGTGGTGCCGCTGAAGGCTGCGGGAATCGGTCTGGACATCGTGCCCGACGTCGGGCCGGTCATCGACAATCCGATCCGGACGACCGGTGACGTCCAAGATCTGAGACCGCTTGATCCGCAGCAGGTTTCGCCCATATCGGACGCGGTGAAGTTGCTCGTATCGGCATTGGGTGAGGTGCCGCTGATCGGATTCGCCGGCGCGCCGTTCACCTTGGCGTCCTATCTCGTCGAGGGTGGGCCGAGCCGTCACCATGAGCGCACCAAGGCGATGATGCTCGGTGAACCGGCGACCTGGCACGCGTTGATGTCGGCGCTCACCGACCTCACCATCGCGTTCCTGCAGGCGCAGGTCGACGCCGGGGTGGACGCCCTTCAGGTGTTCGACTCCTGGGCGGGAACGCTGTCGCTCGCCGATTACCGCACCTACGTGCTGCCGCACAGCAGCCGCGTGTTCGCCACCATGGCCGCCGCCGGGGTGCCGATGACCCACTTCGGGGTGGGAACCGCCGAGCTGCTCGGGGCCATGTCGGAGGCGCTGGGATCGGCGCCCGCCAAGGTGGTCGGGGTCGACTGGCGGACCTCCCTCGTCGACGCCGCGGCACGCGTTGCGCCCGGTACCGCACTGCAGGGAAACCTTGACCCGGTGGTGCTCCTTGCCGGCTGGCCGGTGGTCGAGCCCGCGGTGCGCCAGGTGGTCGAGGACGGCAGGCGTGCGGTTGCCGCCGGCGCTGCCGGTCACGTGTTCAATCTGGGTCACGGTGTGTTGCCTGCGTCCGATCCCGGCATCATCACCGAGGCGGTGACACTGGTGCACTCACTGTGAGTGCCACGTATTGCGTTGTCGGCGGCGGCATTTCCGGGCTCGTCGCGGCCTACCGGCTGCGGATTGCGGCCGGGCCGCACGCCGACATCACGCTGCTCGACCCAGCCGACCGCCTCGGCGGGGTGTTGCGCACCGAGCGCGTCGGCGGACAGTCATTGGATGTCGGCGCCGAGGCGTTCGTCGCCCGGCGTCCCGAGATGCCGGCGCTGCTCGCCGAGCTGGGTCTGGCCGGTCGCCAGATCGGCACCACCGGGGTCCGCCCGCTCATCTACAGCGGAGCTCGGCTGCACCCGTTGCCGCAGGGCACGTTGCAGGGGATTCCCGCACAGGCCTCGTCGGTGCTCGGGTTGGTCGACGACGCGACCGTGGCGCGCATCCTCGACGAACGCAACCGTCCGTTCAGCTGGCGGCCCGGCGCAGATCCATCGGTCGCCGAACTCGTCGGCGACCGGTTCGGGCCGCAGGTGGTACACCGGTCCGTCGATCCCTTGCTGACCGGCGTGTATGCCGGGTCAGCGGCGACCATCGGGCTTCGGTCGGCGGTGCCCACCCTCGCCGCCGTACTCGACCGAGGCGCGCGCAACCTCACCGAAGCCGTTCGCGAAGCGCTCGGACCGCCGGTCACCGGTCCGGTGTTCGGGGCGCTCGACGGCGGCTACGCCGTGCTGCTGGAGGAATTGCAGCGACGGGCCGGCGTGCGGTGGGCGCAGGTGGCCGCCGTCCGCGTAGACCGCGCGACAAGGGGATGGGAAGTCCTCGACGACGAGGGCAAAAAATGGCGCGCCGACGGCGTCGTACTGGCCGTCCCGGCGCCCGGCTTGCCGAATCTCATCGAGCACATCGCACCGCGCACCGCTGCGGCGGCCCGACGGATCCGCGTCGCGTCGGCGGCCGTCGTAGCCCTGGCGCTGCCCGGCGGCACGCCGCTGCCACAGCAGTCTGGGGTACTTGTCGCGAGCGGCGAACGGTTGAACGCCAAGGCCGTGACGCTGTCGTCGCGCAAATGGGGGCGCCGCGGAAACGTCGAACTGTTGCGGTTGTCATTCGGCCGCTACGGCGACGATCTGGCACGAAGCACGGGCGACGAAGATCTGCTGGCCTGGTCTGTGCGTGATCTGCAAACCCTGTTCGGCATCGCGGTCGATCCGGTCGATTGCCACGTGCACCGCTGGATCGACGCCATGCCGCAATACGGTCCGGGGCACGCCGATCTGGTCGCCGAGCTAAGGGCGGGTTTGCCGCCGACGCTGGTGGTGGCAGGCGGTTATCTCGAGGGGATCGGGGTGCCTGCCTGTGTGGGGACGGCCACCCGAGCGGCCACCGCACTCGTGAACAGCGGCGTGGCACGATAGGCGTATGGCCAAGCTCGACTTCGACGCACTCAACTCCACCATCCGCTACCTGATGTTCTCGGTCTTCACGGTGAACCCGGGAGAGCTGGGCGAAGACCGCGCCGATGTCATCGACGAGGCCGCCACCTTCCTCAAACAGCAGGAGGAGCGCGGCGTCGTCGTCCGCGGCCTCTACGACGTCGCCGGTTTCCGCGCCGACGCCGACTTCATGATCTGGACGCACGCCGAAAAGGTCGAGTCGTTGCAGGCGATGTACTCCGACTTCCGCCGCACCACCGCGCTCGGCCGGGCCAGCGACCCGGTGTGGAGCAACGTCGCGCTGCACCGACCCGCCGAGTTCAACAAGAGCCACATCCCGGCGTTCCTGGCGGGCGAAGACCCGGGCAACTACATCTGCGTGTACCCGTTCGTTCGCTCGCTTGAGTGGTACCTGCTCGAAGACGAGGAGCGTCGCCGCATGCTCTCCGAGCACGGCATGGCCGCCCGCGGCTACAAGGACGTGCGCGCCAACACCGTGCCGGCCTTCGCACTCGGCGACTACGAGTGGATCCTGGCGTTCGAGGCGCCCGAACTGCATCGGATCGTCGACCTCATGCGTGATCTCCGGGCCACCGATGCCCGCCGCCACGTCCGCGAGGAGACGCCGTTCTTCACCGGGCCGCGGGTCAGCGTCGAAGACCTCGTCGCCAGGCTGCCGTAGTTTCCGGCGCGGTCACGCCGTTCGGCGGGTGCTTGGGCCGCGATTGTCACGCTGGCGTGGCTGTGGGGCTCGTTTGTCACGCTGGAGCAGCGGCGGGGCCCTGGGTCTCCGATGGCATCCCACGCTGGGCCGCGATTGTCACGCTGGCGTGACGCTCGGCGTCGACAGCCACGCTAGCGTGACAATGGCGCGCAGGGCGCGGGCCAACGCACGCGGCCTCGCACACGCGCGAACGAAAGCCCTCAGCCCTCGGCAGGCACCAGCTTCAGTGAGATCGAGTTGATGCAGTACCGCTGATCGGTCGGCGTCGGGTAGCCCTCGCCTTCGAACACGTGGCCCAGGTGGCTGTGGCAGTTGGCGCACAGAACCTCGACGCGGCGCATTCCCAGTGAGTTGTCGGACCGCAGGATCACCGCGTCGGAGTTGGCCGGGTCGAAGAACGACGGCCAGCCGCAATGGGATTCGAACTTCTCGCTGCTGCGAAACAGTTCGGCGCCACAGGCCCGGCACTCGTAGACACCCTCGGTCTTGGTGTCGGTGTACTCCCCGGTGAACGGCCGTTCGGTGCCGGCTCGGCGCAGTACGGCGAATTCCTCGGGGGTGAGCTTCGCACGCCATTCGTCATCGGTCAGTTCCAGCTTGGGACCGGGCATCGTCATATCCCCAAGTTACGTCCGGGGACTGCAGCGCGCCAGATTCGCCTGGCCGGGGGATAGCCTGCGGTATGCGCGGTGCGTGGATCAGCCGGCCCGGGGAAATGGTCGTGGCGGGCTCGTTCGGGGACATCGCGGTTCACCACCATCCCGCGGTTCAGCTCGCCGTCGGGCTTGACGGCGAGCTGTCGGTGGTCGCCGACGACGGTTCAGCGCAGCGCTGCATGGTCGCGGTCATGGCAGGCGGCGTTCGGCATGCGTTGCGGCCGGCCGGCGCGAGCGCCGCCCTGTCCGTTTACCTGAGCCAGGAAACACCTACTGCCGCAGCACTTCACGGGCTCAGCACCGCCAATGGCGCGGTGCCGGGGGTGTGGGCGATCGACGATGACGAACTCGTGGAATCGGTCGCAACGGCGGTACGCAACGACGACCTGTCCGCAGCCGCCGACCTCGTGATCGCCGACCTGCTGGCCCGGGGCGACGGTGAACCCGACAACGTGGTGCACCCGCAGGTGCGCCAGGCGATCGAACTGCTCGCGGCCAGGATGCCGAACCGCACCGACCTGAGCTCGGTCGCCGGCGAGGTGGCGTTGTCGCCCGACTATCTCGGGCGGCTGTTCAAGAAGCAGACGGGGGCCTCATTCGCCGCGACCGCGAGGTGGACGCGCCTGCTGACGGCGCTCGAGCACCTGTCGCAGGGGGCTTCGATCACCGATGCCGCGCACCGGGCCGGCTTCGCCGATGGCGCCCATGCGACGCGGGTGTGCCGCGAGCTCACCGGGATCGCACCCAGCGAAGTGCTCCGCGCGTTGACCACACGCTGATCGGACGGATCTGTTCAAGCACCGGCGGCGTGGTCGCGCGATGCTCGAAATCGAGCACCGAACACCGACAACCGGGAGCCGATATGCCAGCGATGTCACGAGTCGAGCGCGCGTTCTGCAAGGGAGTGTTGTGGCGGGGCAGCGGCAATGCCGTCCTCGGCAGTCTCCCGACCGACCAGCTGGGGCGCGAGGTGCTCGAAATCGGTTCGGGCAGTGGGGATATCGCAGCCCGTCTACGTGAGGCGCGGCCCGACGTCGCGATCACCGCTACCGACTTCGACCCCGTCATGGTCCGGGAGGCGAGCCGGCGGCTGCGCCGGTATCCCGACGTCACGGTCCGGACCGCCGACGCCACCGACCTACCGTTCGCCGACGATTCGTTCGATTCGGTGCTGAGCTGCCTGATGCTGCACCACATCGTCGAGTGGGAAAGCGCGATCGCCGAGATCGCGCGCGTGCTGCGCCCTGGTGGGGTCTTCACCGGCTACGACCTCGTCCGCAGCCCGCTCGCGACCGCGGTTCATCGGCTCGATCGATCGCCGTTCCGCCTCGTGACTCCCGACGAGCTCGAAACCGTGTGTGCCCAACACGGGCTGACCGTGCAGACCCAAACCCGACTGGCGGGCCAGGTCATGCACTTCGCGTCACACTGATTCGGTGGCGCGGGCCCGGCTCAGCCACGGCGGATCGATACCCTCGTCGAGCCGGCCGTCCTGCTTGGCGTCGAGATAGCGGAAGTACAGCACGCAGAACACCACCACGAGCATCAGCGACCAGCCGTAGGTGATCTTCATGTACTCCAGGAACCGCCCGGTGGTCGGCCAGTGTCCGAGCAGCCAGCGGTCCATCGTCATGAAACCGTAGATCGCGAGCCATGCCGGCCAGTTGCGGATCACCGAGTTCGGCAGTACCACCGTCATCAGGAACGGGAACAGCATCATCGAGTAGTAGCCCTGTCCCAGCGACAGCACGAGGAACGACGCGATCAGGAGCACACCCGAGGACGTCAGCATCCAGAACAGTGGGTCGCGTTCGCGGTAGTGGCGGTACAGCAGCCACAGGCTGCCCACGGCCAGCAGCAGAAACACGATGCGCAGCAACACGATCAGCCACATGGGCAGGCCGTAGTAGATGCCGTTGCCAAGGATCGAGCTGTTGAAGTAGTCCCGGGTGGACAAGATGTAGGGCACGGTGTTGCGGACGAACCCCATGGGGTCGGAGACCAGCGGCCATGCCACCGCGTTGAACAGCACGGGTACACCGATAGCGGTGATGAACGTGTAGAACTGACGGTTGAGCAGCGGCAGCAGCAGCAGCGGCGCCAAGGACGGCTTGACCACGAGCGTCAACCCGATCGCCACGCCGGCAAGTAGCTCGTTGCGAACGCCGCCGGCCAGCAGCCAGCGGAAGAACAAGACGCAGCCCAGGAGCATGCAGCCGTTGATGTTCGTGAACACCAGCGTGTTGGTCACCGATTCGGTGCAGAACATGGCCAGCAGCAACGCGGGCATGGCCACCGAGGTGAACGAGTACTTGAAGAGCCGGACGAGGAAATACGCCGCGAGGATGATCGCGACGGTGTTGAAGAAGATGAACCAGTACCGCGACGCGTCGACCGGCAGGTAACCGAACGGCGCGAGCAGCAGCGTCCCGCCGGGTGGGTACAGGTAGTGCGGATCGACGTAGTCGAAATACTCGTTGTAGATGTCGAGTCCGAGCTTGAAGTTGATGACCGCGCGGTACACCGGTCCGAAGTCGTCGGTGATGTAGCCGTTGGTCGCCAGCACGTAGCTGCGATGAATGATCGACAGAATCGCGACCGGCCACAGCACCGAGCGCAGCACCGTGGCGATGCTGGGCGGTGAGGTGCGCGGACGGAACGCGTTCAGGAGACCGGTACTCATGCGATTAGTCGTGGAATCTGTCGCCGCCACCAGCGAACCGTACACCGACCGATATTCGGCCCGGCGTCAGGCAGGACAGTACGTGTCGGTCTCCGGAGCTTTGCCGCTTTCGAGGTATGCGGTCACTGGCGGCAGCGCGCACGGGCTGTAGATGGACGCCCCATGGCCGATGCCCTGCCACATCACCCGCCGGTTCGCCGCGCCCGCGTTGATGATCGTCGCCGCGACCGCGGCCACCCCTTCGTTGCCGACGATCGGATCGTTCTGCACACCGAGCAGAAGTACCGGGGTCTTGAGATCCTTGGGCTCCGCCGGAGCTGAACCGCTCGGCCAATTCAGGCACTTGACGAGATTCAACGCACCGACGGCGCCGAACTGCGGATAGAGCTTGCCCCAGGCGACGACGAGCTCGCGGACCCGGTCGGGGGTCGGCCGGTTCAACGCGTCGCTGCAGCTGTTGACGAACTGACCGTCGGTCTGACGGAGACTCTCGGCCCGGGTGATCAGGTCGGTGATCGGGGTGGGGTCGCCGTCGCGTGCCGCGGCCAACGCCGACGCCAGATTGTTCGTCGCGGCGATGCGGTCGCCCTGAGGGAACCCCAGGCTGGTCGCGATGGCGTCGGCCAACGTGGCCACCGACGCTCCGCCGGGGCCGCGGCCCGCCCTGGCGTCCGACAGCAGGGAGTCGACGACGCCCTTGGGGTCCGGGCCGAGCGGGCAGTTGGTTGCGATGCACTGCGCGGCGAACGCGTCGAGCGCGGCCTGCTGGCCCTTGACGCGCTGTTCGGCGGCGGCCTCCGCACTGATGGCCAGCGGGAGCGGCGAATCGAGGATCAGGCGCGAGACCTTGTTGGGGTGCGAGCCGGCATAGGCCAACGCGACCTGCGCGCCGTTTCCGACGCCCAATAGCGCCAGCGTCGGGACGTCCCAGGTACTGCGCAGCCGCTCGAGGTCCTCGGCTGCGTGTGCGTTGTCGTACGCGGAGTCGCCGGGGGCGATGGTATCGGTGCAGCTCGTCGTGGCGGTGACGGTGATCGCGCCCAGATTGGCGACCGGATCGTCACCGGCCTGGAACTGCGTCTGGTCCAACATTTCCTGGCGGTCATAGAGATCGCGGCAGTCGATGACGCCGGACATGCCCATCCCGCGGCGGTCGACTGCCACGACAGGATGCGCCTTGAGCACGTCACTGCCCGAGCGGGTCAACCACACGGGCAGCTGAACCGACGACGGCAGGTCCGAACCTGTCGTCATCACCAACGGCCCGGCGTCCTGCGGGGTCTGCGCGGACCGCGCCTGCACCACGCCGATCGGCAGCGTCCCGGTCGCGCCGTCGATGGGGTCGAGATCGGCGTCGTAGGTCGCGCACTCCAGCGTGACACCGGGCACCGGCTGAACCCCGGCTTCACCGAACAGCCGTGATGTGCAGTCCTGCCACCTGTCGAGGTCGTTCTTGGGTTTCTCGATGGCCGCCGGGCCTGCTGGGGCGTCGGAGGTCGTCGCGGGCTGCCCTTGCGGGTGCGCACCGGAATCGGTGGCGTACCTGGGGTCGACGGCGAACATCGGCGTGCATGCGGTGAGCAGTGCCGACACGGCAACTGTCGACACGCTCATGGCCCTCACCAGCTGATGACGCATGCTGACCACAGTAGCGACAGGTTCTTTTCGTCAGCTCCGGACGTAACGCGTGTACAGATAGCCCTCGTCGTCGGTCATCAGGTGCGCGGGTCGCATGCGGGTGTGTGTCTGACCGGGACCCGTGGCGATGCGCCGTGCCACGCCGCCGACAAGTACCGGCGCCATCGTGAGGCACAACTCATCGAGCTGGCCGTTCTCGATCAGCAGGCTCAAAAGCTGCGGGCCGCCTTCGGTGAGCACCCGAAACAGCCGGCGTTCGGTCAGGACGCGCAGTGCTGCGGTGGGGTCGACCCGGCTGGGATCCGGACCGGACGCGTCGATCACCTCGGCGACAGCACCCAGTCGGCGCCGCGCGTCGGCGACGGTGTTGCTCGCGGTGAGGATGAGCGGCGCCACCTCGGTACGGGTGAAGAACTTCGCCTCGTGGTCGAGGTCGGCGGATGCCGTGACGACCGCGATCGGGGGCACCTCGGATTGGCCGCGGCGTTGTCGCGCCTGGCGTTGTTCGACGCTGAGCTGTGCCCCCGAGTAGTTCTCGATGCGCACCGTCGCCGCGCCGACGAGGATGACGTCGGCGGCGTCGCGCATGAGGTTGAACACGGCGCGGTCGCCCGCGCCGGCCAACCCACCGGCCTTGCCGTCATCGGTGGCGCCGCCGTCGAGGCTCGCGATCATGTTGCCGCGTACCCAGCAGCGTTGCAGGTTGTCGGGGTAGGCGTAGAAGTCGCGCAGGCGGTCGTCTGCGGCCGAATCGACCGCCCCCAGCACTGTGAGCTGTGTCCCAGCGGCGTCGTCGGACATAAACAGAATTTGAGCACGTGGCTACGCTGCCTGCATGCACGGGTCCAGCGGCGCCGCCCATCTCGCCGATCGTCATCCCACGGTCACCCCGGAGCGGTTGGTTGCACAGCTAATTCCACCGCCGACGTTCGCCGACGTCAGCTTCGACAGTTACCGGCCCGATCCTGCCGAGCCGTCGCAGGCCGCGGCAGTACAGTCGTGCCGCCGGTTCTGCGAGCAAGCCGTCGAGCGACGGGCAGGCAAGAAGAAGCTGTTCGGCAAGCGCGAGGTGCTGCCCGGCGTCGGGCTGTATCTCGACGGCGGATTCGGCGTTGGCAAGACGCACCTGCTGGCCTCGACGTACTACACGCTTTCCGCGGCAGGCGACGCTCCGACGGCGTTCGCGACGTTCGGCGAGCTCACTCAGCTTGCCGGTGTGTTCGGCTACAACGAGTGCATCGACCTGCTCGCCGACTACGTGGTGGTGTGCATCGACGAGTTCGAGCTCGACGATCCGGGCAACACCACGCTGATCTCACGGCTGCTGTCGGCGCTCGTCGAGCGCGGGGTGTCGATCGCGGCAACGTCCAACACGCTGCCCGAGCAACTCGGCGAGGGGCGGTTCGCGGCTCAGGATTTCCTGCGGGAGATCAACACGCTCGCGCAGATCTTCACCACCGTGCGCATCGAGGGTCCCGACTATCGGCACCGCGACCTGCCGCCGGCGCCCGAGCCGCTCTCCGACGACGCGGTGGCCGAACGCGCCGCCGGTGTCGACGGCGCGACCCTCGACGACTTCGATGCCTTGTGCGCGCACCTGGCCACCATGCATCCGTCGCGCTATCACGCGCTGATCGAAGGTGTGACCGAGGTGTTCATCACCGGTGTGCACCCGATCGAGGACCAGAGCGTTGCGCTGCGGTTGGTCGCCCTGACCGACCGGCTCTACGACGCGGGCATCCCGGTGCTGGCGTCGGGCACGAAACTGGACACCATCTTCAGCGCGGAGATGCTCGCCGGAGGTTTCCGCAAGAAGTACCTGCGGGCCACCTCACGGCTCCTGGCACTGACGGCTGCGGCGCAGCAGGCCAGCTAGAGCGGGCGCACCATCACGTAGTCGTTCTCGACACCGGCGCCGAGCTGAAAAGTCTTGGTGCCCTCGATGTTGAAGCCGTGCTTGGCGTAGAACCGCTGAGCCCGCACGTTCTGCTGGTTCACGCCGAGCCAAACACACCTCACGCCCGCGTCGGCGGCCCGCTTCAGCGTCTCGGCCATCAAGGCCGCGGCCGCGCCCGCACTGTGGTGATCGGGAAGAACGTAGATCTTGGACAGTTCGAGCGCCGGACGTTCGGTCACCGCACGCTGCACATCGTCGTCGCCAGGGATGCCGTGAATCAGCATGGCGTATCCGGTGATTCGATTATCGGCGCGCGAAATCAGCACGATCCGCGCAGGGTCGGCGAGGTAGCCCGCGAAGCATTCCGCGGAGAGATGTTCGGCGATGAAGGCTGCGATGTTGTCCGGCGTTGCCGACGGGGGACAGGCCAGCGGGAAAGTGGCAGCCGCGACGGCGGCGAGTTCGGGAAGATCCGCGTGCGTCGGGACCTCGACGGTCACCTCACGCAAGCGCTCATCGGTCATGCCGCCTACGGTAGCGGCGTACCCGGCTGCCACAGATTCCACTGCGCGAGGTGCTCACCGGTCTTCGTGTTGACGAGCACGACGTTCGTGACGAGCGCGCGGTAGACGTCCCAGTACACGTCACCGTTGACGGTGGCTCCCGGAGGAGCGTTGCGCAGGGCGTCTTCCAACGCGTTCGGTGCGTCGGTGTGCTTGGGCGGGTAGGCGTCGGCATAGGGCGTGACGCCGTTGAAGGTGAACGCGAGCGCCATCACGTACGGATTCGGGGCCTCGATGGTGGTGATGGTGACCGGTGCCCGCCACGGGCTGCCCTGCGCGCGCCACCGCGGTGACCCATTCCAGCCCCAGCCGGGCGGGACTTCGCTGGCCAGCACGTCGTGGACGGTGACGTCGGCGACGATGCCCTTGAAGTCGACTCGCAGCGTCTCGCCGATGCGTCCGATCGGGGTTGCATCGGCGGCGGCCGACGGAGCCGCCAGAAGGCCGGCGGCGGCCGTCAGCACAGAAACCATGAGCGCGAACCAGCGAGGCATGCCAGGCATGATCGCACAAACTGAAACGTGTTACAGCCAGTTGGTCGTCAGGCCCACGGGCCCACGCCGCCGACCTTGTCGATACGAATCCGCGTGAGCCAGCCGTCCGGCGCGTCGGCGGGCGGGAAGTTTGCATCGGGATTGGCCAGTGTCTGGGCGAGGCCCTTGAGCAATTCACGCGCTCCGCCTTCGACGACGCGTGCGGTGCCGTTGATCGCCAAGTACGGGCGCATCACCTCCCCGACTTTGCCGGGGTCGACGATCGTGACCGCGACCCGTGGATCACGGCGGACGTTACGGACCTTCTTGTGCTCGGCCAGATGCGCGGTGACCAGTTCGTCACCCTCGGGTGTGGACTGCAAGGCCACCCACACGAGGGTGACCTGCGGGCTCCCGTCCGGATTGAGGGTGACCAGGGTGGCGTCGGCACCGGATCCGATGAGTTCGCGCGCGGCGTCGTTGAGAATCACGTCCACTTCTACGGATAAGCAGGCCCTTTCATTCCCCGCCCTTGTTCACGAACGGTTCCAGTGCCGCGGCGAGTTCGGTCTCGAAGCGCGCGGCGTCCACGCCCAACCGGTGCAGCGGGCCGTCGTCGGGTTCGGCTTCGATCAGTGCCAGCAGGATGTGCTCGGTGCCGATGTAGTTGTGGCCCAAGCGAAGTGCCTGGCGGAACGTCAGTTCCAGTGCCTTCTTCGCCGCGCCGCTGAAGGGTATGAGCGCGCCCGCGTCGCCGGTCGACGGAGGCAGTGTGACCGTGGCACGGACGGTCTCGGCGCCGATGCCCTGGTTGGACAACAGCTTGGCCGCGAGCCCGTCCGGTTCGGCGAACAACGCCAACAACAGGTGATCGGGCGTGATCTCGGGGTTGCCGGCATCGTGGGCCGTGTTCTGTGCGACGACCACGACGTTGCGGGCACGCGGGGTGAAGCGGCCGAATCCGGCGTTGGGGTCGAGCGCGGCCGGATCGAAGTCGGGAACCTTCGGCACGAATCGTTTCTGGGCGGCCTGTTTGGTGACGCCCATGCACTTGCCGATCTCGGTCCATGACGCTCCGGAGCGGCGGGCCTGGTCGACGAAATGGCCGATGAGGTGGTCGGAGATCTCGCCGAGGGCGTCGGCGGCGATCACGGCGTCGACGAGCTGCTCGAGCGGTTCGGAGTGGGCCTTCTTGATCGCGCTGATGAGGTCGTCGAGGCGGACGGGGTTGCTGATTTTCACGGGTTCGACCATGTCGTCAACTTTAGGTTGACGATCTTGTTCCGTCAACCAAGGGTTGACGATTTGGCGTAGCTCGGCCCCACTCGGCAGATCGGGCAAGATAGCGCCGGTGAACTTAGAAGAGCGCGTGATACAGCTGCTGAGGCCGGTGCTTCGACCGGTGCTGCGGGTGCTGTCGCTGCGCACGATCGTCATCGTCGCCGCGCTCTCGGTGGTGGTCACCGTTCTGACGCTCGGCACCTGGGTGTGGATCGGTGTCACCAACGACCAGTACAGCCAGCTCGATCGCCGGCTGGATTCCCTGAGCAGCCTTGGCGACGTGAGCACGCTGCTTAACACCGCGAAAGTCGACACCGATCAGTCGACGCCCGACGACGGCGGCCTGGTGCGCACCGCGCACATCGGCGGCATCACCGTCTCGGTGCCAAGCGACATCGTCCTGCCGCAGCTGGAGAACGGTTACGCCAACACGACGATCGACGGCGTCGAATACCGCGTCCGAACCTTCAACGCCGGCCCGGCGTCCATCGCACTCGGCGCGCCGTTGGCTGAGACTCAGCGCCGCATCGACGAATTGCACCTTCGGGTGGTGTTGATCTGCGCGGGCGTCATCGGCAGCACTGTCGTCGTGGGCTGGGTGATCTCACTCGTGATGATCAATCCGTTCCGGCTGCTCGCGCAGCAGGCGCGGGCGATCAACGCGCAGTCCAACCCCGACGAGGTTCAGGTGCGCGGCGTGCGTGAGGCGGTCGAGATAGCCGAAGCCGTCGAGGGCATGCTCGCCCGGATCGGCAACGAGCAGGAACGCACCAAGGCGGCGCTGGAATCGGCGCGCGACTTTGCCGCCGTCGCCTCTCACGAATTGCGCACCCCGCTGACCGCGATGCGCACCAACCTCGAAGTGCTGTCCACGCTGGACATGACCGCCGAGCAGCGCCAGGAGGTGATCGGTGACGTGATGCGAACGCAGAGCCGCATCGAGGCCACGCTGACCGCGCTGGAGCGCCTTGCACAGGGTGAGCTGACCACGGTCGAGGACTTCGTGCCGATGGATGTCACCGAACTGCTGGACCGCGCGGCGCACGATGCGCTGCACACCTATCCGGGCTTGCGGGCCTCGTTGATGCCGTCGCCGACCGTGTTGATGCTGGGCATGCCCGCCGGGTTGCGCCTGGTGATCGACAATGCCATCGCCAACGCCGTCAAGCACGGCGGTGCGACGGAAATCCGGCTCAGCGCAGTCAGTTCCGCCGATGACGTGCAGATCGTGGTGGATGACAACGGGTCCGGGGTGCCGGAAGCCGAACGTGCCGAGGTGTTCGAGCGGTTCGCGCGCGGGTCCACCGCGTCACGCTCGGGCTCGGGACTGGGCCTGGCGCTGGTGGCGCAGCAAGCCGAATTGCACGGCGGCACAGCTTCGTTGGAGGCCAGCCCACTCGGCGGTGCGCGCCTGCTATTGCGGTTGCCGATCATCCGATCGCGCGTCGAGGACGCCCCGTTCTGAGCCGGTCTCAGCAATCCTGGTTGGGCATCCGCGCCAGAAGTTCGTCGAGGAATCCGCTGGCCTCGCGGCCGGCCCGCTCGACATCGCCCGCCGCGATCGCCTCGATCAGCTCATCGTGGGAGAACATGCCGGTCGGCGCGGCGCTGGCCGCGGCGACGCTCGCCATGATGACTTCGGTGAGTCCGCGGTAAAGCTCGATCAGCACGCTGTTGTGTGAGGCCTTTACGACGGCAAGGTGGAACTCGGTGTCGGTGCGGGCGAATTCGTCAGGATCTGAGGTATCGCGGCGTTCCCAGTAGGAGCGGAGTTCAGCCAGATCCTGCTCGGTGCGGGCCTGTGCCGCGAGCCGCGCGCCTTCCATTTCCAGACAGCGCCGGACTTGGAGCACCTCGCGCAATTCCGACCCGCACAACCGCCGCAACGCGCCGGACACCTCACTGGTGGCGCGTACGTACGTGCCATCGCCTTGACGCACTTCCAAGATCCCGCTGTGAGCCAGCGCGCGGACCGCTTCACGCACAGTGTTGCGGCCGACCCCGAGTGCCTCGACTAGTTCCGACTCCGTCGGGATCTTCGCGTTGACCGCCCATTCGCCCGAGGTGACCAGGGCGCGAAGCTGCTCGATCACCTGGTCGACCAGGCCCGTGCGGCGGGTAGTGACGAGGGGCACGTCAAAAGCCTTTCATCCAATCATGGGATGTATGGCACCATAGCCGAGTGAATCGGAACGTGCGCAGCGAATCCCTGGACAGCTACGAGCACGATCTCGAACTCGAACTCGAGGGAGCCGCTGAGCTTCGTCCCGGCGCGATGGCCGCCGGTGGAGCCCTGCTCGTCGTCGCGGTGATTCTCACGGCGCTCAATCTGCGGCCGGCCATCACCAGCGTCGGGCCGGTGTTGGGGGAGATGCGCGAGTCGCTCGGCGCGTCGGCCGTATGGGCCGGTGCGCTCACGACGCTGCCCGGACTGTGTTTCGCCGCCGCGGGGCTCGCCGCGCCCTGGCTGGCCCGCCGGATCGGATTGGGTCGCGCGATATCGGTGGCGATGGCCGTCCTCAGCGTCGGGCTGCTCGTGCGAGTGCTCGACGGGCCCTATGTCGTGATCGGCGGGACGCTCGTCGCGACGGCCGGGATCGCGCTCGTGAACGTGCTCATACCGGTCGTGATCAAAGGCTCGTTCCCGGCCCGGATCGGCCTGATGACCGGCATCTATACGGCCGCCCTGCAAGGTGGTGGTGCGCTGGGCTCGGCCGTGACGCCGCCGCTGGAATCGGTGTTCGACAGCTGGCGCGGTGCACTAGGAAGCTGGGCCGCCCTGGCCGTGCTGGCGCTGGTCTTCTGGCTGCTGGGATCGCGCGGCATCACCACGGCGAGAACTGCTGAAGCCTCGTCCGCCGGGCCTGTCAGATCTCTGATGCGCAGCTCGCTGGCGTGGACCGTGACGTTGTTCTTCGGTTGCCAGGCGTTTTTGGCCTACGTCGTGATGGGCTGGTTGCCCGAGGTGTTCATCGACAGCGGTGTGGACAAGAGCGACGCCGGGTTGCTGGTCGGCCTGGCCTCGGTGCTCGCGGTGCCGATCAGCCTCTTCATCGCGCCGCTGGCCGCACGCCAGTCGAATCAGAGCGGGTGGATCGTCGGCCTGGGAGTCATCGGATTCGCCGGCATGATCGGCCTGCTGGTCGATCCCGGCGCCGCGCCGCTGCTGTGGAGCGTGCTCGTCGGGCTCGGCATGAGCGTGTTTTCGTTGGCGCTCACCGTGATCGCGTTGCGGGCCCGCAACGCCGAGGACACCGCACGGCTGTCGGGAATGGTGCAGGGCTTCGGCTACCTACTGGCCGGGATCGGCCCCTTCCTGTTCGGGCTGTTGCACGAAGCCACCGGTGGATGGACCGTGCCGTGGGCGATGGTGCTGGTTGTGTATGTGGTGCAGATGATCGCGGGCGCGCTGGCGGGCCGTAACCGCTACGTGTAGCTCACAAGTCCGGTTTGTGAGCCCACAACGACGTCGTGACTACCGGCTTTCGGCGCGCCGCAGCAGCATTGGTGAGGTGAGCACCGACCTTGCCCTGCGCCCGTTCCACACCGCGCTGTACGCCGAACTCGCCGATGCGGAGTCGGTGTTCGGCCACATCACGCCCAATTGGTTCGCGTCGGTCATGGGTACGGGAATCGTCGCCACTGCCGCGGCCACCCTGCCGGTGCACCTGCCGGGTCTGCATGAGTTCGCCACCGCGGTATGGCTTCTCGCTGCCGTGGTGCTGATCGCGTTGACCTCCGCGTTCGCGACGCACTGGATACGTCACCGCGAACAGGCCAAAGCATATGCGGCGCACCGGGTGATGGGCCAGTTCTACGGAGCACCGGCCATGGCGCTGCTCACGGTGGGTGCCGGTGCGATGCTGCTCGGCCCGGCCGTCATCGGGCAATCAGCGGCGCTGGCCGTCGGGGTGGCGCTGTGGTTCGCCGGGACCGCGCTGGGACTCGTTGTCAGCGTGTGGCTTCCATTCGTCATGATCACCGGTCACGATCACGCTCAGGTGGACGCGGTGCCGGCGTGGATGATGCCAGTGGTTCCGCCCATGGTGTCAGCGTCCACGGGGTCGCTTCTGCTCGGACACCTCGGCGTCGGGCAGGCGGGGATGACGCTGTTGGTCGCGTGCTACGCGATGTTCGGTCTGAGCCTGCTGGTCGGCTTCATCACGCTGACGATGGTGTATTCGCGGCTCGTGCACGGGGGCGTCCCCGAGGTGCAGGCCATCCCCACGGTCTGGATCGCACTCGGCGTCGTCGGTCAGTCGATTACCGCCGCCAATCTGCTTGCTGCCCATGCCGGTTCGGTGCTGACCGACCCGTCCGCGGTGTCCGCGCTGCACGCCTTCGGTGTCGTCTATGGACTCGTGATGGGCGGATTCGGGGCATTCGTGTTCTGCTTGGCCGCGGCGTTGACCGTGCACGGGGCGCGTCGCGGGTTGTCGTTCACCCTGACCTGGTGGAGTTTCACGTTCCCGGTCGGCACGTGCGTGACGGGTGCGTCCGCGCTGGGGGTGGCCACCGGCGCGGTGGCGGTGTCCGGGCTCGCGGTGGCGCTGTACGTCCTGTTGCTCGGCGCATGGGCGACGGTCGCGACGCATACTTTCAGAGGCGTGGTTTCGGGGCGGCTGCTGCGGGGCTGACCGGGGCCGGCGTCACGGCTGAGCTCAGCGAGTCGCGGCGATATGGCTCAGCAGATCGCGCACCGCACCGGCAGGTGGCGTTCGGCCCCCGAGCCAGACGGCGCGCAGTTCGCGGCGCAGATCGAGCTCGGTCACCGGCACCGCACGCAACCGGCCCATGGTGAGGTCATCCTCGACTGCGAGCCGGCTCATCACGGCGGGACCGGCGCCGGCCAGGACCGCCGCGCGCATCGCCGCCGCCGAAGACAATTCGATCGCGGGATCCGCTTGCTGCGCAGCGTCGCCCAGTGCGGCACGTAGCGCGGTGCTCAGCGCATCTCTGGTGCCCGAACCGACTTCTCGCGACACAAGGGGAGTGCCGTTGATCTCTTCGGGGCTGACCGCTGAGCGGCGGGCCCATTTGTGATTCGGCGGCACCACCACGACGAGCTCGTCTCGCGCCACCACGCGGCTGTGCAAACCCTTTGGGGTGCCCGGGGATTCGATGAATCCCAGCTCGGCCGAGCCGTCGCGGACCGCTGCGATGACCTGATCGCTGTTGGCTGCGGTGAGGATCACCTCGGGAGCCCGGTCGCGCCGCCGTTGCGCGTCAGCCTGCAGCGATACCAGCCAACGCGGCATGAGCTGTTCGGCGATGGTCAGACTCGCGGCAACGGTCAGGCGGTTGCGGCTTTCGCTGCGCATCGCGGCCAACCCGGCGTCGACACGGCGCGCCACGTCGAGCAACTGGTCGGCCCACTCGGCGACAACCACGCCTGCCGGCGTGAGCTGTGACCCTCTGGTACTGCGCCTGACGAGCTGGACGCCGGTCTGCGCCTCGATTGAGGCCAGGCGCGACGACACGGCCTGCTGGGTCAGGCCCAGTTCGCGTCCTGCGGCGCCCAGACTGCCGGTTCGCGCGATGGCCAACAACACCTCGAACGCTGCCAAGTCGGGCATCCGCGCACTCAGGGACACAGTTCGGATCGTAACGCCGGTCACAAATCCGGCTTGTGGAACAGGGGAGGTTGTCATCGATGGTGGACGGTGGTGTAGTGTCGCCGTCGTGACTATCGGTGTGTGTGCCAGCTATTGGCGCTTTATCAAGGCTCCGGGCGGAGCCGATAAAGCGCAGCACTAAGCACGCATCCACCCGGAGCCCAGGCAGTGACCACCAGGTTGCTGCCTTTCGTCATTCAAGGGCGCCGGACATTCTCCCAGGTGCCCACCACCAGGAAGGCACCCGAACATGAATCTGGCGCAGATCGCCAACCCGCCCGCGACGTCGGACCGGCGAATCCGCAGCTTCAGCGCCATTCCCAGCCCACATGACGTACTGACCGAGTTCCCATTGGGCGCCCGTCGTGCCGAGCGGGTGGCCCGCGACCGCGACGAGATCGCCGACATCCTGGCCGGACGCGACGACCGGCTGCTGGTTGTGGTTGGGCCGTGCTCGGTACATGACCCGGCCGCCGCGCTGGAGTACGCCAGCCGCTTGGTGAAGGTGGCCGACGAGCTCAAGGACCGGCTCAAGATCGTGATGCGCGTGTACTTCGAGAAGCCGCGCACGACGATTGGCTGGAAGGGCCTGATCAACGATCCCGGGATGGACGGCACGTTCGACGTGGCTCGGGGCCTGCGGATCGCCCGCCAGCTGCTGCTCGACATCATCGACATCGGGCTTCCGGTCGGGTGCGAGTTCCTGGAACCGACCAGCCCGCAGTACATCGCCGACGCCGTGGCGTGGGGCGCGATCGGAGCCCGCACCACCGAATCTCAGGTGCACCGCCAGTTGGCTTCGGGCTTGTCGATGCCGGTCGGGTTCAAGAACGGCACCGACGGCAACATCCAGGTTGCCGTCGATGGTGTGAAAGCCGCTGCCGCTCAGCATGTTTTCTTCGGGATGGACGACCTCGGGCGCGGTGCCGTGGTGAGCACGGAGGGCAACGAGGACTGCCACGTGATCCTGCGTGGCGGCACCGACGGGCCGAACTATGACGCCGAATCCGTGACCGACGCCGCAGCGAAGCTGACGAAGGCCGGGCTGCCGGGCCGCGTCGTGATCGATTGCAGCCACGCCAATTCCGGTAAAGACCATGTGCGCCAGGCAGTGGTCGCCGGAGAGGTCGCTGACATGGTGCGCGATGGGTTGCCGGTCAGTGGCGTCATGCTGGAGAGCTTCCTGGTCGGCGGTGCGCAGGCACCCGAAGCGCGGCCGCTGACCTACGGGCAGTCGGTCACCGATAAGTGCATGGACTGGGCGACAACGGATCTGGTGTTGCGCGAACTCGCCAAGCGGCCCTAGGTCCCGCTCGGTTGAGCGTATTTCGCTGAGTCGCGGTCGAATTGCGGCTGTTTGGCGAAGTCGAGTTCGATGAGCACCTCGCAATGCGGGTCATGTGGCGCCCGGGTGACGATCACGGCGGCACCCGGGCGCGGCACCCGCTTCGTGGCGGTGACCATGTTCGCGGTGACGCGCTGCGCACCGGATTCGGTGGCGAATTCGACCACCACCGTGAACAGCGGCCGGCTGTCACTCCAGCGTTCGAGAAAAGTGACCTCCCGCAGGACACCGGGTTGTCGGCTGCCGTAGTGGCGCATAGATGCCATCCACGCGTGGCGCCTGCGGGTGTAGCGGATGCCGGCCCATGCACTCATCGTGGCAATCATGGCGCCGGCCCAACACGCGACGCTCGTCAGGGCGATGATCCCGCCACTGAATCCACCGACCCACAGTGCCACGATCAACACGCCGACTCCGACCCCGGAGAACGCGGGTATCGCCGCGATCCGATTCGCCGTGGTTCGCTGCCCGAATCTGTCACGAGCCTCGTCGGCGGTGAGGCCGATGAGCAATCCGGGCAGGAATGTGTAGAGCACCGTGGCGATCCACTGCCACACCGCCGGCGGGTTGTGCTCACTCACACCGTAAAAGAACAGTGCGGCACCTGCGCCGGATGGTATCCACAATACGAACGTCACCACGGCGAAAAGGCCCAACATTCCAGGAGCGTCGACGGGTGGTGCGGTGATCCGGTTGCCCTTCTCGCTGACGGAGAAGTGCGGCAGGGTGTCCTCCCAAGCGGGAGTCTCGATCGCGGAAGAGATCTCGCCGGTCATCCGCGGCTCCCTTCGCTTCCGATGGCTGAGCCACCCACCTTGCCAGCAGCTGTCTCGGACCGTGCACAGCGAGCGCCTGTTGACGGTGATTCTCACGAAAAGCTCACACCTTCAACATAGTTCGCTGTGGGTATGCGGCCGATGGTGTGAGAACTGTGGTGCGGAAGAGACGAGAACGTGAGTGGCCGGGCCGGCCGCGCGACGCGTGGGCCGAGGCCTCCGGGCGCCACGGCGTGCAATCGCTGCCGCGACCGGAGGTTCCGAATTGGCGCGATATCGAGGTGTTCGGCAGTCGCATACTGCTGCATCCCGCGACGCCATCACCGCCGGCCACGGTGGGATTCGGCGCCTTCGCTGCGTCGCTTGCCCTGCTCGCGTGGTGGAAGGACCGTCCCACTCTGCTCGTCGGCGCGCTCGGGGTCGTCGCGGCGATACTCGTGTCGGTCGGCGGCTTTTGGACGTGGTGGGTACCGGCTCGCCGGGAGCGACGGCTGTCTCGTACCCACGCTCGCGCGTTGGACTACGGCGTCGGCGCGCACGCGTACCGAACGCGTTTCACGCGACCCGAGGAAAGCAGTCAACCGAGGACGACGTCCTTACTGATAGACGAACGCCTGCCTAGTTTCGCCGCGGGCCGCCTGCAGCACGCGGTCCGGGATTGGCTGACCCGCGTCACGGCGGACGCGACGATGAACGCCGAGGCGGTGCAGCTACTCGGCCGCCGGTGGGTGGTCCCGATCACCGAGATCTTCGGGCCCGACGCTCACGGCGGCTGGTTGGTCATCGACCAAGGCGATGACGATACGCCGTGGCGGCTGCTGATCGACCGGTCGGACGGCCCCGAGGAATACTTCTACGACGAGGTCATGGTGATCGACGGGCCGCCCGGGCGGCTCTATCTCGACGGTGCCTAGCGGTCCTCCGTCGAGGGGTCGGCGCTCCACGTGCCCGGCATCATCGGCAGCGTCGTACCGGTTCCGTAAGAACCGCCAGCCATCGTGGCCAGTCCGGCCGGGTTGGGGACGGTGGATTTGACTGCGGTACCGGTGAATCCGAGATTTCCGGCACCCGTGTCTGACGCGGCGGCGCCGGCCTGTTCGGGCGGAGGTGCGGAAGCGTCGTCGTCCATGCTCAGGTACTCGTAGCGGTAACCGCGCTCCTTGACGTCGGCGCCGCGTCGCCTGCGGCTCTTGGCCTTCCCGCGACTGGCCGCTGAAGCCGCGGCCGCTGCCGCAGCCGCGGCACTGCTCGAAGAATGCGCCACACCGACGGCACTACTTCGCATCGAAGGGCCGAAGCCGACGCCGGGGCCGCCGCCCACTGCGTACGCCGTGGTTTCCGCTCCGGTGACCGTCGGGGTGGGCGCCGGAGGGGTGGCGACCGTCGGAGATGCGGGCGTCGGTGCGGCCGGCGCGCTCGCGGGCACCGAGGGGGAGGAGGGGCCGGGTAGCGGGGCGACCGGGGCGGGCTCGGTGGGCTGCTTGACCGGCTCGGGGGCCGGTGCATCGAGCGGGATGTCGTAATTCTGTGCCAGGCCGATGATCCCGAGCAGGCCGAGCATGGCCGGCGACACCGCGCCGATCACGGCCGCATAGAGCGGGGTGCCGAGCACCGCGAACGTCGCCGCGTACGCGCCGAGGAAGAACACGTTGATGTAAGTGGTGAACAGCAGCGACGGGTCGGCGATGATCTCGGCGAGGATCTGGGGAATCCGCCACGGTTGCAAGATCAATTCCTTGAGCTGCACATACATCCCGTGGAAATGCTCGGAGTTCTCGGCGAGCCACTTCTCGATGGGGTCTTCGAAGGTCAGGGCAAGTCCCGACTCGGTGGCCCGCGCCTGTGCGGCCGTCTGCATCAAAGTGGCTGACGCCGTTGCCGTTTCGCTGACACCCGGGGTCAGCACAAGTGGTGCCGCCGTGGTTCGCGGCGACGCGGCCACGGCTACTTGTGTGTTCGCCTGGTAGACGGTCATTGTCGTCGCGGCCTGAATCCACATCCGGATGTAGTCGGCCTCGTTGACGGCGATGGGGATGGTGTTGATGCCGAAGAAGTTGGTTGCCACCAGGACACCGAGAGTGGTTCTGTTGGCCACGAGTTCGGCCATTGTCGGCATCGCAGCGAGCGCCGCGCTGTACGACGCTGCGGCAGTTTCGATCTGGGTCGCGACGACGGCGCTCGCCGCGCTGGTCTGTGTGAGCCACGCCAGGTACGGAACGTGTGCTGCCGCGTATCGCTCGGCGCTCGGGCCCTGCCACGCCCCGGCTTGAACCGTGCCCAGAATGGTGCTGAGTTCGGCTGCCGCGGAGGCATATTCGGTACTCAGCGAATTCCAGGCGCCGGCCGCGGCCAGGAGTGGGCCAGGCCCCGGCCCGCTGCTGAGGAGCGTGGAATGTACTTCGGGGGGCAGCGCCATCCACACCGGGGCGGTCATCGCCGTTCTCCTCTCCGTCGCTTTAGCTAGTACAACTCAACAAAGTTTGGTTAGCATAAGCTAACTTACTGAAATTTGCGGAGAAATTGGCTCCTCCGCAAATTCACACGTAGATCAGCGTCGGTATGTCGGCAGGTTGTGTGCGAGTTCGTCGAACAACGCGTGATTCAGCCGGAACGCCACCTTGACCTCGTTGACGACGGCTTCGGTCTCGTCGGTGCTCAGGGCGAGGCCGTCCAGGCGAGCCCGGTAGGCGTCCTTATACGGCTTGGGCCGCATTGGAAAGTCGTAGAAGCTCAGGCCGGATCCGTTCAGGCCGAACGTGCGGTCGAGTATGCGGCCGATGGCCTGCCCGCCCGAAAGGTCGCCGAGGTAGCGCGTGTAGTGATGAGCGACGAGTGCGCCGGCCCAGGAACTGCCCGTGATCCGTTCGCAGTACTCGCGCGCGGCGGGGGAGTCGACTGCATGCGAGGCGTCGGGCGCCCAATGGTCGAGATCGGCGTCGATGGCGCCGAGCCGCTCCAGTGCCGGGTCGTAGACGGCGGCAACCAAGGGGTCGGCGTGGCGGGTGCGTACGGCGTCCTCGAGTGCGGCGTAGATGGCCCGCAACCGCACCAGGTAGTCGACGTAGCCCTGTTCGTTGACGCGGCCGCTGAGCAATTCCGACACGAACGAAGACTGCTCGGCGGCGTCGTGCTCGGCCTGTGAGTTCTCGCGCATCGCGGCGGACAGCGATCGGATGGCCTCGGGGACAACGGCGCTCGGCATGCTTCGCTCCAGGTGACTTTTTACGACAGATTGTCAACATGATGCCGACAATCTGTCAGAAAACCTAGCACCGCATCGCGCGGCGTGGGGGTTTACCTCTTGGCGCCCAACGCACGCAGGACGAATCGTTCGATCGCCGCCACCGGCAGATGCCGTGGCGCAAGACAGGCGTGGATCAGCGACATCGTGGCGGTCTCGTCCTCCACGGTGAACTCTCCCGCTGCCACACCTTCGGTCAAGATCTCCCGGAGTACCTCTTCCACCACCACCACGTGCTCACGGATCGCGAGCATCGCGTCCTCCGACAGGGCGCCGTAGAGGTGAACGCCCATGCCCATGTGAAATTGCTGTCCGGCGTCGAGTTGATGGCGGATGTAGACCGACAGGCGTTCCCGCGGATTGTCGGCCTGCGCCAGTGCGGCCCGAAGTCCTTCGAGGTATCGGCTTGTCTCGTGGGACGCGAACGCCACCACCACGGCGTCCTTGTCGGGGAAGTGGTGGTAGATCGCCGTGCGCCCGATACCGGCGACCGCGGCGAGCTTGGCCATCGTGATCGCGTCGAAACTGTGGTCGGCCATGAGCGTGGCGAACGCATCGAAAACGCGCCGCTGCACCTGCTCGCGATGCTGTTCGACCGATGCGGCGCTGATCCTGGGCACGCTCGACTCTAACGCCGGCCGCGGCCCGTGAAGCTGTGGGTTCGACACGCCGCCCGGGCGTGTCGTGACTTCGGGCCGACAGTCCTGTCCTCGCTGCGATATCGCATTTATGGATGCGGCGCGATCCGCGCGGCCAACATGGTCGTCCACTCGTTGAGGTACTCGTCGTCCGGGGTGTCCGCGGCGTGAAAGAACATGGCCGTCGCACGCTTGCCGAGCAGCGCGTTGATGCCGAGGGTCGCGATCGTTCGGCTTTGCGCGGGCTCCAGATCGGCGGCCCACCCGTGGATCCAGTCGTCGAGTTCGGTGTAGAGCCCGTCGACGAGCACGGCGTAGGCATCGTTGAGGCGCGACGAGCGATCCGATGGTGTGCGCGCGGCGATCTGCAGGAGCTGGCTCTCCTCGTCGATCACATTGAGCAGGTATCTGCCGAGCAGGGTCAGCTCGGTGCGCAGATCGCCGAGTCCGGCGAACATCGCCCGGATGTCATGCATCGCTCGCCTGCGGTCCAGCTGGCGGTCGATGCCCGCCTCGAGAAGAGATTCCTTGGATTTGAAGTGGTGGTAGAGCGCGCCCGAGCCCGCTGCCAGACCCGCGGCGGCTTCGATCTGCGCGACGCTGGTCGCCCGGTAACCCTGCTCGCTGAACAGCCGCATCGCCTCGGTCACCAGGCGGTCGCGGGTCGTCGTTTCCGTCATTGACCGCTCCAAAGTGCTCACTTAGTATCGCCAAGTGAACACTTTAGCAGGGTGAGGGAGGGATCGATGGCGGATCCAGATCGCGCGGTTCCCCGGGGGCGGGTCCGTCGCACGATGCCGCTGGCGGGCTTCACTGCTCGCGCTGCCGGAGGGCGCGTGGTGGCGGGGCTGCGCAAGCAGGCCGGCGATGCCGGTGCCGTCGACCGCTTCCATGAACGCACGGCCGAGCGGTACGCCGAGTTGCTCGGGCATTCCAAGGGTGTACTGATGAAGGCCGGTCAGATGGTGTCGATGGTCGATGCCACCGCGGTGGGCTTCGGCGAGCTTTCGCCCTACCAACGGGCCCTGACCCGATTGCAGGGCGATGCTCCGCCGATGGATGCGAAGTTGGCGCGCGAGGTGGTCGAGGCCGATCTGGGCCGCCCGGTCGCCGACGTGTTCGCCGACTTCGCCGATGAGCCGATGGCCGCCGCGTCCATCGGCCAGGTGCACCGCGCGACGATGAGCGACGGGCGTGAGGTCGCCGTGAAGGTCCAGTATCCCGGTGTGGCAGAAGCGATTCGCGATGATCTTGCCAACGCCGAGTTGCTGACCACCTTCGTCCGCTTCATGAACTCGACGGTCCCGGGGTCCATGCCCGATCTGCGCCGGGCGTCTCAGGAGCTTACCGAACGGATCTCCGAAGAACTCGACTACCGGAACGAGGCCGCCAACATCACGGCGTTCAGTGAGCTCTATCGCGACCACCCCTTCATCCGCATCCCCGAGGTGATTCCCGAGGCTTCGGGCGACCGAGTCCTCACCATGACATTCCTGGAGGGCATGGACTGGGCGGAGGCGCTGAGCGCCGACCAGGACTTGAAAAACTGCTGGGCGGAGGTGATCTCGCGCATGCTGACCGGTTCCTATCGCCACTCGAACCTGTTCCATGCCGATCCGCATCCCGGCAACTACCGCTTCCGCACCGACGGCACGGTGGGGTTCGTCGATTTCGGATGTGTGAAAGTCCTTCCGTGGCAACGCCGATGGCAGATGTTGCGGATGGCCCGCGCTGTCGTCGAGGGCCGCAAGGAAGATCTGCGCGACGTGATGGCCGAATCCGGGTTCCTGGCCGAGGATTCCACGTTGACCGCCGAAGAGGCATACCAGTGGTGGTCGACGCTGATGCACGAGTTGCTGATTCCCCAGCCGGTCACCTACACCCGGGAGGCGTCTGAACGTTCGGTCCGGTCGCTGCTCGATGTGCGCGCCACCGATCATCCGGTGCGCCGCATGTCGGTGCCGGCGGACTTCGTGTTCTTCTCCCGGCTCAACCTTTCGATGAATTCGATCTTCACCGCGTTGGGGGCGACGTTCTATGCCCGAGCGTCGCTGGACGACATGGATGGCGTAATCGAACCGGTCTCGGATCTGGGCAAGCAGCACATTGCCTGGGTTCGTCAGCGCGGTTTGCCATTTGGGATGGATCATCGTGACGAGCAGTGAGGTGGTCACGGCGCGGCTGCCGTGGGATGCGGCGGATCCGTATCCGTTCTACGAGACCTGCCGCGGCCACGGTGACGTGGTGTGGGACGACGTCGCCCACGGCTGGCTGGTCCTCGGTTACGAGACCGCGCGGGAGGTGCTCGGCGGCGAGGCGTGGACCAGTGACCCGATGGCGAACCCGATCGCCCGAGCCAACATGGATCCGATCAGCCTGCAGTTCTCGGGCCGGTCCATGTTGATCGCCGACGGCGCGACTCACCGACGGCTGCGGGGGTCGGTGCGTGACGTGTTCACGCGTACGTTCGTCACCGGCCTCGCCGAAGGGGTCGACGCGATCGCGTCCGCCGTCGTCGACGAACCCGCGCCCGACGCCGAATTCGACTTCATGTCCCAGATCGCGCTGCCGATCCCGATGGGAGTCGTCGCCGAATGGCTGGACTTGGATCCCCGTACCGCGGATCTACTCGCCGAGTTGTCACCCACGATCATCCGGATGCTCGGCACCTTGGCCGACACCGACGAGACCCGGGCCGGGGCGGCCGCGGCTGCCGAATTGATGGGGGAGTTCCTGCCGCTGGCCGCCGACCGCAGGCGACATCCCGGCGACGACCTCCTGAGCTTCATCGGGGGCGATCCCGCCCTGGAACTCGAGGACGTCGTCATCACCGCGATCCTGATCGCCGTCGCCGGACACGAGACCACGGCAAACCTGTTGGGCGCCGGAATGATTCGCTTGCTCACCGAGCGCCCCGACGGAACCCGGCTGGCCGACCACATCGATGCTGCCGACCCGGCAGTCATGACCGAGCTACTGCGCCTCGACAGCCCCGTCCAAGCGGCGCTACGCACCGCGACCGAAGACACCCGTATCGGCGACGTCGCGATCGAGGCGGGAGCGACGGCACTCGTCGTGGTGGCCGCCGCCAACCGCGATCCACGGGTGTTCGACGATCCTGGTGAATTTCGTCTCGGCCGAACCGGGCCCGCCCCACTGACTTTCGGCTACGGCGCGCACCACTGTCTCGGCGCGAGCTTGGCTCGGCTGGAGATCAGCACAGCGCTCCCGAAGATCCTCGCCCGTCGGCCCAGGCTCGTTGGCGCGCCGGTCTGGCGCGATACTCCGGCGATCCGCGGGGCACTGCGCATTCCGATGGTCTTTGGCGCGTAGGTTCGGTTCGCCGGATGAAATGGGCTATCAGCGCGGCTGCCGGTTTCGCGTGGGTCTTGAGCAGGAAATGCGCGCCGTCGGGGTGGAGTATCAGTTCCGTGAGGCGCTGGTTCACCAAGATGTTTGTCATTCTGGCCACGATCCCGATAGTCGTGCGCGACGCTGGATGCTCAGCGGACATCGCCGCGCAACCGCCCGCTCGCAGGAGCACCGCCAACCCTGTCCGGCACGATCTTGAGCCCCTGATGAAACGGTTCGGAGCGTTGGGTACACCAGTGGCAGCATCGTGGGTCAGCGGCGACATGGGTGATGTGCGAGTGCCTGGTCGATCGATGTACTGGCTCGACTCTGTTGTGGAACTTACTGCCGATACGGCACGTGAGCTGAAGCACACGTACAAACCCGGCCTGTCTGGTGAGTCGCCAGGCGTGTGGAGCACTCTGCGCGCGTTGCTGCCTGAGGATCGTTATCTCACGAGCGCAGGACTCGATGCGGCCTTCACGACCACCATGATGAAGTCGAAGGCATTTCTCGCAGCGCATCGTCCGGTCATCGTGCTGACAGCCGTCGGTGAGTAGCTTGGGCTTGAACGACGAAGGCCCGGCGAAAACCGGGCCTCATCTGCAAAAACTATGGTGCGCGATACTGGGATTGAACCAGTGACCTCTTCCGTGTCAGGGAAGCGCTCTCCCGCTGAGCTAATCGCGCTGGTCGAAACTTTTGGAGGTGGAGACGGGAATCGAACCCGTGTGCACGGCTTTGCAGGCCGTTGCCTCACCACTCGGCCACTCCACCGCGGGGGTTGATGCCTTTCGCACCTTCGAGCGGATGACGGGATTCGAACCCGCGACCCTCACCTTGGCAAGGTGATGCGCTACCAACTGCGCTACATCCGCGCGCCACGAGCGAGATCGTCGCCCGTCGCGAAGCAGAACACTAGTCCACTGAGGCGTGCAGACACAAATCCCCATTACGGGCGGGGAACGAGCGCCCAAAATCAGTGTTTCAGAACCGGTCGTACCCAACGCGGGAAATCGCAAAACCACGGCCCGTCACCGAGTCCCGGCACGCGACCCCGTAAGCGGAGGTTTCGCACCGCAGTGCTCCGGCCGTCCGTGGGTCGCCGTACGCGACGGCTTGCCGGCACCGAGGATGCAACCCACGGGCGGCGGCGTGAAGGCCGGGAGTTCGCCGTTGTGGCGTTCGGCCGATGTCGGGCGCCGGGCCCTGACCGCCACTGGGAGCGCGGCCCGTCGGATCAGTCGAGCTGTGGCATCCCGACGTGAGCGGGGCAGCAACCCGTGAAAGGCGAGGCGAGTATGAGAAACGCGATTTCGGCGGGCCTTCGATGCGCGGTGGCGTTCATGCCTGGCAAACCGGGTGACATGACGGCGCGGATATCGATTCTGGCCGCGCCGGTCAAGCGTGCTAGTCTTCGACGTCGTTCCCCGGTCTCGTAGCTCAGTGGGAGAGCGTCCGCCTCACACGCGGAAGGTCGCTGGTTCGAACCCAGCCGGGACCACTCAGTTCGCCTCGATCACCTGCCACTCGGCAGGTGTGATCCCTCGTTTCAGACAGTGCGATATCGCATGTGATAGCGCACTTCAAAGTCGTATGCCGCCTCGAAAACTCGCCTGAAGAAGCCGAAGCCAAGCCAACGACACACAGCGCTTCCTGACGGAGGGTTGTCGGCCGGATTCGGTAGGGTCCTCCGACGTGACTCAGAGCTTGCCTGTCGTCAGATCCGTTACCGCCCGCCTGGCCGAGGAACTCGCCGTGGGGGAGCGTCAGGTCGCGGCCGCCGTCCAGTTGCTCGACGAGGGTTCGACCGTGCCGTTCATCGCGCGGTACCGCAAGGAGGTCACGGGCAGTCTCGACGACGGTCAGCTGCGCACCCTGGAGGAGCGCCTGACTTACCTGCGTGAGCTCGATCAGCGGCGCGACGCCGTCCTGGCCTCGATCGAGGAGCAGGGCAAGCTCACCGACGAGCTCAAAGCCGCGCTGCTCGCCGCCGACACCAAGGCCCGGGTCGAAGATATCTACCTGCCTTACAAGCCCAAGCGGCGCACCAAGGCTCAGATCGCCAAGGAGAACGGGCTTGAGCCGCTGGCCGAGCGCCTGCTGGCCGACCCGACGCTGGTGCCCGACGAGGTCGCCGGCGAGTTTCTCAACGAGAACGTCGCCGATGCCGCGGCGGCGCTGGAGGGCGCGCGTCACATCATCATCGAACGGGCCTCCGAGGATGCCGAACTCGTGGGCGCCACCCGCGAAAAGTTCTGGGCCGACGGTTCGCTGCGCACGGCGCCGGCCTCCGATGAGGCCGCGAAAAGCCCTGCCGCCCAGAAGTTCCGCGACTACTTCGAATTCTCTGAGCCGCTCGAGAACATGCCGTCACACCGCGTGCTGGCGGTCCTGCGCGGCGAGAAGGAAGAGGCGCTGTCGCTGACCTTCGACGGCGGCGACGACGAGACGTACCAGGCGATGATCGCCCAGTCGCTGGGCATCGACATGACCAAGAACGCCCCGGCGACGCCGTGGCTGGCCACCACCGTGCGGTTGGCGTGGCGCGCCAAGCTCATGATCTCGGCCTCCGTCGACGCGCGTATCCGCCTGCGGCAGCGCGCCGAGGAGGACGCCGTTGCGGTATTCGCCCGCAACCTCAAAGATCTGCTGCTGGCCGCGCCGGCCGGAACCCGCACCACCCTCGGGCTGGACCCGGGCTTCCGCACCGGGGTCAAGGTTGCCGTCGTCGACGCCACCGGCAAAGTCGTCGACACGTGCGCGATCTTCCCGCACCAGCCGCAGAAGCAGTGGGATCAGGCGAAGGCCACGCTGGCCGCGCTCATCGCCCGCCACAACGTCGAATTGATCGCGGTCGGCAATGGCACGGCCTCGCGTGAAACCGACGCCCTGGCCGCCGAACTCATCTCCGACATTCGCGCCGCCGGCGCCAACGCCCCGGTCAAGGCCATGGTCAGCGAGGCCGGTGCGTCGGTGTACTCGGCATCGGAGTACGCGGCCCGTGAGCTGCCGTCACTCGACGTCACGCTGCGCGGTGCGGTCTCGATCGCGCGCCGCCTGCAGGATCCGCTGGCCGAGCTCGTGAAGATCGACCCGAAGTCGATCGGCGTCGGGCAGTACCAGCACGACGTGACCCCGGGCTCGCTCGCCCGCAGCCTCGACGCCGTCGTCGAGGACGCCGTGAACGCGGTCGGCGTCGATCTCAACACCGCCTCGGTGCCGCTGCTCTCGCGGGTGTCCGGGGTGACCGAATCCCTCGCCGAAGCCATCGTCGCGTACCGCGAGAAGACCGGTGCGTTCCGCAGCCGCAAGGCGCTGCTCGACGTTCCACGTTTGGGTCCCAAGGCATTCGAGCAGTGCGCAGGCTTCCTGCGGATCCGTGACGGCGAGGACCCGCTCGATGCATCGGGTGTGCACCCGGAGTCCTATCCGGTGGTGCGGCGAATCCTGGATCGCTCGAACGTCAGCCTCGCCGAACTGATCGGCGACGAGCGCACCCTCCGTTCGCTCAAGCCTGCCGAGTTCGCCGACGACCGGTTCGGCATCCCGACCGTCACCGATATCCTGGCCGAGCTCGAGAAGCCGGGACGTGACCCGCGTCCCGCGTTCTCGACCGCAACTTTCGCCGCGGGCGTGGAAAAAGTCGCCGACCTCAAGGTCGGCATGGTGCTCGAAGGCGTCGTGACCAACGTCGCGGCCTTCGGCGCCTTCGTCGACGTCGGTGTGCACCAGGACGGCCTCGTGCACGTCTCGGCGATGGCCGATCGCTTCGTGTCCGATCCGCACGAGATCGTGAAGTCCGGCCAGGTGGTCAAGGTCAAGGTTGTCGACGTCGATGTGGACCGCCAACGGATCGGGCTGAGCCTGCGGCTCAACGACACCCCGGAACGCGGCCAGGGCAAGCGCCCGGACCGCAATGACCGTGGCGGTCAGCCCCGGCGCGACGGCGGCGGCAACCAGGGCCGCGGGGACCGGCGTAACCAGAACCGCGGCAACAATTCCGGCCGCCGCGAGTCGAACAAGCCGATGGGCTCGATGGCCGAGGCGCTGCGCAACGCCGGTTTCGGGAAGTAGCGGCTACGGCGTGGGTTCCGGCGTGTGGTCGCGGTTGCGCCACGACCGGTAGCCGCGGTGCGCGGCGAAGGCCCCGATGATCGCGGTGACGCACCACACGCCGATGGCGGTGTACGCCAGCGGGGCTGACAGGTCGCCGATCGACGCTCCGAGCGCGGTGTAGACGAACGCCCGCGGCACGGACCCGATGAATGCGCCGATGGCCATCTGCCACAACGGAACTCCGAACGCGCCGAACGTGTAGGACGCCAGCGCGTCGGAGATGCCGGGAACGAAGCGCTGCCCGACGACGGCCCACAGCCCGCCCCGTTCGATCTGGCGGTCGAGACGGTCGGCCCGCTCGGCCCCGAGCAGTGCCCGCGCGCTGTCACGGCCGGCCCGCCGTCCGATGAGGCTGGCGATCACCGCCGTGCCCACCGTCGCGCCCAACGTCACAAACGTGCCGAGAACCGGTCCGAACAGCACACCGCTGCCCGCCGCCAAGATCGGGCCCGGCACGAACAGTGCGCCGAGGCCGGCCGACACGAAAACGTAGGTCAGCGGCGCTACCGGGCCGGTCGCGGCGACCGTGGCGCGAATATCGTCGACATCGATCACCCGCGCCACGGCGACCAGGTAGAACAGGCCGAGCAGAAACGCCGCGAACGCCGCCAGGCGCAAGATGTGGCGCCGTCGGCCGATGGGCGCGGATTCGTCGGTGTCAGACATGCTGCCGACGATTCTTCCGTATCGGCCGAATCAGTGCGGTGTGGCCAAGCCCAGATGGTCGCGCAGGGTCGTGCCCTCGTAGTCGGTGCGGAACACCCCGCGTTCCTGCAGCAGCGGCACCACCTTGTCCACGAACGGGTCGAGACCGCTGGGCGTGACGTGCGGCACCAGGATGAAGCCGTCGCTGGCGTCTTCCTGCACGAGCGTGTTGATCGTCTCGGCGACGGTCGCCGGGGACCCGATGAAGTTCTGCCGCCCGGTCACCTCGACGATGAGTTCGCGCGTGGTGAGCTTCTCGGCCTCGGCCTTGGCCCGCCACTCGTTGGCGACGGCGATCGGGTCGCGATGCATCCGCACGCTCGCCCGGCCCCGCGCGATCGTGTTCTCGCCGACAACCGGATCGACCGACGGCAGCGGACCGTCGGGGTCATGGTCGGACAGATCGCGGTTCCACAGCTGTTCGAGGAATTTGATCGCCGTCGCGGGTGATACCTGCGCCATGCGCACCTCGTGCGCGATGTCGGCGGCCTCGGCGTCGGTGTCGCCGAGTACGAACGTCGCGGCGGGCAGGATGAGCAGCTCATCGTGGCGGCGGCCGTATTTGGCGAGCCGGCCCTTGACGTCGGTGTAGAACTGCTGACCGGCTTCCAGCGTGCCGTGCCGGGAGAAGATCGCGTCGGCGGCGCGGGCCGCGAAGTCGCGGCCGTGGTCGGAGTCCCCGGCCTGGAAGATCACCGGCCGGCCCTGCGGGCTACGCGGTACGTTGAACTGCCCGGCGATGTCGAAGTGCGCGTCGCGGTAGGAGAATTTCCCCGCGCCCGGGTCGGAGAGGAAGACGCCGCGATCCTTGTCTGCGACGATCTCGTCGCCGCGCCACGAGTCGAACAGCGTGTGCGCGGCGGCCAGGAAACTCTCGGCACGTTCGTAGCGCTGATCCTCGGCGAGGAACCCACCCCGCCGGAAGTTCTCGCCGGTGAACGCATCCCACGACGTGACGACATTCCAGGCGGCCCGCCCGTCGGAGAGATGGTCGAGCGAGGCGAACTGCCGTGCCACTTCATAGGGCTCGTTGAACGTCGAGTTGATGGTGCCGGTGAGGCCGAGCCGGTCGGTCACGGCGGCCAGCGCGGCCAGCACCGTGAACGTGTCAGGCCGGCCCACCACGTCGAGGTCGTAGATCAGCCCGTTCTGTTCGCGCAGCCGCAAACCTTCGGCGAGGAACAGAAAATCGAACTTGCCGCGTTCGGCGGTCTGCGCGAAGTGCACGAACGAGTTGAACTCGATGTGGCTGCCCGAAGCCGGGTCGCTCCACACCGTGGTGTTGTTGACGCCGGGAAAGTGCGCGGCGAGGTGAATCTGCTTGATGGGCTTGCTCATCGGACGTCCTAGGCGGTCGCGTAGCGGTTGGCGGGGCGAGACAAGCCGAGCAGGCCGCGCAATGTCGACGCGTCGTAGGCGTCGCGGAAGACGTTGCGCCGCTGCAGTTCGGGTACCAGGGCCTCGGTGATCTGACGCAGATCGTGGGGGACTGTGGCCGGGCGCAGCCGGAAGCCGGCGACTCCGGCGGCATACCACTCCTGGAGCAGATCGGCCAACTGGTGTGGAGTGCCCGCGAATATCTCGGCGTCACTGCGGTATTCGGAACCGGCGAGCTCGTCGAGCCGGGCTTGTCGCGCCGCCGCGTCCGCGGCGGTGGCGTCCAGGAACACCACCAGATCTGCGAACACCCGCACGGGCTCGGAATCCGCTCGCGCCGCACTGATCTCGCCGACAAGAGCAGCCGTCTCATCGGCACTGTGCGGCGTGATGAAACCGACGTCGGCGCTCGACGCGATGAGCCGGTAGGCGTGGTCGACGTGACCGAGTGCGGCCACGATCGGCTGACCCTGCGGCGGGCGCGGGGTGATCGAGGGGCCCTTCACCGAGAACTGGGCGCCTTCGAAATCGATGTAGTGCAGCTTGTTCCGGTCGATGAACCGGCCGGTGGCGACGTCGCGAATCTCGGCGTCGTCCTCCCAGCTGTCCCACAACCGGCGCAGCACCTCGACGTAGTCGGTGGCCTCGGCGAACAGTTCCTCGGACAACTCGGGCGAACGCTCGGGGATGTCGCGGCGGCCGAAATGGGCGGCCGCATCGCGACGGGGCGATACCTGCACCCGGATGCCTGCGCGTCCCGTGCTCACGTAGTCGAGCGTCGCAATGGCCTTCGACAGATGAAACGGCTCGGTATGGGTGACGATGGCCGTCGGGATCAACCCGATATGGTTCGTCCGGGGTGCCACCCGTGCCGCGATCAGTACCGCGTCCAACCGGCCGCGTACCCGGTCGGTGCGGTCGTCGGCCCGCCACGGGTGGTCGGACTGCAGTGTCAGACCGTCTTCGATCGTGACGAAGTCGAGCAGGCCACGTTCGGCTTCCGCAACCAGATCGGTCCAATAATCGTGCGTGAACAGGTCTGCGGGCCGGGCGTCGGGCTCGCGCCAGGAAGCTGGGTGCCAACCCGTCCCGTCGAGTGCGATGGCCAGGTGGAAATGGACCGGAGGGGACTCTGACACAGCCGTTCCTCGCTTTCGTGCGTGGTTTCAGCGGCAACGTGTGTGGTGGCGGGCCCATTCCCGCGCCATGTGCCCGATCTGTCCAGTCTGGCGCGATGTGCTGGGCTTTCAAGAGATCAACGCATGGTGATTCAGTTCGAGCGCGGTGCGCCCGGGTCCGCCGCGGCGGCGATCACGCTGTCGAGCACCTCACGCGAGGTGATCAGCTCGCGGATGGATCGGTCGAGCCGGGTCCGCTCGGCGGAGAGTTCGGTGAGCAGGCGCGGGGTGGCCTGGGGTGCCGGGCCGCCGTCGTCGCGCATACATGGCAGCAGCGATGCGATCGTGCGGCTGGTCAGGCCCGCGGCATAAAGCTCCTGGATGCGGATCACCCGGTCGACGGCCCGTTCGGAGTATTCGCGTTGCCCGCCGGGCGTCCGGTCGGAAGCCAGCAGGCCTTGCTGCTCGTAGTAGCGCAGTGACCGCTGGCTCACCCCGGTTCGACGCGCTAGTTCGCCGATACGCATACGCCAGTTATACCGCCGCGGCTTGACTCTGACATTGGTGTCAACTCGTACCGTGCGGCATGACCACACCGCCTTTCGACTACAGCCCCATCACCGAACGCGCGCCGATCACCTGGCCCAACGGCGCACGAGTCGCGGTCTACGTGGGCCTCAACATCGAGCACTTCCTCATCGACCACCCCTCCACCAGCATCTGGCCCGGAACCGCCGACCTGCAGCCGGATGCGCTCAACTACGGCTGGCGTGACTACGGCGCCCGGGTGGGCATATGGCGCACGATCGAGAGCCTCGACCGGCACGGCGTGCGTCCCAGTGTGCTGCTCAACTCAGCCGTCATCAAGCACCATCCGCAGATCGTGGCCGCCGGCCTGGAACGGGACTGGGCGTGGCTGGCACACGGCCGCACGAACTCGATCCTGCACACCGATCTGGATGTCGACGAGGAACGCCGGGCTCTGGCCGAGATCGCCGGCGACATCGCGGATGCGACCGGCCGGCAGCCACGCGGCTGGATGGGACCGGGCCTGACCGAGACGCATAACACGCCGCAACTGCTGGCGGAGTTGGGTTTTCACTATGTGCTCGACTGGACCAACGACGACCAGCCCTATCCGCTCACCACGCCCGGCATGATCAGTGTGCCGTATTCAGTCGAGCTCAACGATCTGCTGATCTTCGGCAAGGGCATCACCGGACCCGAGTTCGAACAGATGGTGATCGACCAGTACGAACAACTGCACGCCGATTCCGCGACCAGTGGCCGCGTGTTGGCGTTGGCGTTGCACCCGTTCGTGATCGGCCAGCCGTTCCGGCACAAGTACCTCGACCGGGTGCTCAAATACCTTGCCGCGCAACCCGACGCCTGGCTGACGACGAGCGACGAGATCGCCGCACACGTCCGGCCTAGCCTGCTGAGTTGACTGCGTCCACACTCGGTGCGGAGAAGCGGCCGCGCCAGTAGCGGGCCGGATGCCGATCGGGCAGGGCAGGACCGGCGCCGAAGAGCTTGTCGCGCAGAGTGCCTGGCGCATACTCGGTCTGCGCCAGGCCACGTGCCTGCAGCTCGGGGACCACATGGTCGATGAAATCCTCGAAGCTGCCGGGTGTGGTGATGTAGCGGATGTTGACCCCGTCGACGCCGGCGTCCTGCCATTGCTCGAGGGTGTCGGCGATCTGCTCGGGCGTTCCGATGATCCTGGTCGATTCCTGCTGCTGGCGCACCAGGTCGGCGATGGTCGGATTGGTGCCGGGCGGCGCGGCGGCGATCAGCGCTTCGATGGTGCTGCGCGTGCCCTGGACAGTGGGGGCCAGGTCGCCGATCGGGGTGTGATGGTCCAGGCCGCCCAGGTCGACACCGATACCGCCGCTGCGGTGCGCGATCAGTCCGTCGACGCTCAGGTATTCGTCGAGTTCGGCGGCGCGGGCCTTGGCCTCGGCTTCGGTCGATCCGACCACGAAGGACAGTCCTTGGAAGAACTTGATGTCATCGCGGCGCCGGCCCGCCGCGACCGCCCTGTCTCGGGTGTCCTCGATCACCACACGAGCCCCTTTCGGTGACACCGCATTGATGAACACGCCCTCGGCGTGCCGGGCCGCGAACGTGCGCCCGGCCGTCGAGGTTCCGGCCTGGAAGATCACCGGTGTGCGTTGCGGTGAAGGAAAACTCAGGTGCGGACCTTCGACTCGGTAGCGCTTGCCGACATGATGGATCTTGTGCACCCTGTCGGGGTCGGCGTGGAGACCGCGTTCGCGGTCTCGGATGAGCGCACCGTCATCCCACGACCCTTCCCACAGTTTGTAGACGACTTCGGTGTACTCCTCGGCCCACTGGTAGCGCTCGTCGTGTTCCTCGCGCTCGAGCAATCCGAAGTTGCGCGCCGAATTCTGCAGCGCACTGGTGACGACGTTCCAACCGATCCGTCCTTTCGAGGCGTGATCCAGCGTCGATATCTTGCGGGCGAATGAGAAAGGGTGGTCCTGCAGCACCGAGCTCGTGATCACCAGGCCGAGATGTTCGGTCGACAGCGCCAGCGCCGAGATGATCGCCGACGGATCGTGATTGGGGATCTGCAGACCTTCACGGACATAGGTTTCCCACCCGCCGCGATAGTCGTCATAGAGTCCGACGACATCAGCGAAGAACACCGAGTCGAACTTCCCGCGTTCCAGCAGTTTGACCAGATTCACCCAGACATCGAGCTGATCGAATTCGGTGCTGCGGTTCTCGGGGTTGCGCCACGAGCCGTAAGAGACGTGGGTGGCGGTGTTCATGGTGAAGGCATTGAGGATCAGCCGCGGGCGGGTCATGTTGTCCGACACTAGGAACCGGCATCCCATCCGGGAACGGTTTGTCTCAGCGGGCGTCAAACATGTCGGGGCGCGCCTGCGACGCTGTTCTCCCGCACGCGGTCATAGAGGGATTTCGGTGTGGTGCCGTTCAGGACGAAATCGCCGATGATCCTGGGCTTGTAGATCACCGGGTTGTGTGATGCCAGTGTGCGGGCGTTTCGCCAGTGCCGGTCGAGGCTGGTGCCCTCGCGGATGGCCGACGCGCCGCCCGCGTTGAAGATCTGGGCGCCCGCGGCGAGCACCGCCTCGATGATGGTCACCTGTGCCGCCGACACGTCGATGAAATTCCGGGCGTAGTCCTCCTCGGCGTCCAGCCCGGCGGCCGCCACCTGGTTGGCGCGTTCCAGGCTGTTGGCGACCGACACCAGCAGGGCATCGGCCGTCTGCGCGTGGCGGTAGAGGTGGCCGAGCACGGCGAGCACCTCGGGGTCCTCGGTGGGTTGTTTCGACAGCGCATGCAGGTTGGTTCGGACCCGGGAGCGGATCAGCGCGGTGGCGTCGTCTACGACGTTGCGGGCGATGCCGGTCAGGTTGGCCAGATGCACGAGCTGCACGAACGCCTGAATCGAGCGCAGATTCCGTTTGGAGCGGCCGAGTTCGCCGTTCTCCTGCACCGGTACCGCATCGAAACGTGTTGTCCCGCTTCCGGTGAGTCGCTGTCCGATGCCGTCCCAGTCGTCATCGTGGGTGACGCCGGTCTCACGGGCGTCCACCACCGCGAAAGTGATCTTGCCTGCGTCGGCATCTTCGGGATCCTCGACGGCCGCTGCGACGCGGATGTAGTCGGCGTAGAGCGCACCGGTCGAGTAGTACTTCACGCCCGAGACGACCGGCCGTCCGGCGACGTGGTGCAGCCTGGTGGTCGGCAGGAAGTCCGGGCTGTCGGCGGCAGGCTCGGACTGTGCGTTGCCGAAGATCGCGCCGTTGGCGATGCGGCGCAGCCAGTGGGTGCGTTGTTCGGGGGACGGGGACTGTCGCAGAATCTCGACGGTGGTGAAATGGCCACGCAGGATCTGCGGCACATTCGAATCGGCCCGGCCGGCCTCGGCGAGCAGTTCGAACAGCGTGGGAAGGTCGACCCCGAAACCGCCGTGCTCGACCGGGACTCGCAACCGTCCGAATCCGGCTGCGGCAAGCGCTTGAATTTCGTCGTGTACCGGTTCGTGGGTGTGGCTGCGGGCCGCGGCCTTACTGGCCAATTGGTCGAAGATCCGGCGGAACTGGGCGAGGCTGGATTGAAATGCTGCGGACAAGGGTGCCTCCTTCGGTTGGCGGCGTGAGTCAGGCCACGACCGAGGCGGCCGAAGCCGGTCGCGGATCCCGCAGCCCGAGGCGTTCGCGGATGGTGGACCCGTCGTAGGCGGTGGGAAAGGCTCCGGAATGTTGCAGCAGCGGCATGACCGTTCGGTTGAATTCGGCGATGCCGTCCGGCAGCACCGGGATGTGGATGTTGAAACCGTCTACGGCACCCGCGCTCCACCAGTCCAGGATCGTGTCGGCCACGTCTTCGGGAGTACCGATGGCCAGGCGGTGCCCGCCCTCGACCCGGCGCACCAGCTGCCGGGGCGTGATCTCCTCTGCGGCAGTCAGTTCGGCGAATGATCGCACGAATCCCACGGGCCGAGACTGATCTTCTGTGTAGTCGAACAACTTCGGGTCGAGCGCGCGGTCGGGGTCGAGTGTGTCGTCGATGTCGAACAGGGCTGCTCGTTTGAAGAAGTCGGCGATCAACCCGTCTTCGCCGTCGGACCCGTGCAGCGCCTCATGCTTGCGGTACGCCTCTTCCCGTGTGTTACCGATGATCGCCGTCAGACCGGGCATCAAGCGAATGTCGTCTGGATCCCTACCGTGTACGGCAGCCCGGTCACGTAGCTGCGCCTTGTAATCGAACGCGGCTTGCTTGTGCAGCAGCGAGGCGTAGACGATGTCGGCGTGTTTGGCGGAGAGATCGACCCCGGCCTGCGACGCACCGGCCTGTGCGATCACCGGATGGCCCTGCGGCCCGATCGGGACGTTCAACGGCCCTGCCACGTCGAAGAATTCGCCGTGGTGGTCGATGCGGCGTGCGGTGGTCGAATCCCAGACGGTGTCTGATGGCGCCGCGCCCCCGGGAGTGTCCCAACTGAGCCACAGTTTTTTGACGACCTGGAGGAATTCATCGGCCCGGCGGTATCTTTCGGCCCGAGGCGGTAGCGGCGCGGCCGAGAAGTTCGCCGCGATGTCCGGATTGAAGCTGGACACCACATTCCAGATCACCCGGCCACCGGAGATGTGGTCAAGCGTCGCGAGGCGGCGCGCGAGGTTGTAGGGCGAGTTGTACGACGAGGACGCGGTGAGCAGGAATCCGATGTCGGGCACCGCTGCGGCGATCGCCGAGAACAGCACTGTCGGATCGAAACTGTGCAGCGGACGTGCCGAGTTGTCGCGTTGCAGCGCAGGATGATCAGACACGAACACGATGTCGAAGGCACCGTCGTGTGCCAGTTTCGCCGAGCGCAGGTAGTGGTCCCAGTCGCTGAACCGGCTCCACTTCGTCCCAGGCCATGCCCATGACCGCGCGGCCGACCCGGTGCTGTTGATGGCGACGCTGAGAAACAGTCGTCGGCGGGTCATGAGATTCTCCTGTCGGCCAGTGCGGCGAGTTTGCCGCGCAACCGGCGCCCGGGCGTGGCGTCGAGCAGCGCGCGGGTGTATCCCGAGCGCGGTTCGGCGAAGATCTGCTCGGTCAACCCGGTTTCGACGACCCGGCCGCGACGCATCACCGCCACGTGGCCGGCTATCGAGCGCACGAGATCGAGGTCGTGGGAGATGAACAGATAGGTCAGCTCGAGTTCGCGTTGCACCTCGTCCAGCAGATCGAGTACGCGGCGTTGCGTCACGACGTCGAGCGCCGATAACGCCTCGTCGAGCACCACGATGGGGGACCGCGGCGCCAGGGCACGCGCGATCGCCACGCGCTGCTGTTGCCCGCCGGAAAGCTCGCGCGGCTTGCGGGTGGCGAAGGAACCGGTCAGTCCCACCTGATCGAGCAATTCGGCGACTCGGCGTCGGCGGGCCGCACGGTCGCCGAGCCCGAACGAGCGCAGCGGCTCGTCCACAATCTGCTCGACAGTGAGCCGGGGGTCGAGCGCCACCTGCGGATTCTGTTGTATCAGCTGGACTTTGCGCCACACGTCACGTTTGGCATGCCTGCGCAGGCCGGTGACCTCGCGACCGTCGATGTAGACCTGGCCGGAGTCGGGCTGGGCCAGTCCGAGGATCAGCCGCGCCGTGGTCGACTTGCCCGATCCCGACTCGCCGACCAGTGCGAAGGTGCTGTTTCGGGCGAGGGCGAACGTGACGTCGTCGACGGCCTTGAAGTGTCCGCTCGGTCCGTGCGTAAACGTCTTGGTGAGACTTTTCACCTCGACGACGGGTGCGGCAGGGGTGACCGGCACGTTCGGAACCGGTGCGCCGGTGCCGCCGAGACCGAATGCGCTGCTGATGAGTTGTCGGGTGTAGTCGTGAATTGGGTTCAACACCAGGTCGTCGATCCGACCGCTGTCAAGCATCCGGCCGTTGCGCATCACGATCGCGTGGGTCGCGTGATCCGAGGCCACCGCCAGGTTGTGCGTCACGAACAGGACCGCCACACCGGTGTCCCCGGCGAGCCGGTCGAACACTTCGAGCACTTGCTTCTGCACGGTCACATCGAGGGCTGAGGTGGGTTCGTCGGCGATCAGGAGCGTGGGACGCAAACCGAAGGCGATCGCGATGAGGACCCGTTGTTTCATACCACCGGACAGTTCGTGCGGGTACTGCCGCAGGCGCTGTGCGGGGTGATCGATTCCGACCAGGTCGAGTAATTCGACGGCCTTGGCGCGCAATTGCCCGCGCGACAGCCGCTTTCCGCCGGGGTGCAGACGAAAGACCTCGGTGAGCTGGCGTCCGATCGGCTGAACCGGATCCAGCGATGTCGCCGGATCCTGAGGTACCAAGGCCACCACCTTGCCGCGGAGTTTGACCAGGTCCCGTTCGCGCAGGCCGGTGAGCTCGCGACCGGAGACCCGGATCGATCCGCTGTCGATACGGGCGCCGCCCGGCAGGAGGCCGATGGCCGCTTTGCTCAAAGTCGTCTTACCCGAGCCTGATTCGCCGATCACCGCGACCACTTCACCGGGCTGGATGCTCAGGTTGACTCCGCGTACTGCGGCCTGCGACGCACCGTGATACGAGATCGTCAGGTTCTCGATCTCGAGCACCGGTTGCGTGGCTGAGTCGCCGGTGTGTTCGGCAGCGACCGGCAAGGTGGTGGTCATGTTGTTCTCCTTGTCAGATCCGGAAGCGGCGCTGCAGGATTCGGCCGGCACGCGATACTGCCAGGACCGCGATCAACACGACGATCCCGGGCAGCGTGGTCAGCCACCAGGCGTTGGCCAGATAGTCACGCCCCTCCGACAGCAGAGTGCCCCACTCGGGTGTCGGCGGTGGTGCGCCGTATCCCAGAAAGCCCAGGCCGGCGATGTTGAGGATGGTCGAGCCCAGTTCCGTCGGGATCAGGGCAACGATGGGTCCGGCCGAGTTCGGCAGGACGTGGCGGAACAGCACAGTCGTCGGTTTCGCACCGGAAACCCGTGCGGCATCGACGTATTCGAGCTGTACGACGCGTAACGCCTCGCCGCGGGCGACGCGCGCGAACGGGGCAACCGCGGCGATGCCGACGCCGATGGCGACATGCGTCGTACCGGGGCCGAAGGCTGCGACAACGCACAGTGCCAGGAGAAATCCCGGCAGTGCCAACAGGACGTCTACAAGCCGCATGATCACCGCATCGACGGCGCCGCGCAGCACCCCGGCGGTCACACCCAAGACCGTGCCGAGGACCAGACCGATCGACGTCCCGATCACGGCGCCGTACACCGTGTTGCGGGTGCCGTGCACAACGCGGGTGAACGTATTCCGGCCGGCGCGGTCCGTCCCGAACCAATGTTCGGCCCCGGGTGGCAGGAATTTTTGGGCTCCCACACCGACAATGGGATCGTGGCTGGTGAACCACGACGGAAAAAACGTCCACAGCGCGACGGTCACCAGCACGAGCACTGCGAGCCCGGAGGCAATGTTGTTGGGACTGAGCCGAACTCGGTAACCCAGCGGTCGAATCGGTGAGACCAGAGTCGTCGTCATGCGCGTGCCCCGCCCGTGGTCAGGAGAATCCGCCGGTCCAGCGCGGGGTAGAGCAAGTCGATCACCAAGTTCACCACCACATAAACGCCGGCGATGATCAGGATGAAACCTTGCACCAGCGAAACGTCCTGTTGCGACACCGCGGTCTGCAGCACTCGCCCGATACCGGCGCGCGCGAACACCGTTTCGGTGACGACTGCACCTCCCACCAGCGTGCCCAACACGGTTCCCGCCACCGTCAGGCCCGGCCCTGCGGCATTGCGCACCACATGTCGCCAGAACACCCAGTGCTTGCCCGCGCCCTTGGCGCGCACCACGTCGATGAAGTCGCTGTCCAGCACGGTCTCCACGCTCTTGAGCAGCACCTGCGCCATCGCCGCGGACAGCGGTAGGCCCAGCACCAGTGCGGGCACCAGAATCGACAGGAACGTGCCGTCGGGAAACGCCGAGATCCAACCAAGCCGGAACGACAACACGTTCAGCACCACGATGCCGACCCAGAACACCGGTGCGGCCGCGAACAGTGGCGGCAGCATCACGGCCGACGAACGCAACCAGCGCCGGCTTGCCAGGGCCGCGGTCGACACGATGGCGCCGGCGATCAGCACGGCGAAGACGAATGCGGTTGCCGTCAATCGCAGCGTGGGCAACGCTGGATCACCGATCGCCTGCGAGACCGTTTGGCCGGTGCTCATCGAGTAACCGAGGTCGCCACGGACGACATGGCTCAATTCGATGAAGTACCGCTGAAACACCCCGTGGTCGTAGCCGTAGTACAGCTTCATCTGCTCGACGGTCTGTGGGTCGATGACCCCGGTGTCGTCGGCGGCGAACATCTCGATCGGGTTGGACGGAAGCAGGGTGATGGCGATGAATGTCAGGGTGTACGCCAGCCACAACACCACCACCGCCTGCGTGAGACGGCCGAGGACGTAGCGGATGAACTGGCGCGAGCGGGGGGCACCCCGACGATCCAGTTGCGTCGGGGTGCTGCCGAGGACGGCTGGAACCTCCTGGACGGCTGTCATCTGGCTTTCCAGGCGTTGTAGAAGTCCGGATACGTCTGGGTCTGAAATGTCACGTGGACGTCCGGCGACGCTCCGAACGTCTGCGCCTCCTCGAAATAGGCGATCACATAGGACCCCTTGATCAGTGCCTTCTGCTGTTCGATCTGAACAGCCTTGAACTCGGCGTCGTCGCGGGCCTCCAGTTCGCGGGCATAAAGCGCGGTGAGCTCGGGTGAAGATCCGAGAAGCGCCGTATTGCCCTCACCGCCGAAGCTCTGGCCAAGGGAAATGATCGACGTCCGGCTGACCACGATCGGGACGGTGACGTCGTTGTTCGCGGCTGCCGCGAACGACGGGTCGTTGCGGACATCGAGCACGATGCCGAGTTCCCTGCGCCACTGCTGGGCGATGTACTCCCACGCCGGTCCGAGAGCCACCTGCTGGGCGCTCTGGGGCACCGTCAGATGCAGCTGCTTGCCGTCCTTCGTACGGATGCTGTCGGGTCCTTGGCGCCAACCCGCCTGCTCCAATAGATCACGCGCCTTGTCCGGGTTGTAGGCGAACTCGCCGGCGAGGTCGATGGCATTGGCGTTGTTGACATTGAGGATCGATATCGGCGGAGGATAGCTCGGGGTGAGCGCGTCACGACTCAGACCGTCACGATCAATACCAAGCACCAGCGCCTGTCGCACCAGCGGATCCTTGGTGAACTCGTTGTCCACGCGCAGGCCCGCGTAGTTCGATGTGCCGAGCGGGGGACGGTAGAGCAGCAACTGGAAGCCGGCCGCCTGGATCGCCGCCTCGTCGGACGGCTGGATCCCCCTGGCCACGTCTACCTGGCGGGACGTCAAAGCGCCGGTGCGCAAACCGCTTTCGGGAAGAACTTTCCAGACGATCTCGTCGAGGTAGGCCTCGCCTTGATTCGGTGAGCTCGCGGGCGCCCACCGGTAGCCGGGACGCCGCACGAGCACCGCCGACTGGTTGGGGACCTGTGACTTGAACACGAACGGCCCGGCACCGACGTGGTTTTCCGGCCGGCCGGCGTCTTCGAGTTCCAGGCCGATCGTCTTCGCGCCGAGGATCGGAGAGTTCAGCCGTGTGGTATCGATCAGGAACTGCTGATTGGGTTTGGACAGGACGACGGTGACCGTGTCGCCGTCGACCTCGACGTGGTCGTAGCCGCGAGAAATCTGCTGGTGCACCGGAATCCGCAACTTCTCGTTGCCCCGGCCGTAGAGCTCGTAGTTCTGGGCGACGATCTCCGGGGTGAGCTGGGTGCCGTCGCTGAATGTGATGCCCTTGCGGATCTTGAAGCTGAAGCGAGTGTTCTCGTCGTTCTTGGTCCACGATTCGGCGACCCATGGTTGCAACTGCTTCTTGTAGGGGTCGAAGTAGAGCAGGAACACATTGGTGTGGAATGTGAGGTTCCCCGCGCTGTACGTGCCCAGCTTCTGCGCCTGCCAGCTGGTCACCGCTTCGGTATCCGAAAAGGTCAGCGTCCCACCGCGAACCGGATCGCCCGAGGGGCCGGTGGGGCCTGCGCCCGACTGTGGGGTTCCCCCACGAGGTCCGCCGCACGCGGCAAGGAGGCCGGATCCGAGGACTGCGGCGCTCAAGCTGAGGAATCCGCGGCGGTCGAAGAGATCGGTCATCGGATCAGCGTTCCTAATCTGCGTTGCTGGCGGTCGGTTATGCGGCCACAACGGGCCACGCGAAGCGCGCACAACAACATTCACCGGTCACAGTGCACAGTCTTTCGGCGTGGCCGACCGTAATCAACCCACTCTCGCTACGCAATTGGTTGACCTCAACTTAATTGTGGTCGGGTGCATCATCCACGCCGGCTTACCGCGCGAGGTCGGCCAGTTGGGCGTTTCGGACATCGGCGCTCTGGCCTTGGACGAGCAGGAAAAGCGCTGAACGCGCGTACAACTGCGCGGTGTCGTCGAGCGCGATCGCGTGCCCGGACCTCGCCACGACGAGGGCGCGGGTGATGGTGGCGAGTGCCTCACCGACCGCGACCTTGGTCCCGACTCGCTCTGTGATGCGGTGCCGCTCGTCGCCGGCCGCCTTCGCCTCGTCGGCGAGCCCATAGGCGTCGGCGCGCAACGCGTCGACACGTGGACGCCAGACCTGGCCGATTCGCCGTTCCTGGGGATCCGGTGCACCGTCGAGTTCGTCGAGCACGGTCGCCGCCAGGCCGAAGTACTGCGGACGGGTGTCACCTGAGTTGGCGAGATCCTCTGTGCGCCAGTCTGTGAGCGATTGCGTGAGGATCACTTCGGACGATGGGACGAAGACCTCGTCGAGCGTCACCCGCTCGGTGCGGCTCCCGGCGACCGCACCGAGTTCGAGACGGGTCGCTCGGACCCGGTCACTGATCGGGACGAGGGCGGTGACCACGGTCTCGGTCGACGCTTCGACGGCGGCGACCGCGAGCACCGTGTTCAGTCCCCAACCGCTGACCCACGAGATCGTGCCGGTGAACGTCCAGCCACCGTATGTGCGCGAGGCGGCGATGTAGGAGCGCGGGTACCGCCGGACGTCGCTGATCGCCGCGCCCAGCAAGACGCGTCCGGCGAGCGCGTCGCGCGACAGGTCGGACAGTTCGGCACCCTTCTGGTAGGCCAGGGTCAGGCGTCTGACCATGGGTGCGTGTTGTGCCCACACCAGCCAGGTGTTGAAGCATGATCCGGCGATGATCTCGTGAAGCCGGCGGTCGCCCGCCGTCCCGATTGCCGCACCGCCGAACTCCGTAGGCGCGGAATGATTGAACAGACCCAGGCCGGCGAGTTGGGTGAGCTGCGCGGAGCTGACGCCGTCGCGGTCGGTTTGCAGCGCGGCGGGGCGAAGCACGTCATCGGCGTGCGCCTTGACTCGTGTGATGAACGGGTTCGCGTCGCTGGCAGTCACCGCGTCTGCCGATGACGTCACGGTGGATTCGACGGAAGTCACTCATGTCCTATCTGTGTGCGTCGGCGGATTCGGGTGGACGGTTCCCAGTGCAAGAAATCTACCGCGGACGAAATCTGTTGATGTGCTTGTGATCAGCGTGAACCGAATCGGTGTATCGCCGGAGGTGTCCTGCTTTACTACTCGAAGTATCGGGTGGCCGGTGCGTGCTCACGTCTCGACGCCGCTGTAGGTCTCGGCAGAGGGGATGAAGCTTGGCCGACATCGGTCTGACCGTCGGCGGTATCCGCGCGGCGATCCGCCACCCGCCGGCCTCTTCTGAGCGGTCGGTGCCCACACGGAAAGGCATCACGCACGCATGTCCCACGGAACCTTCGAAACCACATACGCCGCGACCGACGCGCGATATGAGAACATCCCGTATCGGCGGTCTGGGCGGTCGGGTCTCGACCTGCCTGCCTTCTCGTTCGGGTTGTGGCAGAAGTTCGGCACCGACTATCCGTTCGAGACGCAACGCGAAATCATCCTGCATGCTTTCGATCTCGGCATCACCCATTTCGACAACGCCGACCGCTACGGTCCGCCGCATCGCGCTGCACAGCAGAACTTCGGAAGGGTGCTCGCCAAGGATCTGTCGAGGTACCGCGACGAGCTCATCCTCTCCACGAAGGCCGGCAACGCCATCGGCCCGAGTCCGTACCTCAAAGGCGGGTCACGCAAGTCGTTGTTGACGTCGCTCGATCACAGTCTGCACGACCTCGGCACCGATTACGTCGACATTTTCTACAGCCACAGCCCTGATCTCTCGACACCGATCGACGAGACTGTCGGAGCACTGGTATCGGCGGTCAACCAGGGCAAGGCTCTCTACGTCGGCATCTCGAACTACACGCCGGACCGGGCGCACGAGGTGGCTGTGCTGCTCGCCGACGCCGGTGTGCCGCTGCTGATCCACCAGCCGCGGTATTCGATCTTCGATCGTCGCATCGAACAGAACGGCCTGCTGCAATTGGCGGCTGACGATGGTTTCGGGCTGGTCGTGTATTCGCCGCTGGCGCAGGGTCTGTTGACGAACAAGTACCTGGAGTCCATTCCGGCGGGTGCACGCGCGGTCAACAGCACCTTCCTCAAACCCGACGTGATCACCGATACCTATCGGCAGCGCACGTCCGAACTCAACAAGATCGCCGAGTCGCGTGGCCAATCACTGGCCCAGCTCGCGCTGCAGTGGGTGTTGAGGAACCCGACTGTGACCTCGGCGCTGGTGGGCGCGAGCTCGACGTGGCAGCTCGATCACAATGTCAAGGCGCTCGACTTCCCGGAGTTCACCGAAGAGGAGCTGGCCCTCATCGACGAGCATGGCGTGCACGGAACCGGATTGAGCCTGTGACCATGCCGAAACTGGTGCTGAACTCAGTGATCCGGCCCATCGGATTCACCCAGGGCGGCTGGCGGCACCCGGACGCCACACCGCAGCGCGCGCTCGACCTGAGCTATTACCAGGAGTACGCGCGGATCTCGGAGCGAGGTTTGTTCGACGGCCTTTTCGTGGCGAACACCCCTGCCGCCAGAAACAATGACTGGACCACGCTGTTCTCGCCGCTCGAACCGGTCTCACTATTGTCGGCGCTGGCATCCACCACCAGCCACATCGCGCTGATACCGACCCTGTCGTCGACGTTCAACCACCCTTACAACGTCGCGCGCCAAATAGCCACGTTGGATCACCTGAGCAGCGGGCGTGCCGGCGTCAACATCGTCACGTCCGGATCGCTCGACGCTGCGCAGAATTTCGGGTACGACGAGTTGCCCGGACATGGCGAGCGATATGACCGAGCCCATGAGTTCCTCGATGTGCTGTATCAGCTGTGGGACAGCTGGGATGCCGACGCGCTGGTTGTCGACAAGGATGCGGGTGTGCAGTCAAAGCCGGGCAGCGTCCGACCGATCGGCCACCGCGGCAAACACTTCGCCGTTCATGGCGCACTGGATGTGCCGAGGTCTCCGCAGGACCGGCCGTTGGTCTTTCAGTCCGGTTCGTCCGCGCCTGGCCGCCGACTCGCCGCGGCCTACGCCGACGCGGTCTACACCGCGCAACGCACCATTCCCGAATCCAAGGCGTTCCGCGACGAGTTGCACCGCACCCAGACACGGCTGGGCCGCATCGGGCCGCTCGTGAAGGTGCTGCCCGGGCTCATCCCGATCGTGGCCAGCACCGACACCGAGGCGCACGAATTGCACGACGAGATCAGCGCTTTGAACCCGCCTGAGCGCTCCATCGGAATCCTCGAAGAACGGCTCAAGGTCGACCTGACGGGTATCGAGCTCGACGAGCCGTTCCCGGTTGACCGGCTTCCACCGGTGGACAGCCTGGCTGGGGAGCGCAGTTTTCACGAGATCGTGCGCAGCCATGCCGATGCCGGGGCGACCCTGCGCGACATCCTGCGTATCACTGATTCGGGCAACGGGCATCTACGTTTCGTCGGCTCCGCCGAACACGTCGCCGACGAGATCGAACAGTGGTTCACCGACGGCGCGGTCGACGGTTTCAACGTCAATCCGGCGATCACACCAACCGGGCTGACGGACTTCGTCGATCACGTCATACCGCTGTTGCAGACCAAGGGAATCTACAAGCGCGAGTACGCCGGCGGTGGTGCACGGTCGGCATTCGCCTAGACACGCGCGTTCATGGCTTGAGCTGCTTTCCGAACTTGAATTGCCATGCGAGCCATCCACTGAGTGCCACGGCCGCCGCGACGACGATGGATAGTGCGACCGGTGCTGCCAGGTCGGCTTGCCCGACCATTCCATGACGCATCGCTTGTACCGCGTAGAACACCGGGTTGAAGTAGTTGAGTACGCGCCAGGCCGGAGCGAGGTCGTGTACTGAGTAGAAAACGCCACCCAGAAAGCACAACGGCTGCACCACCAGTGTCTGCATCGCGGCGACATGTTCCTGGGTTTTGGCGGTCAGGCCGGCTTGTAGCCCTGCTTGTGCCGCGAGAACCAAAACCGCGATCGCGGCTACGGTGAAGTATCCCGGGCGTGCCAAGTGCATTCCGGTGAGCGGCAGGCCCACGATCAGGATCGCCGCCGCGATCAGAGCCCCGCGCATCATTGAGCCGAGCAGCAGGGCAAGCTGCATCTCCCACCAGCGCAACGGGCTGGCCAGCACGGCGTTGACGAATCGGTCTTTGCGCGCCTCGAAAAGCGAAGCGGTGCCTTGGATGTAGCCGGCGGTGACGACCGCCAGGACGACCAGGCCCGGCAGGATGAACTGGTCGTAGGTCAGCCCGCGCACGTCGTCGATACGACTGCCCAAGGCGACACCGAAGACGAACAGGAACAGCAGCGCGGCGAGCACCTGTCCGAGGATCGTGTAGTACCAAACCTTCAGATATCGGACTATCTCGCGCTCCAGCAGCCAGGTGAACGCCGGACGTTGCGCCTGATAGGCCCGGTCATACGGGGTGAGTGGGGTTGACACCAACCAGTTCTCACTCACTGTGCGCCTCCGCGAGCGACGCCGACATCGCCCGGTTGTAGACCTCGGCCAGATCGTTGGCACCGAACTCCGCGCGCAGCCCTGCCGCGCTGTCGCGTGAGATCACCCGGCCCGCTCGGATCAGAGCAACTTCATCGCACAATGCCTCGGCTTCTTCCAGGTAGTGCGTGGTGAGCAGAATCGTGTGACCGATCCGGTGCAGATCCCTCATGTAACCCCACAAATCCGACCGCAGTTCCACGTCCACACCGGCGGTCGGCTCGTCGAGGATGAGCAGGCGCGGTCGGTGAATCAACGCCCGTGCCACCAACAGTCGGCGCTGCATACCGCCGGACAGCGAATACGGGCGTTGACGCGCCTTGTCTGCCAGTCCGAGCAGCTCGAGCAGGTCGTGTGCGCGTCGGGTGGCCTCACGTCGTCCGAGCCCGTAGTAGCCGGCGTGGTAGATGAGAACTTCGATGTTGGTCAGGAAGCGGTCCAGGTTCACCTCTTGCTCGGCCAGGCCCACCAAGGCGCGTGCAGTGCGAGAGTCGTTCGGGTGACCGAAAATCCGGATCTCGCCAGCGGTCGGACGCAGCAGGTTGCAGGTCGCCGAGATGAGTGTGGATTTGCCTGCACCGTTGGGGCCGAGCAGTCCGAAGAACGCGCCGTCGGGAATGTCCAGGTTCAGATCATGTAGCGCGGTGAACCCGGAACGATAAGTCTTGCGTAGGTTTCGGACTTCGAGAGCAGGTGACACAGAAGCAAACTACCCGCACCGGCGGGGACCTGTCGCATGAATATAACCCGAACTACAAATCTCGATGATCGAAACCCGTGGCAACGAATAGTTAAGCCACAGCGCACTATTCCCGTAGTCGAACCTGGTTGATCTGCGGTCGGTCCGGACTCAGACTCGTGCCGAAGCATCACGACTCCTAAGGACCGCCGATGACGACAGTCGAAACAGCCACCATCACCGGCGCCGAGCTGGTTCGTCGAACAGGTCATCCGCCCTACCGGCCTGGTCGACCTGAAGATCGAGCGGGGCAATTCAGTATGTCTATCAGGACCCGCTCGCCAGTCTCGTGAACAGTACGATATGTCGATCGTGTTCGTATCTCACGATATTGGATCGATTGCCGGTACCTGTGATCGCCTGGCTGTGCTGCACGACGGGGTGATCGTCGAAGACGGTCCAGCTCGAGATGTCGTCCGGTCCCCGTCAAGTGCCTATGCGCGCAGGCTGATCGCCGACGTGCCAGCGCTGCGGTAGTTAAGTCCCCGGTGAACAGTTCTCGTAGACCGAGACTGTTGTTCAGTGTGGTGGCGGCGTCGACTCTGATCGCATGACGATCGACATTCCAGTCCGCAACGACTCGGCGCCAGTCGTATTCGGATCACCAGCCCTGCGTGAGCTCATCGAGCAGATCGGCGACGGCGTCATCGAGCGCGACGACCGTGACGAACCACCTTTTGCGAAGTTCGAGCTGATCCGTCAGGCTCGTTTGGGCGCGTTGCGGTTGCCTGTTGATGCCGGCGGTGGTGGTGCAAGCCTGCGTGAGATTTTCGAGGTGGTCATCAGTCTCGGCGAGGCGGATCCCAATGTGGCGCACAGCCTTCGCAATCACTTCGGCACGGTAGAGAACCTCATCCGTCGTCCGCGGCTCGAGGACGAGCGTTGGTTCGACCGCGTCCGCGCCGGCGACCTGTTCGGAGTATCGGCAACGGAGCTCGGTACGGCCCAAGCCGGTAGTCCGGACTACCGGTATGCCACCGCGATCACCGAGACCCCGGACGGATTGCGGCTGTCCGGTACGAAGTACTACAGCACGGGTAACCTGTACGTTGACTGGCTCGTGGTGGCTACCACCGACCAGCACGGCAAGACAGTGCGGTTCATCATTCCGGCCGGCCGTGCGGGCGTCATCATCGAGAATGACTGGGACGGTATCGGTCAGCGGTTCACCGGTAGCGGGACAACACGTTTCGTCGACGTCGAGGTTTCCGACGACGATTTCTTCGCGCCCGGCGGTTTCGGCGGTGACCTACCGTACAAGGGCACGTTCCCGCAGCTGTACCTCACGGCGGTGATCGCAGGCATCCTGCGCCGTGTCGTCCGCGACGCCGCAGAGCTGGTCCGGGCAAAACAGCGGACGTTCTATCACGCGGCCGCCGATAACCCGGTCGATGACCCGATCCTGCAGCAGAGCATCGGGCTTCTCTCCAGTCAGGCGTTTGCCGCGCAAGCGCTCGTGCTGTCGGCGGCCGAGGCTCTCGGCGCGGCCACCGACGCACATGACCGTCCCGACGCGGAAGAGGCGCTGTCGCTGGAGGCGACCTTACAGGCGGCCAAGGCCAAGGTCGTCGTCGACGAGCTGGCGAACCGCGCTGCATCGGAGCTGTTCGATGTCGGTGGTGGATCGGCCGTTCGCCGCAGCACCCACCTCGATCGGCACTGGCGCAATATCCGCACCATCGCGGCCCACAACCCGAAGACGTATAAGGCGAAGGCCATTGGGGCACACGAGATTACCGGTGAGCCGCTGCCGCGCGGCGGGTTCTTCTGATGGTGCCGGGGCACAATTGGAGCCTTACCACGTCAGACTTGGTTGAGCGCGGTGGCGCCGATGGCCTCGAGGACGGCGTCGGTGTTGGGCGGGTGAAGTGAACCCGTCCGCACGTCGCGGAACAGACGCTCGAGTTCGTGGCGCTTGGACACGGAGGCAGCACCGACCACCTGCACGGCGATGTCGACGACCTCCCTGGCGGTCGCGGTGACGAACTCTTTCGCGGCCAGCGCGCGCAACGGCGCCCACGTACCGTGTGCATCGCCGGGATTGCTCACCGACTCCACGAACGCCGCGGCGGCTTCGAGTTTGATCTCGGCCTCCGCAACCTCGCGCTGCACTGCCGGTTTCTGGGCATGTCGGGAAATATCCCCTCGCAGCGAGGTTCTCGTCTGCGCACCCAGTATCGCCAGATCGAGCGCGCGACGTGCGATGCCTAGGTAGACATTCGACAACAGCGGCAAATACCACGACAGCAGCAGTCCGATGTAGTCGGGGTAGACCGGTCCCACCGGGTGTACGGCGACGGTCTTGTGGGCCGCGGCACGCGCATCGTCGAACACGGTGTCGTGGCTGGCAGTTGCGCGTACACCCAGTGCATTCCAGGTCTCCTCGACGTGGACGCCGGGGTCGTCGCGGTTGACGAAGGTATGCACGATGACGGGGTTGTCGGGATCGGAGTCGTCACGGGCATGAATTCCGATCTGGTTCCATACCGGCGACAACGAGGTGAACACCTTGCGGCCGGTGATGAGGTAGCCACCGTCCGGCTGCGGGACCGCGCGGACTTGGGCGTCGTCGAGGCCGACATCGTTACCGGGCTCGCCGTGGCCGGCGGCGAAGATCTGTCCTGCGGCGATGTCGGCAAGTAGCCATTCCACGTCCGCGACGCCACGCGCTGTCGCGGTGGTTGCGGACCCCGCCCAGTACAGATGCATGTTGATGGCAAGGGCCGTGGCCGGCGCCCAGTACGCGAGCCTGCGTTGCTCGCGGGCCACATCCCGCAGCGTCAGCGCAGACCCGCCGAACTGCTCTGGTAGCGGAGCCTTGAGATAGCCGACCTTGGTCAGTTCGGCGAAATCTTCGGAGAAAAAGACGTTCTCGGCGTCGTAGCGCGCGGCGCGGGCGTGGAACCGGCGGTAGTCCTCGCCGGTGAAGAAGCGACTCCGGAAGTCGTCGGCCAGCGGGCTCGTACCGCTGACCACGACGGGCTCCGCCGCGGAGTGGTCGGTGCTCGGCGCAACGGTATGCGGGTCGGTGACGGTCATGATTTCGATGATGTCGACATCCGGCGTGGGCGCCAGGTTTGCGGTCGCACAGATTGTTAGTGAGTGGGCAAGCCACGGTCGAAGTCGATGCGCGGTGTGAGCTCGAAGCGTCGATGCACGGCCTGCGCTGCCGCTCCGATATTTATGTCCAGCCTGATACCGGCAGGCGGTTCATCGATTGTCCAATTCCGGCGGGACCCACTGACAGTGACTGCATTGTCCGAAATCCTATGGTCAGAACACAGTTCGGAAGATCGGCGCACGGTGGATTTAAGGGCTATCCGCGCTGCGAAGCGTTGTTAGTTTCGAGCGGTCTGCGACAAAGACAGGAGGTCGACATGTCACATCTGACGAACAGTGACGACGGTCTTTCGGTCATCACGTCCGCCGTGACCGATCGGAGCTCACGCGGGATCGCCAGCGCTGTGGAGCATCTCATCCGCAACGGCGCACTACCACACGGCATACGGTTGGCCACGGTTCGCCGGATCGCTCGAGCACTTGAGGTCAGCCCGGCGACGGTGTCGATCGCGTGGACCGAATTGCGCCATGGTGGCTGGCTTCACACCGACCGGCGCCGCGGCACCTTGGTCAACACCCTCTCGGCCGGATGTGAGCGTCCCTGGTCGGACTACCCGTTCGACGAGCACCTGCCGGACCCGCTGCTGTTGCCATCGATCGATGACGCGTTCGCCGCGGCCGCTGCGTCCCGGCGAACCGATCATGACACTGAAGCGGTCGAGCCCGTACTTCTCGCCGCGGTCACCGCAACCTGGCCCTTCCAGGCGCCGAGATATACCGTCGCCAACGGCGGTTACGAGGGCACGCTCCTGACGTTGCGGGCGACGGTACGACCGGGCGGTGCGGTTGCCGTCGAAGCGCCGACCGCACCCCGCATCCTCGAAACATTGCGGGCGGTCCGCGCGACCGCCATCCCCGTGCGGGTCGACGCGCACGGTCCCCGGCCGGAGGCGTTGCAGCAGGCATTGTTCAGCCGACCCGACGCCGTCCTCTATCAGCCACGGTCCCAGGTGCCGACCGGGTCCGCGCTGACCCGCGAGCGTATCGGCGAACTAGCGGCGGTTCTTGCCTCCGCTCCTGAGGCCGTGACGGTCATCGAGGACGACAACATCGGGCCCGCCAGCGGCCAGCCCGCCCGGACTGTGGCCGGCAGTCACCCGCATCGCCATGTCCTCATCCGCTCCTATTGCAAGGCCTACGGCATCGATATTCGGACGTGCGTCATCTCAGGACCAGAGGAAGTCGTCGCACGCATCGACCGGATCCGCAGCCTCGGCATGCTTGCCACCAGTCGCATGTTGCAAGGCGCCCTGGCTCACCTCATCGGCGACGAGAACACCGAACGACAACTGCGTATCGCTCGCAGGCGTCACCGTGACCGCCGAAGCATGTTGGCAGAGGAACTACGCGAGCACGGCGTGGACGCCCGAGCCGGGGGAGACGGACTGGCCCTGTGGATCCCGGTCCACGACGAACGACATGCGCGGCGTGAACTCGCCGATCTCGGCATCAGGAGCGGATCCGGTGCTGCGTGCGGCCCCGGCAGGGACGCACAGCCACACATCTGGATAGGCACGGGCCAACTGCCCGACACCCCAGCACGTAACGCCGAACTCGCGGCGCTGCTGGCCGCCGCTGCGCACGGTCGGGAAAACCGACTGGCCACGGCCAACTGAGTAGAGGAGACATGTTGCCACTCAACAGCATCCGTGACTACCTTCCGTACAAGCGGGCTGCCCGCAGTCGACTTGTCGAGCAGATCCGCCGCGGTCGCACCGATCCGGTCGACATATCAGCGCGCGTCACCGTCGCGGGGGCCACCGGAGTCAGGCGTATTGTCATTCGGCAGCATCAGGTCATAAGCGACAGCTCACCGGACTACGCAGGCTACGACCTCGGCCCAACATCCCCGGAACTTCAGCTGGGTGTACTGGGCAGCTGCATCGCACACACGTTACTCATTCACGCCGCTGAGCGGGGCGTACTGCTCGACTCCGTCGACGTGGATGTCAATGCCGAATTGGATCCCCGTGGCGGAGTCGACGGCTTCGACGACGCGACAAAACAACCCACGAACCTGCGCTATGTCGTGCATGTCGAGTCACCGGCCCCCGCAGCGGAGGTGCAGGCACTGATCGCTCACGTCGACGAGGTGTGCCCGGTGCTCAACTTGCTACGAACACCCGCCCGCGTGGTGAGCCGGTTACGGCTGACCACGAGTGGAGCGTCGTCGTGACCCTACGGCTGGGATTCCTCACCCACGTCACATCCGGGCGTAATCCCGCCGAGTCGCTGCACATCGCGCTCGACTTGTTCCAGGCGGCGGACGAACTCGGCTATGACACTGGTTGGGTGGCCCAGCATCGATTCGGCGATTCAGATGGTTCCCTGCCCACACCGCTGACGTTCCTCGCCGCCGCGGCCGCGACGACCAGCCGGATCAACCTCGGCACGGCGGTCGTGGTGCTGCCCACCGACGATCCCATTGCGCTCGCCGAACAGGCGTACGTGGTGGACCAGATCTCCGGCGGACGCCTGGAGCTCGGAGTCGGAACCGGCGGGCACGCGGAGACATTCGCTGCTGTCGGTGCTGATATCTCGCACAAGCAAACGGCTTTCACCGAGAAACTCGGCACGCTCACCTCAGTGCTGCGCGGTGAGCCGATCAACGCCACTACCGCGCGCCTACACAGCTCCGCCGCGGCGATCACGGGCCGGATATGGGAGTCAACGACCAGCACCGCCGGTGCCCAGCGGACCGGGCGCAACGGCAACGGGTTGTTGTTGGCGCGCAGCGTGTACTTCTCCGACACCGCCACCGACGAGCATCAATTACCGGTCGTCACGCAGTATCGCGCCGCGTTGACCGATGCCGCGCCTCGTATCGGAGTCTCGCGAACCGTGTACCCGGCAGCCGATAGGCGCGCGTCGACAGCTGACCTCGCAGATGGTCTGAATCGATATGCGGCGCAGATGGTCCGAGAAGGACACTTCCCGGCGAACCGGAGCACTGAGGATTACTTTTGCCGATCGCTTGTGCATCACGGCCACCCCGACGAAGTCGTCGAGAGCCTGGTGACCGACCTGATCGTGCCGTATGCCACTGAGCTGATCTGCCAGACCGCCCCGGGTACCGTCCATCCCGACAAGGTTTTGGCCGCACTGGAACTCACTGCGGTCGCGGTGGCACCGCAGTTGCAGCAGCGGCTCGTCGACAAGCGGCCGGCGGTGACGCCGTGACCGCGCCCCGGCTCGGATTCTTGACCCATGCGTCCTCGGGTAGCACGGACCACGAGATCATCGCCAACACCATCGAGGTGTGTGTGCAGGCTGAACGTCTCGGATATCACTCGGTGTGGTTGGCACAGCACCATTTCGGTGCCGAGCGGGGCGTCGTGCCCTCGCCGTTGGTGTTGCTCGCGGCGATTGCCGCGCGTACACAACGGATCCGACTGGGCACGGCGGTCATCACCCTGGCCTTGGAAGACCCCATCAGGGCGGCCGAAGATGCCGCGCTCGTCGATCTGATCAGCGGTGGGCGCATCGAACTCGGCATCGGTTCGGGTGCGCATCCGCCGACGTTCACCGCGATGTCGCGCGATTTCAGCAGGCGCGCTGACGATTCGAATGTCAATGCCGGTGTTCTGGTCTCCGTGCTGTCGGGTGATGAGCTTCCCGGAGGTGCGGTGCTCACGCCGCGAGCTCCGTCGCTGGCGCACCGCATCTGGCGCGCCACGACGACCCGGAAGGCGGCATCCGCTGCCGCGCAGCTGGGTCAGGGTATCTTGCTGGCCCGGTCCTGGCCGTTGGACAACCGGCCGGTCGGAGAGTTCCAGCGTCCGATCGCAATCGAGTACCGGCACGTCAGCACAGTGAACGGCCACGTTCCCCGCCTAGGCGTCAGCAGAACCATCCTGCCCGATGCGGACGCGGCCGCCCGCGCCCGCGCGGCCGCCGACGTGCGTGACTGGGCGCGAAATGAGAACCTGCCGCCCGAACTGAACGATTGCGACGACGACGAGGTGCTGGCACGTCATGGTGTCATCCACGGTTCGCGCGAACACATCAGCCAGGCGCTGGCCGCTGATCCGACGGTAGGTTTGGCCACTGATCTGCTGGTGCAGTTCCAGCCCACCCATCTGACTGTCGAGGCTTCGATTGCCGCGTTGGCCACCATCGCCGACGCGGTTGCGGCATTGCAGACATCGGTGACGTCGTGATCGACATTCAAAGCGTCAACAAGGTTTTCGCTCTCGGCTCTTCGACCGTCGACGTCCTCGACGACGTGTCCCTGCAGGTTCCGCGCCGCTCCATCACCGGCGTCATCGGGCCCAGCGGTGCAGGAAAGACCACCTTGTTGCGTTGTGTCAACCGGCTTGAGAGTCCCGACAGCGGCGACATCGTCGTCGACGGCACGACCGTAACAGGTCCATTGAAGAACCGTGAGGTCATCGCGTTGCGTCGCAAGATCGGGATGGTGTTTCAGTCGTCCAGTCTGCTGGCACATCGCACCGCCGCAGGCAACATCGCCTATCCGCTTGAAGTGCATGGCGTGGACAGGGCCCGGCGCCGGCGGCGCGTCGATGAACTGCTCGATCGAGTGGGATTGAGCCGCCATGCAGGTTCCTATCCAAGCGAACTGTCCGGTGGACAGCGCCAACGCGTCGGCATTGCACGTGCTCTTGCCCTGAATCCTCCTGTCCTGCTAGCCGATGAGGCGACGTCGGGGTTGGACCCGACGACAACCGCTTCAATTCTTTCGTTGCTGCGTGAGTTGCGGGACGACCTCGATCTGACCATTCTCCTGATCACGCACGAGATGGATGTCGTCCGCCGTGCCTGTGATCGGGCGACTCTGCTGCGCGACGGGCGGGTCATCGACGGCGGCGTGGTTTCCGACCTTGCCGCGGACCCGGACTCCGAACTCGGGCGCCAGCTGTTCGCAGAGCCCATGACCAGGCTCGGCGACGACGATGAGGTCGAACTGTCGGTTCGACTGGGCCGGTCATCGACCGGCGAGGACTGGTTGGCCGAGTTGACGGTCGCGGTCGGGGTGCGCCCCAAGCTCATGGCTGCCTCGATCGAGGCGATCGGCGGTCGCACGGTGGGTGTCGCGCGGATCACCGTCCCGGCCGACGCGGAATGTGATTGCCGCAAGTGGCTGTGGGCCAACGGGATACATGTGCAGGAGAAGACGGCATGACCGAAGTGGTGGCTTTGGCGCTGGGCTCCACTCCCATTCAAGAACTACCAGAAGTGTTGTGGCCGGCGTTCGTCGACTCACTGATCATGACTGGTGCATCCTTCGCGCTTTCGGTGATCATCGGCGTTCCGCTAGCGCTCATCCTGGTGGTCACTGCGCCTGACGGGCTGCGCCCGTCCCGCGTGACCAACGCCGTACTCGGTTGGGTGATCAATGTCGGCCGGTCGCTACCGTTCATCATCCTGCTGATCGCCCTGATCCCGGTCACCCGACTGTTGGTCGGTACCGCCATCGGGGTGGCGGGTGCGCTCGTCCCGCTTACGGTGGGCGGTGCTGCGTACTTCGCGCGCTTGGCCGAGGCCGCGATCCGCGAAGTGCCGTGCGATGTTGTCGATGTGGCACTTGCATCGGGATCGACGCTGTTACAGACGACGCGAAAAGTGCTGCTGCCCGAGGCGCTTCCCGGGCTGCTGTCAGCGGCGACGGTACTGGCGGTCGGAACGCTGGCGTTCTCGGCGATGGCCGGCGCGGTGGGCGCCGGTGGCCTCGGGGACCTCGCGATCGCCTTCGGCTATTTGCGATTCGACAACACCGTCATGTTCGCCACCGTCATTCTGCTGGTCCTGATAGTGCAGGTCATTCAAATCAGTGGCGACTTCGCCGTGCGCCTCGCGTCCGCTCACCGTTGACGTATCTCCTCATCCTGAAAGGCACAACACATGTTTCGTCAAACAACGAGATTCGCATTGGCGGCCATCGCGATCACCCTCGCTGGCAGCCTCAGCGCATGCGGATCCGACGGCTCGGAGCCAGGCACCGCAACCCTCAGAGTCGCCGCCGCGCCGGACCCCAAGGGCGACATCACCAAAAAGGTCATCGAGCTGGCCAAGTCAGAAGGCATCGACCTGGAACTGGTCACCACCACGAACTCGGTCAACGATCACCAACTACTCGAAGACGGTGACGTCGACATAGACTTCAACAGCCATGTGCCGTGGTTCAACGACCAGGTGGCCACCAACCACTTCAAGCAGACATTCGTTGAGACCGTGTTCCTCACCCCCACGGGTTTGTACTCGGAGAAGCACAAGTCGCTGGCCGACCTGCCCGATCACGCCAAGATCGCCATCAGTAAGGACGTACCCAATCAGGCTCGGTCGCTTGGGTTTCTGCAAAGTGCCGGTTTGGTCACGCTCTCGCCGGGCGGTGACTTGAGTACTGTCACGCTCGAGAACGTGGCCGCCAACCCGAAGGACCTCCAGTGGGTGCAGGTCGATCTGGAAGCGACACCTCGCACCCTGCCCGATGTCGACGCCGCGGTGATTCTGGGAACCGGGGCGACCGCATCGGGCCTAAAGCTCGAGGACGCCCTCGCCAAAGAACCCGCAGACAATCCGCTGTGGGCGATCGGTGTGGTGGCGCGGACCGAGGACATCGAGAAGCCGCAGTACAAGCGGGTTTTCGAGCTCTACAACTCAGTCGAGATCAGGCAATTCATCCTCGATACATACCCCGAAGGGCAGGTGATCCCGGCGTTCGGCGCACCGGTGGGCGTCGCATAGCGAAGACCAGTTCGCTGCCCTCCCGGCGTCACCTCGGTCCTGCCACCAGATTCGGCGGGATACCGCCGTTGGCATATGTGGTGACCTGCCGGAGGACGATCGACCACGCTCGGTCGTCGGCGCCGGTCGTACTCCCGGCGACATGCGGCGTCAGCAGCAGGCCCGGTGCCGACCAGAGTGGATGATCCTGCGGCAATGGCTCGGGGTCGGTCACGTCGAGTGCTGCCCGCAGGCGCCCGGCCGTCAGTTCAGCGAGCAGCGCATCGGTGTCTACAGCTCCGCCCCGGCCCGCATTGACGACCACCGCGCCGTCGCGGAGCTTGGTCAGGAATTCGGCATCGATGATGCGGTAAGTGGATTCGTCAGCGGGCAGCATGGACACCACGACGTCGGCGTTCGGCAGCAGGCGCTCGATGGCGTCGTATGCGTGCACGCCGGGTCTGGCGCGGCGGCCGACCAGCGCCACGTCCGCGTCGAACGGCGCCTGTCGCGATGCGAGGTTCACCGCCAAGTCGCCGGCACCCAGCACGACAACCCGTTTGCCGATCAAGGTCTCGGTGACCTTGGGCTGCCAAATGCCCTGGGACTGTTGTGCTGAGAACGACGGCAGGTCGCGGTAGATGGCGAGGAGCGCGGCGACCACCCATTCGGCCGACGACCCGCCGTGTGCCCCGCGCGCGTTGGACAGCATGACGCCGTCGGGCAGATGTGGCAGCCACTGGTCATATCCGGCGTTGAGAGTCTGTACGAGACGCAGGTCGGACAACTCTACGAATCTGGCGCCGACAGCGGCGGCTAATTCGTAGCCGACCACGACGACCGTGGCGTCGGAGTGCCCGGCCGGCCACGGTTGGCCGGGCTGGTAGCGGATCGCCTCGACACTTGTCGCGGTCTCCAGCACCTTGACTCCGAGGTCGTCTGGGACAAGGACTTTCACGGGTTCGCCTGACGCGACGGTCACCAGCGGCCCCGATGCACGACCTCGTCGAAAGGACGACGATCGGGCTTCTCGATGGGCTTGAACGGCCGGTCGGCCGGATACCCGACGCCGAGAAGATAGGAGACGACGTGATCGTCGGGAACTCCGAGGATCGCCCGCGCCTTGTTCTGGTCTCCCACCGAGGAGTGCCCGGTGCCGATGCCGAGGTCGGTCGCGGCGATGGTCATCGCCAGTGTGGCCTGCCCGAGGTCGTACTGGTCGATGAGTCTGGTGCGTTCGTCAGGTGGTTGTGGGACGACCAACGCGATAGCTGCGGGCGCCGACGCGATGTGGCCTGCGCCGCGCCATACCGTCGAGAGTTCCTGGAGTTGGGCGCGATCCGTGACGATGACGAAGTCCCAGTGCTGGCGATTGGACGCAGACGGCGCTCGCCAGCCCGCCTCGACGATGCGGTCCAGATCATGGTCGGCTATCGGGTCCGGGAGGTAGGTTCGTACATTTCGCCTGGCGCGTATCGCATCCCACGTTTCCATTGCGTCCTCCGTTATGTGGTCTTATCGCGGATTCTTCTCGCCGGCCTCGACGGCGACGGTCAGTCGGTTCTCGGCGGGCGCCACCGGGCACGTCGCGTAATCGGTGAACGCGCACGGCAGATTCGAGGCCCGGTTGAAGTCGAGTGCCACTGTCCCGTCGGCATGGGGCGGGGCGATCGACAGCGACCTGGCCGCGGGATAGGTCGTCACCCCGCTGGTGGCGTCGGTGAACAGGACCTGAAGGTCTCCCGATGGGCGACCGAACGCGACGAGTCGGTGGGCCGCGCCTTCCAACTCGAAATCGATGACTCCGACTGCGTTGTGGTGATGCTCGAGCCCTTGCACCACGGCGCCGGTGGTGATCGTCTGCGCCTGCGGATACGGCGTGAAGGTGCCGGTGACCTGCCAGCGCGGGCTCGGCGGGTAAGTCGGAATGCCCCGGTAGGACTGCAGATGTGGCGACCTGGGGTCGTGGACCCGCAACGCGACCGATCCGGTGCGGCGGATCACCTCGATACGGCGGTCGCCGGCCTCGACGAGCAGACCCGGGGCGCCCTCGACCGGTTCGAGGCGGTCGGTGCCCTCGAGCCCTTCGACGAACACCGCATCGGTGTCGGCGCGCCAGCGACCGGGGAGATCGGCAATCTCCTCGAATTCATCGGTGAGCCAGTACAAACCGGTCAGGCTGACCCAACCGAGTGGATCGCCATAATAGCGTTCGCGCTCGGTATGCCAATCCTCCCAGGAGGTCTCGAATGTCGTTGCTGCTGTCATGATTGGTACGCACCTTCCTTCACGTGGTGTTGTGCTGCGAGGGGCCGGCTGGGGATCTTTTCGCGGAGCACCGGCGCGACGTCGGACTGGAACAGTTCGAGGCTTCGCCTCTTCTGCGCGGCGGTCACCCCGTCGGTATCGGCGCTCAGATGGATCACCTCATGCCCCAACTGTTCGTGGTAGCGCCCCACCTTGTCGATGACCTGTTGCGGGCTGCCGACGAGCGCTGAGCTCCGGTCGATGAAGTCCTCGATCGATTCGAACACCACCGGAAGCCCGGCCCGCCGCGCGAAGGCCAACCGGGTCTCGAACACGGGTCGGTACTCGTCGGCGGCTCGCTGCGATGTCGGCGCGATGTGGAAGCCTGCTGTTCCCGCCCCGACGAGTGCGTCCTCGGGGTTATGGCCGTAGGACTCCCATTGGCGGCGGTAGTGACGTACGAGTTCGGCATAGGGCTCGATCGGGTAGGTGACGTTGGCCGAGAAGAGGGGATCGCCGTGGCGTGCAGCGAGGTCGACCGAATCCCGGCTGGTGGCGCTGCCGTGCCAGATGCGGACCTTGCGTTGCAGCGGCCTGGGAAGTGCCTTGGCGTCGGCAAGCGGAGGACGGAACCGGCCCGACCACGTCACGTGCTCGCTGCCCCACAAGGCGCGGAACAACTCGTAGCCCTCACGGTTACGCTCCCACTGATCAGCGGTGGTCACCTGGAACAGTTCGGCTTGTGCTGCGCCGTTGCCTTTCCCGATGATCAGTTCGAGCCGCCCGCCGGACAAGTTGTCCAGCGTGGAGCAGTCCTCGAACGCCCGCACCGGGTCGAGCAGGCTCAAAGTCGTCACCGCGGTGAACAACCCGATCGTCGAGGTTTGTGCCGCGATGTTGCTCAGCACCACCGGCGGTGAGGAGGAGATGAACGGATCCTCGTGACGCTCACCGACCGCGAACCCGTCGAAACCCAGTTTTTCAGCGAGTACCGCGGCATCGATGACGGCGCGCAGCCGCTCCGCCGGACTTACCTTCACCCCGGTGATCGGGTCGGGATGATGGGCGATCAGCGTGAGCAGCAGGAACTTCACAGGCGGCCTCCGGACCGATGGAATCGCGCGACCATGTGTGATTCAACGCTCGAGGCCGCGTCTTAGTCCCGCAGCGGCGGATGGCCGGATACCTACTCCGCTCGTCACTTGTTGGTCAATCCCCGCTGCCAGCCGGTGACACGCCATTCGATGCCGGTCATCAGGGCGTTGACAAGTACCCCGATCAAGCCGAGGGCCAGGATCCCGGCATACATCTGCGGTGTCTGATACCGCAGCGCGGCGTTGTTGATATAGATGCCGATGCCCTGCGCTCCACCGACGAGTTCGGCGGCGACGAGCGCCGTGAAGGCGTTGGCCGACGCCAGTCGGATGCCCGGGAAGATCGCCGGGACCGCGGCGGGCAGGATCACGTGAACGAACGTGTACCACCGTCCCGCACCGAGTGCTCGGGCCGAGTTCAGCAACTGCCGCTCCACACCGCCGACCGCGCCGACAGCGTTGACGAAGATCGGCCAGAAACACGCCCACACGACGATGGCGATCTTGGATTCCTCGCCGATTCCGAGGAAAACGACGAACACCGGCAGCAGCGCCAGGAGTGAGAGATTCCTGAAGAACAACAGGACCGGTTCGGCGAGTGTCTGAAAGAACTTGAACGAACCCACGACGATACCGAGACCGATGCCCGCCACCAGCGCGATCGCGAATCCGATCAAGGCGCGTTGCACGCTGGGCCAGATCTCTGAGCTCAGTGTGCCGTCCACAAGTCCGTCGACGAACGCCTTGACCGTGTCCTGCGGCGTCGCCAGGTACATGTCGCTGACGTAGCCGGTCGCAACCACCAGCCACCAGATGAACAGGAACGCCGCCAGCCCGAGTGCGCCGCCGACGAACCTGCCGTACTTGGTCAGCCAAGGATTGGGCGTCTTGGCGTCGTCCTGGTCATCCTGGGCGCTCGCCTCGTCAAGAACCGTTGCCAATTCGCACCTCCTCTTCCAGGATCCGCGATACGCGCGCCCGGATATGCGCGAAGTCCTCCGAATTACGCACATCGCTGTCGCGCGGACGAGGTAGGTCGATGTCCACCGACGTCTTCACCTTGCCTGGGGCCTGCGTCATGACCGCGATCCGGTCGGACAGGAAGATGGCTTCGTCGATCGAGTGAGTGACGAACAGGATGGTCTTCTTCGTCTCGCCGCCCTCCCATATGCGTAGCAACTCGCCCTGTAGGAATTCGCGGGTCTGCGCATCCAATGCCGCGAACGGCTCGTCGAACACGAGGATCTCGGGCTCATAGGCGAGCACACGCGCGATCGCGACGCGTTGGCGCATACCGCCGGAGAGTTGATGGGGGAGTCGGTTGGCCGCAGCCTCCAGCCCCACGGTCCGCAGGACGGCGGCAGCTCGTGCCCGGCGATCGGCTTTGGACACCCCGCGGATCCTGAGGCCGGCTTCGACGTTCTTCTGCGCCGTGAGCCATGGGAACAATCCGTACCCCTGAAACACGACACCGACCGTCGTGTTCACACCATCGACTCTCTTGCCGTCGATGAGGACTGTGCCCCTGTTATAGGTATCCAAGCCGGCCAGGATGTTGAGGAACGTGGATTTGCCGCAGCCGCTCGGCCCGAGCAGTGAGACGAATTCACCACCCTTGATCTTGAGATCGAACCCGTCGAGCACAGTGGTGGGTTCCCTGGCCGATCTCGATCGAAGTCTGGGATAACGCTTGGTGATTCGTCTGGCTTCGATCTTCCACGTGGTGTCGTCGGCTGCCGGCTTCAGCGCAGCATCCGATGTCTGACCCGCGGCGAGTACATGCTGAGTCATTTCAGGTCGCTTCCTTGAGACGGATCACTTTTGCTCTTCGAGCCCCGGGATATCGACCAAGTGTGTTTTGAACACGCCGTCGTTCTGTTCCTGGTCGAGGATCGTGGTGTTGTGGTCCTGGGTTTCCAGAAGGTCGGCGGACTTCGCATAAGGGTTGAACGCGTTGGTGGCGATGTCCTCCGGCTTCAACTTTTCCGATCCCGGCAGTGGTTCACCCACCTCCTCAACGAGGTCCCACCACAGCTGCAGGCTGGCCTTGTCCAGGAGCGCGTTGGGCGCATAGTGCCAGTTGGTGGTCTGTTCGACGGGGTATCCGGTTGTCTTGCCTGCGATCTCGGCCGACTCTTTGGGGTGGGCGTTGGCCCAGTTCGCCGTCCGGGCGATGATGCCCACGAGCTCGCGGGCTGCCTCCGGGTGTTTCTGCAGCCACGCGTTGCTCGCGACGTATGGCGCCTGGCCGCCCAGCGGGCCCCAGTCGTCGAACGAGGTGAAGGCCTGGGTGAACTTGTCGGGCTGACTCAGCAGGACACCGACCAACGGCGGATGGAAGACTCCGAGGTCGACCTCACCCCGTTCGATCGCAGGCGCGATGAGCTCGTTCTTGAGCTCGAGGAACTTGACCTTGGTGAGGTCCACGCCGTTTTTCAGCAGATATCGCTTGATCACCAGATCCGTGCAACTGTTGAACCCGGAGAGGCCAATTGTCTTCCCTTCAACGGCTTTCAGATTCGTCTTTGTGATGTCGGAGCCGGCTTTGGTGAAGTAGGCCATGTGGGGCTCGTCGGGCAAATCGAGCATGCTCGAAGCGATGGCGGTGAACTTGAAGCCTTTCACCTTGCCGTCGATGTCGTTGTTGAACATGCCGGTCGCGATATCGATGGCGTTCTGATCGAGTAATTGCACGGCAGGAACCGCGGTCGCGGGCCCGACGTACTCCGGGCGCACACCGGCGTTGTCGAAGAATCCCAACTCGTCGGCTATGCGGACCAGAGACAACTCAGTGGTCGACTTCGCGAAGCGAAAGGTCACCACGCCGTCGTCCTTTTTGTCACTGCAGCCGGACAGAAGCAGCGGCGTGACGAGGACAGCCAACCCGAGCGCAAACGATGATTTGCTCAAAACGCCCTTGTCTCCGAATATCACGCGCGCACCTTCCGCTGTGTGGTCTCAATGCTCATGGCACCCCGGTTTCGCGGTGGTCTGAGTACAGGTGAATGGAACAGGCCGGAAGGCCGACCAATTCAATTGCGACGCTAAACTTCCCGGTAATTGACAGCTACGGATTAATTCAGCGTGAGCACAGCTGTGCCGGCCGAACCGGCGGCGATGGACGGATCAACATCGGCTGTCGGCCAATTACGTACTTCGGCGAAGGTCCCGGACGATGTCGGCGAGATCGGCACGCTGGATGGCGGCCGGGTCGTTGCACACTGCCAACAGGTGCCCATACACCTCAAGGGTGATGAGCCCGTGCATTCGTCCCCAGACCCGCAAGGTGAGCGCGGCGAGTGCAGGGGAGGCGTCGGGAATCTCGGCCCGCACCTTGGCCGCATAGTCGGGCGGGAACTGCGACCACCTCACGGTGCTGGACAGGTCGGGATGCGCGTCCGAAACCTCTTCCGCAACAAGACGGTTGAGCCCGCCGCAGATGCGTTGAGCCGCTCGGACCCCTGGCCCGTCAGGTGGTGGAACATAACCGGGAATCGGGTCACCGTAGATGAGCCGGAACTCGGCGGGATGGGTCATTGCCCACTCACGCAGGGCGATGCCCCACGCCACGAGCCGCGAACCGCCGCTTCGTCGGCTGTCCCGCGCGCTCTCGAGTGTGTCCGCCAGCTCGGTGGTGATGTCATCGATAAGCGCGGTGATCAGTTCGTCGCGGGTGGGGAAGTAGGTGTAGATGGCTCGGGCCGTCATGCCCATCTCGCTCGCGATCCCGCGCAGCGAGATGCCGCCGGCACCGTATTGGGCCAGCTGTCGCAGGGCGATCGACTTGATCTCCCTGGAGGTCTCGGCGCGAAGGCGCTCGCGCCGTGTCGGCGGGTTCGGTCGGCCGGTGGGCACCCGATGATCCTACCCACTCCATAATGAAACGCCGATGCAAAAGTACACGGTGTGTACTAGCATGAACCTCGCGGAAGGAGTTGGCATGATCATCAGCGCTCAGCGTTTCAGCTTCAAACCCGGCGTCACAGAACAAGACAAACGCCGGGCGTTGGCGGCGGTGGCCGCACTGGCGGAGGCGGAACCGGTGGCATTCGCCATCGTCGGCAAGGATCTTGGTGATCCGGCAGACGGTTTCACCCACGGTTTCAGCATCGGACTTGCCGATCTCGGTGCGCTGGAACGCTACTTCGACCATCCACTCCACGCGGCCGCGGACCGGGCCCTGCTGCCGCTGTTGCAGAAGACGGTCGGCACCGGACTCTCCGACGACGATGATCCCGACCTGAGACCCAAGATCATCGAGCTGCATCAGCGCAGGACGGAACGTGATCCGGAGTATCTCGCGCTCCTGACCGCGATTCCCGAAATTGCGCTGCTGCACGAGACGCGGTTGGAGCGGTAATGGCCGCCGCTTATCTCATTCACATCGATCCGATCGGCGGGTACGGAAACCAGCGCGAAATGGCGCAGTACGCCGAACGTGTCCGCGAGATCGTCGTCGCGTTCGGTGGCACGTACCGCCTCAGGCACCGGGAAGTCCGTGTGCTCGAGGGACCCTGGGACCGTGACCATTTGACGCTCATCGAGTTTCCTTCGATGAGCCGCTTGATGGAGTTCTACGAGTCCGAGGAGTATCGGCCGTGGCTGGAGCTGCGCAAGCGCGCAGGCGAAGGCGATCTCATCGCAGTCGAAGGCTGACGCATCGGTGACGGCGACCGAAATCGCGCCCGACTAATAGTTGATCGCACCCAGCAAGCCACCGCCTGCGGCGATCGCGTCCCCGGTGATGCTCACGCTGCGCGGCGAGGCAAGGAAGGCAACGACGTCGGCCACCTCAGCCGCTTCGACCACTCGCCCGATCGCGTTGTTCGCGATGCGCTTCTCGTATTCACCGACCGCCAGGCCAGCCTTCTCCGCGGCCGCCCGATAGTCCAGTGACTTGCTCTCCGTGCGGGTCTGGCCCGGGTGTACGACGGTGACGTTGATGCCGTGCGGCCCAAGCTCGTCGGCAAGGTTCTTCGTCAGCGCAGCGACGCTGACGTTGCGAATGCTGCGTACGATCGAGTGCGTCTGTCGGTAGCCCAGGCCGCTGATGTTGATGATCCGGCCCCAACCCTGATCGATCAGATGCGGGGCAACTGCGCGCGCGGTCCGCAGGTATCCGACGACTTTCACGTTGACGTCGCCCCAGAAAGCCTCGTCGGTCGTACCTGTCAGGTCGGGGAATGCCGAGCCGATCGCCTGATTGGATGCGTTGTTCACCAGGATGTCCACGCCGCCGAGTTCTTCGACGGCATGGGCCACCAGCGCCTTGACCGATTCGTTGTCGCCGGTGTCGGCGACAACCGGAATGGCCCGCCTGCCGCTGCGTTCGGTCACATCGGCTGCTGCTTTCTCCAATGTCTCGCGGGTACGCGCGGCGAGCACGACATCGACTCCCTCGGCCGCGAGCGCGTGTGCGATGGCCAAGCCGATCCCCTTGCTGCCACCGGTGACGATCGCCCGCTTACCGGTCAGCTGTAAATCCATCATCTCTCCTTATCGTGTGTTGGTGGGGTTTTCACCGGTGAGTCAGAGGTGTAGGCCGCGGATACTCAGAAGAATGCTCCGTTCGGGAGTGCTGCACCGGTCAGCTCGTGGGCGCCGATGGCCCTGGCCTTATAGGTCCTCGGATTGTGCGCGGCGAGCGTACGGATGTTTCGCCAGTGCCGGTCCAGGTGCGAACTCCGTCGGGCAGCCGTCCCGCCGCCGACGTCGAACAGGTCACCCGCGGCACGCAGGGCCACTTCGTCGACGACCACTTTCGCCTTCGCGGCACGCAGCGCAGCGCGCAACGACAGATCGGGCTCCGCGGCCGTGCCGTGTGCGGTGTAGGCCTCAGAGAGCGCATCGGCGGCCGACGTCACGAGGGCTTCGGCCGCGAAGGCCTGGCTGGACAACAAGCCGACGGTCTGCTGCAGGATTGGATCATCGACGGGATTGTCAGATGCGGCGTGATAAAACGTCCGCTGCTTGTTACGGACGAGAGTTGCGGCGTCGCGTGTCACCCGACGCAGGATTCCCGCGATCACAGCGGTGAGATACAGCTGGGGAAATGTCGCCGAGTACGGAAGCTCGCCGTACAAGGTGCCGCGGCTGAGGAAGTCCTTGCGGTCGACGGAAACGTTGTCGTAGTTGGTCGTACCGCTTCCGGTGAACCGCTGACCGATTCCGTCCCAATCGCGCTCGAGGGACACACCTTCGCGATCGGAGGGAACGACTACTCGAACCGGATTGCCGTCGGGGCCAGTCGCGCTGACGACAAGGTAATCGGCGTACAGGTTGCCGGTGCTGTAGAACTTCGTGCCGGTCAGACGCAGACCGTCGGGGCCGTCGAGGATTGCGGTCTCGAACTCCCGGTTGCGCCGGCCGGCCTGCTTGCCGCTGAGCTCGGTCGTCGATGTCCCGAACAGCTTGCCGGCTCGGATTTCGTCCAGCCACCTGCTGTCCGAACCGCCGTTCTGGCGCAGTAGGCTCTCGGTGAAATTGAAATGATTGCGCACACTGTGGGCGACATTGGGGTCGGCCTCCCCGAGCGCGATCACCGTTTGAAACAGCTGGGTCAGCGTCGCACCTCCACCACCCGACGCTGCTGGAAGCCGCAGTGCGCCGAGTCGCGCCGCGCGGATGGCTTCGAACTCCTCGAACGGATGCCGATCCGCCTCGTCACGTTCGACGACACCGGCATCGAGGTAAGTCAGCAGCGCTTCCAGCCCGGCTGAACCGACGGTCACGGGTTCGTCGAAAACCGGTGACGCGATGGCTTTCTCACTGACAGTGGGTGCGGTGATGGTCATCTATGGTCTCTCGTCGTCGAATTGGCATCAGGGTTCGAATGGCACCTGGGCCGAGATGAATTTGCCGTGGTACGTGGTCGTCAGGTACTGCGCCACCTCCTTGCTCTCCAACGCGTGTGCCAGCGCCGACACGCGGGGGTCACCCGCCAGCCGTGACGGGGCAACGAGGACACGGGCATACGGGTTGCCGGGCCCCGGCTCGATGGCCAGTGCGTCCCTGGCCGGTACCAGACCGATGGACGTGGCAGTGGTCGGATCGAGCACGACGGCGTCGTAGTTGTCGTATATGTCCTCTGCGAACTCGGTGAAGTCGAGGCCCCGGATGGCCAGGTGCCGTTGCGACTCGAGAATATTGGCCTCCGACACCGACAGGTCTGCGATCGTCAGCCCGCCGAATCCACGATCGAGCTTTACGAGATCCACCGTTTGCAACAGATACAGACTCCGCGCGAAGCCGGCCTTTGTCTGAGGCACCGCGACTTCTGAACCGTGCGGCAGGCTCGTTCCGGTGATCTGGTCGGCGACCAGGTTCGAGTTCACCCAGTCCTCGGTGGGTTCGAGGTCTTTGAACTTCGAAGAATAGAGAGCATATGGTGCGACGTCGACCCTGGAGACGATGCTGAGCGTGTTGTGGCCGTTGCTCTCCTGGTTGCCGAGAAAGGCCGGTTGGGTCTGGTAAAAGGCAAGATCGGCCTTGCCGTCGACGACCTGGCCGTTGGCGTCAGCCGAAGCGTCCAGCAATTCGAGTTTGACATCGCCCGCCAGCTTGGCATTCGTGACGAACTCCAACACATCGCGGTAGCCCTCGCCGCCTACCTGAACCCGCAATACATCACCTGAGGTGCTCTCGGAGTACGTGACCGGTGTACCGTCTGCGCATCCAGCGATCGCCGCGGCTACCGACACCATGGCGACGAGTGCCGCAACCTTGCGAAAAGTCAGCTGTAGCAATGTCATTGAATCTCCATTGGGCCGGGCCTACAACACCTGATAGAAGAACGACGCCAACTTCGGCCCGCTGCCGTCGTCGAATCGGATTGTCATCTTCCAGCGTCCTGGGGCAGGCACGATAAGGCCCGAGCTGCGCCACACCACCGCGCCGTCCGCACTGCGCCCCTGCCTGAGTTCCACTGGCAATCGCGCGACATTGGCTTGAGTTGAGGACAATTCGGCGCTGACCTCGACATCTGGCACTGCGGCGGGTTTGGTGATCACCACCACTTGACTGCCGCGACGGATGGTGTCGATATCAACCCCCAGCACAGCTGATCCGCCGAAGTCGAGCCTCGTGGCCACGGTCCTGGTGTAGCTGTCGCGGGCCGGCGTCAATGATGACAGCAAGGACGTCGCACCGACGATCGACAGGGCAAGTGCGGTTTCGATCAACACGACGCGCGTGCGGCCGGCAGGCCGTGCGCCCAATGAGCGATAGGCGATATAGCCGGCGGCGACAGTGACTGCCGCGAGACCGACCTTCACCAGAAGTGTGATGCCGTAAGACGTGGTGAACAACGCAGCGACCGGCCGCACCTGCAGGGTCGTCAGGACGGCGCCCACGAGGAGCGCCACGACGACATGGCCGGCTGCCACCCGATGCCACTGCCTCAGTTGCCGAACAGTACTCTGCCCCAGGACGATCAGCGCCAGGCCGCCCAGCCAGACGGCAATCGCGTACACGTGTACTACGGTGGCCATGAACGGCAACGGCCACAGGTTGGTTGAGCCGCCGTGGCCGCCAAGGGCGACCGCGATGAGAGCCGTTGCGGCCTGCAGGTATCCAAGAGTCAGGGCCAGATAGCCGCGGGTGGGTGGACGAACGAACGTGGTCACCGTAAGGACGGCCGCAAGTACCAGGGCAATCCCGAACGGCATGCGTGCGATCGCCGAGACGGCGGACCAGGAGATATCGGAGAGCGCCCCGGCCTGCTCGGTGGCCAACACGGCGAACCGGCCGATCAGTCCGACTGTCAGAAGGCCGGCGCCGACTCGGTACACGACCCGGAATCGCGGTGTCCTCAATGTGTCCGGCCATGCCCAAGAGGCGGCCAACAACAGGCCTGCCGAACCGGTGGTGCCCAGATACACGAGGATTTTGATCGGAAGCAGCACCGATCGACTTATCGCCGACGTCGGGCCTGCCGCCGACCAGTCGCCCTGTTCGGTCACCGAGCCCACCGTGAACCGGATCGACAGGGATACGACGTGAGTGTCGGGGGACACCACCCGTGCGGTGGCCAGGTACGCGCCGTCGGGCAGTGTCTCGGACAACTGCACCACGATGCGTTGGTGTCCGGCTTCCAGGTGCGGGGACGCCAGCGGGTACCGCGTGCCGTCGACGTCGATGACTTGCACGGAGCCTTCGACGAGGGTGACGGGTTCACCGAGGTCGAAGGACAGCACGAGCGGGGACGAATCCAGTTGTGCTCCATCATTTGGTGCGCTACTCACCACGCTGGCGTGCGCGGAAGCGGGGCCCGCCGTCCACAACAGACCCGCGGCCACCGCGATCATCACCAGCCCCCACACGACGGTGCGATAGGCGCAACGATGCTGATATCCGGTTCCCATACGCCGGTCACGTGCCCGCGGCACACTCCTAGGACCTGTTGCGGCGCACCGCAACCGCCAGTGCGGCGGCGGTGGCGAGCGCGATCAGGAGACTTACCACAGACGTGGCACGCCAAGCCCACGATTCCTGGCCGGATGACTCTGCGGCAACCAGGGTGGTGTCTGCCGACGCGTCGTGATGGCCGGGTCCGGCCTCGGCAGCCGTCACGTTCGTCGCCGATTCCGATGGGGCACCGTGTCCGTCGCCCGTATGGCTGTGGCCGGCTTCCGCCGGCGCCAAAGCCACCACAGGAGCAGGTTTCTCCGGTTCGCTGTCATTGTCGACGGCGATCTCGTTCCACGACACCACCGAGCCGTCGCTGTAGGCCTGATCGGACAGCAACGCAACGGAATCCACGTTCTCCGGCCATGGTCCTGCCGAGAAGGCGAACTCACCGAACTCCGACGGCCGCAGGCCGTCGGCCTTGTCGATCGCTTGCCAGGTGATCCTCGATACCCGCTGTCCGTCGCCCGACGGCGTGGTCTCCACGGCGGCCCTCCATCCAGGAATCGGCAATGTACGGGCCGAGGTGAGGTGGACGTTGTCCGGCAGTGTCACTGTCAGGCCGGTGGTGGACGCCTGTGCCGACTCGCTCGGCACGATCAGCCGCACGATGCCGTAGCCACCCTGTGGTGGCTGTTGTCCTTCGTCCACCCGGACATGTGCTGCCGCCGGTGTGGCGGACAGGACTGCGCCCACGCCAACAAGTGCGGAAACGACAAGTAGATGAAGCGTTTTCGGTGTCTTCGGCATGGTGTTCCGATCTGGTTACTTGTTGGTGAGGCCGAGTTGCCAGGCGGTTAATCGCTTTTCGACGCCGGCGAGGATGAGGTTCAGCGTGACCCCGATGATGCCCAGCACCACGATCCCCGAGTACATCGCCGGGATCTGGTATCCCTCTTGACTGGATCGGATGTAGATGCCGATGCCCTCGGTGGCACCGAGGTACTCCGCGGCGACCAACGCGGTGAATGCGTAAGACGCGGCGAGCCTGATGCCGGGGAAGATATTGGGGATCGATGCGGGCAACACCACTCGGGTGAAGATGTAGGCACGTCCCGCGCCGAGCGTGCGTGCGGCATTGAGCAGGATCTTCTCGACGCCCTTCACTGCGTTGACGGTGCTGATGAATACCGGCCAGAAGGCCGCCCAGGTGACGATCGCGACTTTCGACTGTTCACCGATGCCGAAGAACAACAGGAACACGGGGAACAAGGCGAGGATGGACAGACTCCGAAAGAACAGGAGAACAGGATCAAATGCCTTCTCCAGGAACCGTACCGAGCCGACCAAGATGCCGGACACAACGCCGAGGCTCACCCCGATGAGGAAACCCGACAGGCCGCGGCGCAGGCTTGGCCACACCTGCTTGCGGAGTTCGCCGTCGGCGGACAAGCCTTCGACGAGCTGCTCGAAAACCTTCTGCGGCGGCGTGAGGAACTTCGGATCCAGCAGTCCGGCAACAGTTGCCAACCACCAGGCGAACACGAACAGTGCTACACCGACTGTCCCGTAGAGGTACTTGTCGTACTTGGCCAACCACGCCCGCCACAGCGGGGGAGGCGGCGTCGCGCCGGAGACGGGCGCGACACGGGGTGGCCGTGACACTGCATCCGTCGGCGCAGCAGTTTCAGTTGTTACCAACTTCAACCTCCTCCTTGAGGATTTGGGCAACCTGCCCGCGGATCCGGCCGAATTCCGCGCTTGCGCGCGAGTCGTCATCACGCGGTCTCGGCAGGCTCACGTCGATGAGGTCCTTCACCGCGCCCGGACGTTTGGTCATCACCGCGATGCGGTCCGAGAGGAAGATCGCTTCGTCGATCGAGTGTGTGACGAAGAGAATTGTCTTCTTGCGCGTACCCGATTCCCAGATCCGCAACAGTTCGTTCTGCAGGAACTCGCGGGTCTGGGCGTCCAATGCGGCGAACGGTTCGTCCAGGACGAGGACTTCGGGGTCATACGCCAGCGATCGTGCGATGGCAACACGCTGGCGCATACCGCCCGACAGACGGTGTGGAAGGTGATGGGCGAAGTTCTCCAACCCAACGGTTTTCAGGATGCGGTCGGATGTCTTCTTGCGCTCGGCGGCGGGAATCGAGCGAACCTTCAACCCGACCTCGACGTTCTTCTGGACTGATAGCCACGGGAAGAGGGCGTAGCTCTGGAAGACTACGCCGACCTTCTTGCTGACCCCTCGGATCGGGGATCCGTCCAGCTGCAGCTCGCCGCCGTCGTAGGTCTCCAGGCCGGCGAGAATGTTGAGGAATGTCGACTTTCCACAGCCGCTCGGACCGAGCAGTGAAAGGAACTCGCCTTCGCGGATGTCGAGGTCGAAGTCCCGGAGGACCTCCGTTGCGGTGGTTTTGGTGTCCCCGGAACCCTTGCCGATGTGCGCGAACACCTTGTGTAGCCCGCTGGCCTGAATCTTGACTGCGTGCTCGCGAACCTCATCACTGGGAAGATCAGTGAGTGGCTGTGCCATATCTACCTCTGCTCGATCAGATTTCGGTGTCCGTGAGGACCTCGGTGTTGTCGGCCTGCGACTCGATCAGGGCCGGCGACTTCGCGTACGGGTTGTACTCGTTGGTCGCCACGTCCTCGGGCGTCAGCTTCGCCTCTTCGGGAGTCAGCGTGCCGACACGCTCGGCCAGGCCCCACCAGAAGCCCGTCTGTTGTTTGTCGAGGATGAGGTTGTTTGCGTAGTAGTGCTTCGTGACCTGTTCTTTCGGTAACCCGGTCAGCTGGGCGACTTTGTCGCGGTACTCGTCGGGATGGCCGTTGGCCCAGTTGGCCACCTTTGCGAGGATGCCGACGAACTCCTTGGTCTGTTCTGGGTACTTTCGAATGAACTTGCCACTGGCGCTGATCGGTGCGAGTCCGCCGTCCTCGCCGGAGTTGTTGAAGTCGGAGAAGGCGACTTTGAGCGCCGAATCGGTGCGCAACACACCGTTGAGTGGCGGATGGATCACCGCCAGGTCCACCTCGCCCTGCTCGAGGGACTGCGGCATCTGGCTCTCGGACTGCGTCAGGAATTTCACCTTGGTGATATCGACGTCGTTCTTGACGAGGTAGTCCTTGAGAATGAACTCAGCGCAGCCTTTCAGAGAATTCAGCGATACGGTCTTTCCCTCGAGTTCCTTCAGATTGTCCGGTCCGATCGCGGAATCCGCGCGGGTGAAGTACTCCATGTGCGGCTCATCTTTGGTCGTGTAGGTGCGCGATGCGATGACCTTCAGATCCACCCCAGCTGCCACAGCCGACAGCGATCGGTTGAACATGTAGGACGCGAACGTGATGTCCCCGGTGCCGAGTAGCGCGGGTATCTGCCCCGAGTCGATCGCGCCGACATATTCTGGACGGATACTGGCCTTGTCCCACAGTCCGAATTCGTCGGCTAGCTTCACCAGTGACGGCGCCTTCGGATCCTCGGACCACTTGAAGTAGACGGGGTTGTTCGGGTCGGCCGGCACGACCTGTTCGGCTTGCGCCGACTCAGCGGAGTCACTCGACGAGCACGCCACAAACGTGGTCGCCGCCAACGCCGCAGCGATGAGCGTGATGGCGCCGCGGCGGAATTGGCCGTGCAGTGCGGCCTGTGCCTTGAGCATCGGTACCTTCCCTGAGCTGATGGGTTGTGTAGGATTCATGGTCGAGTGGGTACCGCTGGGCGACAAGAAATTTCGGCTACCGAAACGCTTAAGTTCAGCTTCAGTTTCGGGTGGACGCGCGCCACGCTCTGCCCGGTGGACCCGAGGTAGTCATCGCGTGCTCCGCCGCGCATAAATTTCTCCGCGCCGCTGCGCATCTCGTTCGGCGCTGACTAGCTGGATGCCGGCGTCGGCGAGAACCTGCTCGGCCTCAGCCGGTGCGAGTGTAACGAGTTCATCGGCCGCCGGACCGCTCCGGTACGCGCAGTGACCCCGTTGCCGAGGTTGGCGATCAGCTTGCGGTACTTCCAGGCCATGATGGCGTCACGGGTTTCCGAAAGGAACTGTGCCGCACGGAATGCCGCTGTGACCTGTTCAGCCAGGTCGTCTCGGCCGTGTGGATATCGGCCGAGGTCGAGAATGCCTGCGACCGGGTGACTTTGCTGGACCATCACGCCGGGTTCGAGGTGGGCGGTCGTCAGTTCGCCGCAGGTACCGGCTGTCGCAGACGCGGTAGCAGTTGGTCACCGACCCTGCCGACTTCGGACTTGTACGGCGTGTCCGACAGGACGAAGTGGGTGACACCGAGCTCGGCGTAGCGCTGCAGTGCGGCACCGACATCGGCGGCCGAACCGACGAGCCAGGTGGTTCCGGCGCCGCCTCCGCCATAGCGGCCGGGCGTGGTGTACAGGCACGTGTCGAGAACCTCGCCGCGTTCGGCGAGGTCGAGAAGGCGTTGTTGCCCCACGGCAGCACCCTGCTGGCGGCCGTGTAGATCGGGCCGCCCCGCGATCGAGGCGATCTTGGCTTCGGCGTCGTGCCAGGCCTGCTCGGTGGTGTCGCGGATCAGGGTGGTCACCCGCAATCCGAATTCGAGCGGAGCGTGTTCACGACCGAGCTTGTCCGACAGCGTCTTCAACCGGTCGATACGCTCGGCGATCCCGTCGAGGGGTTCACCCCAGAACAACTGCACGTCTGCCTCGGCAACCGCGACGTGTTCAGCGGCTGTCGAGGCGCCACCGAAGTACAAACGGGGGTGGCGGCCCTGCTCGGCACCGAATACTCGGGGGGCGACCGTCGAATGTTCGACGCGGAAGAACTCGCCGTCGAAATTGACATCTTCCTCACGCCACAGGCGGCGAACCACCTGCAGGAACTCTCTGGTGCGGTCGTACCGACGGGACTTGTCGAATTCGCCGTCACCGTATGCCGCCAGGTCGTCGGTGCCGCTGACGATGTTGATGAACAGCCGACCACGGCTGAGCTGATCGAGTGTTGCCGCCGCACTGGCGAAGTGGGCGGGATGCCAATAGCCCGGCCGGATCGCCACGAGTGGGGTGAACGTGGTGGTGCGTGCCGCGATCGCGGTTGCGACGGTGAAGGTGTCGGGCCGGCCCCATCCCGTGCCGATCAAGGCGCCTGCCCAGCCGTGCTGCTCGGCCCGGAGCGCGAGATCGACCGAGTAGTCCAGGGTTCCCCACCCATCGACCGTGTCGTCGCCGCGATGCCCGGGCTCGACGGTGTTCGGGATGTACCAGAGAAACTCGTGGCGGAGCCGGTCGGTCGTCGTCATCAGGCTCCCTTCGCGGCATGGAGATCGGCGACAACGAGGTCTCTGGTGATCGCCTGAGACAGCCGTGGCACGCCGATCCGCAAGCTCGGAATGTCGCCGACGGGGCGGCCGAAACTGACGTTCGCGCCGATGCTGAACACATGGATGTCGGCCAGCCACGGCGCCGATCCGGGGATCTTTTCGGTGAACTCGTATCCGGGTCCCAGATACGGTGCCACTCCGAGGATGTCGTTCTCGAGTCCTTCCGGTGGTGTGTAGACGTCCTTCCACAGCGCGATGTGCGGTGCGATGGTCGCGAGTTCGGGACGTGTGGACGGGTTCTGCTGGTAGCCCGTTCCGGCGATCGCATAGTCGAACGTGCGTACGCCGTCGGCCGCGTCCACGCGTACGCGGCCGCCGTGTTCGGAGGCAGATGACCACGCGGCCGAAACGTGCACGTGGTAGTTGTCGAACGCTGCTGCGCGGGTGACCGAATCCTCCGGTACGTTTGCGCCCTGCCGGGCCGCCTTGACGCGCTGCTCCCAACGCTCGGCGTCACTGAGGAGATGAAACACGTCCTGTATCAACGGGTTGGGTCGGTTGGCGAGATTGGCGACGACGACAGCGGGCCGGCGGGTGTACACGTGCACCTCGCCCGCACCCGCTTCCAACGCCGTGGCCGCGGCGTCGAAGGCCGAGGCCGCGGCACCGAGTACGGCGACACTCTTGCCGCGCAGTGAGTCGAAGTCGATCGCGTCGGCGGTGTGTGCCCACAGCGCCGGGGGCAGGCCGCGAAGTTCGGCGGGGATGTAGGGACCCCCGGTGCCGGACACGCCACCGGCGAGGACCAGTTTACGGGTGGTTTCGGTCCATCGATGGCCGTCTTGTTCCAGAGTCAGACGCAACCCCGTCTCGCCGGGCGCGATGTCAGTGACGCGGATGCCGCGGCGAACCTCCACACCGACCTGCTCACGGAACCAGCTCAGGTAGTCCGCCCAGTCGGATGTGGCGATGCGGTCGATGTCGTCGAAAGCCGCTGGCCCGTAGATGCTTTCGAACCAAGCGCGAAACGTCAGTGCCGCATTGCCCAGCTCGGGCCCCGAGATGGTCTTTCCCGTCCGCAGCGTGCGCATCCGTGCACGGGACTGCCAGGCCAGATCTGACTCCTGTCGGCCCGCGTCGATGACGGTCACGTTCGCCACCCCTGCCCGCAGCAGGGCATGAGCCGTTGTGATGCCGGTCTGTCCGCCGCCGATGATGGCCACATCGTGGTCGACGTCCTCGCGCGCCGCGATCCAGTTGTTGCCGTCGAGCCCGAGTAACCGCAACGATTCCTTCGCCGCGATATCCGCGCTCGCAATGCTCAAATCCTGTGTGGTCATCGGGACACCGCCTCGGCGAGTAGATGGGAATTGGAAGGCCGGGCGAGCCCGTAGTGTCCACGCAACGTCGAAGCGGAGTACTCGGTGCGGAAAAGGCCGCGCGCCCGGAGAATCGGTACGACATGGTCGACGAACAGTTCCAGGCCGGACGGCAGCGTCGGCGGCATGATGTTGAAGCCGTCGGCCGCACCACCGCGGTACCACTCCTCGATCGTGTCGGCCACCCGCTCGGGTGTGCCCACGAATGTGCGGTGACCGCGGCCCCCGCCGAGGCGCCCGATCAATTGCCGCACGGTGAGGTGTTCCCGACGAGCTAACTCGACCACCAGCGTGTAACGGCTCTTGGCGCCTTCGATCGCGTCTTCGGGTAGCAGCCGGTCGGGCAGTTGTTTGTCGAGTTCCAGATCATCGAGCGGGATCCGCAACGTGTTCGCGAGTTGCCGGTGCGCGTACTCGGGCACGATCGCCTCTTCGAGCTCGCGATCTTTGGCGGCTGCCTCGCCCTCGGTGCTGCCGATCACCGGGACGATGCCCGGCAGGATCTTGACGGTGTCGGGGTCGCGCCCGGCCGCGACGGCACGGGATTTGAGATCGGCGTAGAACGCGCGGCCTTCCTCGATGGTCTGCTGCGCGGTGAACACCGCCTCGGCATACCGTGCGGCCAGTCCTTTGCCGTCCTCGGACGAGCCTGCTTGGACCAGAAGGGGATAGCCCTGGGGCGAGCGGGGGATGTTCAGCGGGCCTTCGACCGAGAAGTACTCGCCGCGGTGTGCGGGCGGGTGGATCTTCGACTGGTCACCCCACCGGCCCGTCGATTTGTCCGCGACGATCGCATCGTCTTCCCAGCTGTCCCAAAGCTTTCGCGTCACCTGTATGAACTCGTCGGCCCGCGCATACCGGGACGCGTGATCGGGCAACTCGCTCAAGCCGAAATTGCGAGCCGCTTCCACGGACGCGGTGGTGACGATGTTCCACCCGGCACGCCCGTTGCTCACGTGGTCGAGCGAGGCGAGCCGACGAGCGAGGTTGTAGGGCGAGTTGTATGACGTCGACGCGGTCGCGATGAGCCCGATCCGCTCCGTGGCGCCTGCCAAGGCGGTCAACAGAGTCAGTGGTTCGAGAACGCCGAGCGGCCTGCGCCCGACGTCACCGTTGAGCTGCGGGCTGTCGGCGAGGAAGAGCGAATCGAAGGTGCCGCGTTCGGCGATGGTGGCCAGCTCGACGTAGTGCGAGACCGTGGTCGCCGCGAACGGGTCGCTCTCCGGCAGACGCCACGACGCCTCGTGGTGGCCCGTGCTCATGAGGAACGCATTCAGGTGTAGCTGACGTCCGCTCATCTAGGTGACCTCCAGACCAGGTATAGTGAAATCTGTTGATTGGTCACAAGTTATCGACTCGATGCTGATAAAGCTCCGAACTTTCGCTACGAGAATGGTGTAGCGGAACTGCGTCTATGCCGCGTGGCACCCGGCGTCAGGAGGCGACGCTCAGTGCCTCGTCGGATTGCGCAGGCATGGCCTCGTCCGCGATCGTCCGCAGTGTCCGCAGGATCAGCGCGATGTTGGGGTCACGTTGCCGCCCGGCGCGGACCACCGCACTGACGGTCCGCCCGCCGAGATCCAGTCCCGGCACGATGAGACCTGCCAACTTCGCCGGGACCGAAAGGCGGGGCACGATCGCCGACGCGACCTCGGTTGCCGCGAGGTCACAGATATTCTGCGCTCCGATCAACCGATGTTTGACTTGTGGTGTGAAACCGGCGCTTTCGCCTGCCCGCATGACCGCGGCGCCGAGACCGGAGTTCTGGGGGCCTGTCACCCATGGTCCGTCGGCCAGTGCTGCAAGACCGTTCTTGCGAACCCTCAAGTGGGTATGCGTCGGCGCCAACAGCACGAGGGGCTCGAACAGCAGCGGCACGGCATTCAGACCGCCTGGTGAATCCTGACCGACGAAGTCGTACTGGCAGGTGATCGCGACGTCCACCTCACCTTGGCGGAGCAGGCGGATGGCGGCCGAACTCGACTCCTGCTGCACCTGCACCCGTAGATCCGGCGCCTCGCCACTGAGCCGTTGCATGAGCGGAACAGCCAGCGTCGGAATCCCCATGTTGAACGTGGCGATCGCGACCTGCCCGGAGACCCTGTCCCTGGTTTCGGCGACGGCGCTCATGGCTTCGTCGACCGCGACCAGAACACGACGCACATGCTCGGCGAGCACCTGGCCACTTCGAGTCAGCCCCAGAGTTCGGCCGTCGCGCCGGAACAGGACCGCACCCGCCTCTTCTTCGAGCACGCGAAGTTGTTGAGAAACAGCAGAACTCGTGATGTTGCGCCGCTCGGCCACGGCGGTTACCGAACCCAGGTCGGCCAGGTCGGACAGCAGCATCATGCGGCGTAGATCCAACATCAAACACTCCCCGCGGTGGCTTTTGCCTGGAGTGGGTTGGCGATCGGCGCGATTGACATGGGAACCTCATCAGCTTGATGCGAGACTTGCGGCTGGACACAACTGCCCGGCAGCGTGTCGATCAGAATGGCGCGCGCACAGCTTGTGTCGGGCGGGCCCGAAGCAGGCTCAGCGACAACAGATCGCGCTACAGTCGCGCATGAGATCGACGTGCAGTGACGTGATGAGGTCCGTCGAGTTCACAAGGTCGAATGATTGCAGAAACGTGTGGGCGGGCGCAGGAGACCCGCGCCCGCCATAACCGCTATCAGGCCTCTGAACAGGCTCTATGAAGCTGAGCCCGCAGGAATCACCGCGGTTGTAATTCCGGCGTGATCAAGGCGTCGTTGTGCCTCGGCATACACGTCGTCGGGCAGTGGGCCGCGACGGGCGGCAACCGCGTTCTCGCGGACGTGGTCCGGGTTGGCGGTTCCGGCGATGATTGTCGTGACGCCGGGCGTTGCAATGGCGTAGCGCAGCAGGAAACCCTGCTCGGTGTCTCCGTCGCGCAGGTCGTCCAGGCCGACGTCAGCCCAGGTGACCGGGCGGCCGTCAGCAGTTGTCTTCTCCCGCTTGCCCGCCTGTGCGACTCCGCCCCGCACGATGATGCCGAACCCGCGTTCCTCGGCAAGTCGGAGGCGAGTTTCCAGATCGCGCTCCAGGGCAGAAAATGGCACCTGGAAAGGCCGAGAACTCATCGATTTGCAGATGATCGTCGATGTTCGGAAGGGTCGATGACACGCCGAAGGCCAGGATCTTGCCCTCGTCGCGCAACGCACTCAGCGTCTCCACGGCTCCCTCGCGCTGGAGCACCTCTAGCGACGGGCTGATGTGCAGTTGAACGAGATCGAGGCGATCGGTGCGCAGGCGTCGCAAGCTCTGTTCGACGCCGGCGCGGATGTTGGCGGGTGAATAGTCGTGGGGGAGTGGACCAGGCGGAGCGTCCGGGTGGAAGCCCAACGGGCAACCGGCTTTCGAGGCGAGGACGTACTCGTCGCGCCGGGATCCGATGTGTTTGCCGATCCGCTCCTCGCTCAAGGCGTAATCGACCGAGGTGTCGATGAAGTTGATGCCTTCGTCCAGAACCGTGTTGAGCACCTCGGCGGCTACCGCTTCGTCGAGTGGCCTCGGGTTGCGATGCGGTTCGCCGCGAAGTTCCATGGCGCCGAACCCGAGTACCGTCACCAGCGGTCCGTCGTCACCGAGCCGGCGCCGCTCCAGATCACTCACGTGTGTTCATCCTCCATCGGTGTTGTGGGTGAGAGTGCGATGGTGTCGCGTCAAGGCGGGCCGTTCAAAAGTGTGACGCTACGGGATTCCTAAACGAGAACTGCGGGATTACGGGGGACGTTAAGCCGCGCTGAAACGTTCCGGTAGCAGAAGACGGTTGTTTGTGCTGACGGCCGAACCGACGCTGACCAGAGCGAGGCGGACCGCCGCTCGCCAGCCAACACCTCGATACAGGAGTCAGCCAGATGACCGACCTCTCCGAACGAGCGACCGCAACCAGCCCCCTCACCGAAACCGGCCTGGACGTCGTTCCCCTTGCCGGCTACATCGGCGCAGAGATCCGCGGGGTCGATCTCCGTAGCGATCTGGAGCCCAGTGTGGTCGAGGAGATCCGGGGCGCGCTCCACACCCACAAGGTGATCTTCTTCCGCGATCAGGAGATCGGCCACGCCGAGCAGATCGCGTTCGCGCGGCGGTTCGGCCGCGTCACCCCGGCCCATCCGCATGAGGAGGAGCCGCCGGAGGGTTTTCCGGAGATCCTGCCGATCGACAGCCGTCGCTACGAGCGTCACCTCGGCCGCAAGCGCACGTCGTACGACAACAGTTGGCACACCGACGTGACGGCACTGGTGAACCCGCCCGCGGCCTCGATCCTGCGTGCGCACATCCTGCCCCCGTACGGCGGCGACACGGCCTGGACCAACTTGGTCGCCGCATACGAGAACCTGCCGAAGGAACTGCGCGATTTCGCCGACAAACTCGACATCAAACATCAGTTCAATACCAGGGCGGCCACGGGCAGCCAGCGCGAGCGCAAAGTCCGGGAGGCAAATCTCGTCGCATACCACCCCGCCGTCAGGGTGCACCCCGTGACCGGCGAGCGGGCCCTGTTCGTCAGCCCCGGGTTCACGCGTGGTGCCCGGGAGATCCGTGGCTTCAGCCCATCTCAGAGCGAGGCGATTCTCAAGCTTTTCTGGGAGGAAGCCACCCGAACCGAATTCACCGTGCGTTTCCGTTGGGCGCCTGGCAGTGTCGCGTTCTGGGACAACCGGGCGACGGCACACCTGGCCATCCCGGACGCCGGCCATCTCGATTACGACCGCGTCCTCTACCGTGTGACACTCGAGGGGGACATACCCAAGGGCGTCGACGGCCGCGAATCCGAACTGGTGTCCGGCGAACCGTTCCACGGCTCCTGAACCCGCCTGCCCTGCAAAGAGAAACGGATCATAATGTCAGTCGCGCTACCCAGCACAGACCATCGACAACTAGGCGCGAACGGGCCGGTCGTCTCGCCAATCGGGCTCGGCTTCATGAGCTTTCGCACGGGCGCAGGCCCCGAAGACGAGAAGCAAGCCAAAGAACTCGTCGACACGGCCATCGATCTCGGTGTGACCCTGTTCGACACCGCCGACGTCTACGGTCCCGAGTTCAGCGAGATCCTGCTCGGCAAGGCGATCCGCGGAAGACGGGATTCCCTCGTCATCGCAACGAAGTTCGGTAACGCCCTCGACCGGGACACCAACCCGGGTGCCCGTGCGCTCGACGGCAGGCCGGAGTATGTGCGCACCGCGATCGAGGGCTCGCTGCGCCGCCTCGGAATCGACCACGTCGACCTGTACTACCAGCATCGCGTGGACCCCGAAGTGCCGATCGAGGACACCGTCGGCGCCCTCAAAGAACTCGTCGACGCGGGGAAGATCCGCTACATCGGATTGTCGGAGCCCGGCCCGCAGACGTTGCGACGCGCGCACGCCGTACATCCGATCGCCGCGATCCAGAACGAATGGTCACTGTTCACCAGGGATATCGAAAACGACACCGCGCCGATCGCGCGCGAACTCGGCATCGGCATCGTGCCCTACTCCCCGCTGGGGCGGGGCTGGCTGACCGGGCGGGTGCGCACCACCGCCGACGTCAAGGGCGTCCAGAGCCGGCACCCACGGTTCGGTGCCGACGTGTTCGACCGCAACCGTGCCCTGGCCGACAACGTCGCCGCCGTCGCGGCTGAGATCGGGGTACAACCCAGCCAGGTCGCCCTGGCGTGGGTGCTGTCGCGCGGACGGGATGTCGTGCCCATCCCCGGTACCCGGCATGCCGAGTACTTACGGGAGAACATCGGCGCCTTGAGCGTCGAGCTCACCGCAGAACATCTCGAACGGCTCGACACCATTGCCGAAGGGGTGGGTGGCCACCGGTCAATCCGGCCCGAGCACCTGGGCACCGAGGCTCCGGCCGCGCCCTGACCTCGTGCCGAACGTGAAGAAGATGGCGCGATTTTCCGGAAATCTCGCCATCTTCTTCACACTGGGCGCCGACCGAATCAGAAGAATCCGCTGTCGGGAAGCGCCGCCCCGTTCACTGCGATATCTCCGAGGACGCGGGCCTTGTACACGGTCGGGTTGTGGGAGAACAGGGTCCGCAGATTGCGCCAGTGCCGGTCGAGGTGCGCCGTCGAGCGGGCTGAGGATGCCCCGCCCGCGTCGAAGATCCGCGAGGCCGCGCGCAGCGCAGGTTCTTCGATCGCGACCTTGACCCGTGCGGCCGCGATCGAAGCCTTGGTCTCCAGCTCAGCGTCGATTCCGCTGACCCGGGCGGTGTCCAGCGCAGGCGCCAATTCTGTTGCGGCGCGCAGAACCACCGCCTCCGCGGCGTACGCGGCCGCGTCGATCTCGCCGACGATCTCCAGCAGTTGCGGGTCGCGGGCGGGGGCTTCGGCGGTCGCGAATGTGTAGGTACGGTGCCGCTCTCGTACGAGTGTGGCCGCCTCGGATGCGACGCTGCGCAGGATCCCCGCCGCGATCGCGTGCAGGTACAACTGCACCAGGGCACCACGCGCCCGGTCGACGCCCACGTTGGTGCCCAGCGTGAGCACCTCGTCGTCGGACACCGCGACGTCCTCGAAGAGGGTTGTCCCGCTACCGGTATGACGTTGGCCCACACCGTCCCAATCGTCGAGATGGACGACCCCGGTCCGGTCTGCGGGGACCACAGCCGCGACCGGCGCGCCGTCCTCGTTCTCGGCCGTCACCCGCAGATAGTCCGAGAACTGAGCGCCGGTGCTGTAGAACTTGCGGCCGCGCAACCGCAAACCGCCGCCTTCCCGAAGCAGTTTGGTGTCATAGCTCTGGCCGCCGACGCTGCGCGTGCTCTGTTCGGAGCTCACCCCGCCGATCAGGCGGCCCTCGGCTATCACCGAGATCCACCGTTGCTTGGCCGCGGTCACCGGGACGCGCTGCAGCTCTTCGACATTGGCGAAGTGCACGCGCAGAATGTGGGCCAGGTCGGGATCGGCCTCGGCCAGCGAGATCAGGAACTCGAAGAACTGCGGCACCGTATAGCCACCGCCGCCGTACGCCGTGGCCAGGCGCACCGCACCCAGTCGGTTCTCACGCACGAGTTTCAGCCCGAGGCCGGGTGGTTCGATACCACCCTCATTCAGGCGGCGGCGGTAGTCCGCGGCGATCTCGTCGAAAACGGTCATTGTCAATCCTTTCCGGGGCCGGCAGGCGCGGACCCGTCGATCCAGGTGTCGTAGAACCACGGCACCGAGTTGGCGGCGTTGGCGAATCCCCGCACCCGCGGCGCGACGGCGAAGATCTGGGTGTCCTCCAGCAGTGGGATGGAGTACGCGTTGTCGATCACGTAGTTGTTGTATTCCTGCAGCAACTTGAGCCGGTGCGCCGGATCGGTGGCGCTGATCTGGGCCCGCAGCAGGCGGTCGATCGTCGGGTCAGAACCCTCCAGCGCATACAGATCACCGCCCTCGCTGTCGTAGTTCTGCCACAGACGCACCGGGTCGGCGGTAGGCCATCCGTTGCGGCGCAAGCCCACTGAGCCCTCGATGCTGGCGGTCGGATAGTTGGCGAAGTCGGTCTGGCGGATCACCAACCGGATGCCGATCCGTCGGAGCTGGCGTTGGATCAGCTCGTACATCGGTTTGGCCGTGTGGTCATAGACGTCGACGTAGATCTTCACGGCGAGCTCCTGGCCGTCCTTGGTCCGGTACCCGTCGTCGTTGACGTGCGTCCACCCGGAGGCCTCGAGCCGGCGAACGGCCTCGGCGGGGTCGTAGCGCACCGCGTCGCTGCGGTCGGTGTAGCCGGGGAAGTTCTTGGTGACGATGTTCTGCGCGGCCTTCCAGTTGTCGGTGTAGAGGGTGTGCAAAATCTCGTCACGGTCGATGCCGTAGCCGATCGCCTTGCGGACGTTGATGTCTTTCAGGTGCGGCGCTGTCTGGCGGACGTCTAGAGTGTTGGCCAATCCCGGTGTCCGCAGCCCGCGCACGTCGAAACCTTCCGCGGCCAGCAGGCGTTCGTCCGGCGGCTGGGAGTAGCGGATCGCATCGGCTTGACCGGCCCGCAGGGCGCCGACCCGCACACTGTCCTCGGTGACCGGGATGACGGTGATGGTGTCCAGGTACGCCTCGCCCTGGTGCGGTGCGGTGGCAGGCGCCCAGTTGTAGCCACGTCGTTTGGACAGGACGATCTGCTTGTCCGGGATCTCGGAGGTGGCATAGAACGGTCCGGATCCGATCAGGTTGGTGACGACCGACTGCTGCTCCTTGCTGGCGTCGATCGTGGCGTCGGCGACCAGCCCGGCGGTGTTGAGCGTCAGGACGGCGATGAACGGCGCGTACGGCTCGGCCAGCGTGACGCGGACGAGGCGGCGGCTGTTGTCGGCTGTGACCGATTTGACCTTGGGAAAGTAGGTATTTCGCGTGATGCCTTTGGCTTTGTCGCCGTTCGCTTGCCAGTCCAGGTTCCGCCGCACCGACTCGGCATCCAGGACCTGGCCGTCGCTGTAGGTGACGCCCTCGCGGATGGTGAACTCGTAGATCAGCTGGGAATCGTCGACGGTCCAGCGTTCGGCGATCCAGGGTACGAACTCGAAGGTCTTCGGATCCTGATACACGAGTCGATCCAGCATCTGGTCCTTCAACAGGCTGTTCTGCCAGTAGCTGACCTGGATCTGAAGGGATGCCGGGGCTTCCGCGTCCAGATAGGTCAGGTGGCCGCCGCGGGTGCCCGCCGGGGCCGGCTGTTGATCGGGGTCGGAGCCGCAGGCGACCAGCCCGGACGTGACGACCGACACCGCCGCCACGAGGGCGGCCACTCGTCGCCGGGTGCTCATGCCGCTCGCGCCGGCGCGCCGGGAATCGCGTCGAGCAACCGCCGGGTGTAGGCCGCGGCCGGTGCGCTGAAAACCTGTTCGACAGGCCCGGTTTCCACCAGCCGTCCGTGCTCGAGCACGCTGACGGTGTCGGCGATCTGACGCACCAGGCTGAGGTCGTGCGAGATGAACAGGTAGGTGAGTGCCAGTTCACGCTGAAGTTCGACGAGCAACTCCACGACCTGTGCCTGCACGGTGACGTCCAGCGCCGAGGTGGGCTCGTCGAGTACCAGGATCGGCGGATGAAGTATCAGGGCCCGGGCCAGCACCACGCGTTGGCGCTGGCCGCCGGAGATCTCGCCGGGCTTGCGGTCGGCCAGTGTCGCCGGGAGCCCGACTCGGTCGAGTGCGTCGCCCGCCTCGCGGCGCCGTTGCGACCGCGATCCGATTCGATTGATGCGCAGCGGCTCTGCGACGGCCTCACCGATCGTGAACCGCGGGTCAAGTGCGGCCAGCGGATTCTGATGCACCATCTGCAGAGTCCGCGCCTGTGCTCGCTGCCGTGCCGTATTCAAAGGGTTTCGTGGCTCCCGTAGATCTCCGGCGACCCGGACCTCACCCGAGTCGAAGTCGGTGAGGCCGGCCAACACCCGCGCAGCCGTGGTCTTGCCCGAACCGGACTCGCCGACAAGCGCGTGGATCGACCCGGTTTCGACGTCGAACGACACGGAATCCAGGGCGCGGGTCTCACCGAACTGTTTCACCAGTTCGCGGACTTTCAGTATGGGTTCGGCGGGTGGCTGCGTAGACCTCGCTGACGATCGCGCGTACTTGTCGGGGGACAGTGCCGGTGCGTCGGCGATGAGCTGACGGGTGTACCCGTCTTGGGGCGCGACCAACACCGTTGCCGTCGGCCCGGTTTCGCGAACTTCGCCGTCGCGCAGGACGACGACGTGATCGCTGTGATGTTGGGCGAGGGCCAGGTCGTGCGTGATGAACAGGACCCCGAGCTGCCGTTCCCGGCGGAGTTCGTCGAGCAGTTCGAGGATTCGTTGTTGCACCGTGACGTCGAGGGCTGAAGTCGGCTCATCGGCGATCAGCAGGCGTGGTTCACCGGCGATCGCGATGGCAATGAGTACACGTTGCAGCTGGCCACCGGACAGCTGATGCGGGTAATGCCCGGCCCGTCTCTGCGGCTCCGGGATGCCGACGCGCTCAAGCAGTTCGACCGCACGGGACGCCGCGTCGCGGTGGCCGGCGATCCGGTGGACCGTGAGCACCTCCGCGATCTGGTCGCCGACCGGCTTCAATGGGTCGAGTGATCCGAGCGGATCCTGCGGTACGAACCCGATCGTGGTGCCGCGTAGTTCTCGCCATTTCTGTTGCGAGAGTCCGGCCACGTCCCGATCACCGATGCGGATCTCACCGGCGGCGACCCGGCCGTTGTCTGGCAGAAGCCCCTGAACAGCGCGCGCGATGGTCGACTTGCCCGACCCCGACTGGCCGACCAGTGCCACCACCTCACCCGCTCGGACGTCGAGTGAGACGTCGCGCAGCACAGCCGATTTGGTGCCGTAGTCGATCGTCAGCCCGGAAACCGACAACAACGCAGAAGAACTCATATCTCAGCCAATCTTCATTCGGACGAGGTGGGCGAGCCTCGACAGGCTCATGACCGTCAGCACGATCGCGATGGAGGGGAAGAACACCAATCCCGGTGCCGAGTTGATGTAGTTGCGGCCTTCGGATATCAGCAATCCCCATTCCGGTTCCGGGGGCTGAGCGCCGTAGCCCAGGAAGCTCAGCGACGCGATGGCAAGGATGGCGGTGCCGAACTGCAGCGCCGCCAGTGACAGCACGGCTGAGTAGGAGTTGGGCAGGACATGGCGGAACAACAACGCCAGGTGCCCGGCCCCGAGGTGTTCGCTTGCCTCGACGAACGGCAGGTTTCGGATGGCGAGCACCTCGGAGCGGGCAAGCCGCGCGAACACCGCAATCGAGGAGACTCCGACGGCGATCGCGGCGTTCACGGTGCCGAACCCGAGCGCGACGATGATGGTGATCGACAGCAGCAGCGTGGGAATCGACAACAGGACGTCGACGACGCGGCTGATGACGCTGTCGGTGGCTCGTCCGAAGTACGCGGCCAGCAGACCGAGGACCGTTCCGACGACCAAGCCGATCACGACGGCGATGAAGGAACCGGCAATGGTCGCGCCGGTGCCCGCGATGACACGGCTCAGCAGGTCTCGGCCGATGTAGTCGGTGCCGAAGGGGTGTGCGAGGCTCGGTCCCGCGAGCGGCAGTCCCGGATTTTCCTGCAATGGGTCGTAAGGGGCAATGGCGCCCGGGGCGATGATCATCGCCGCGACAAGGACCAGGAAAAGCAGGGGCAGAAGGTCGGCAACACCGACATCGATGCGCCTGATCCTGGGTATCCGTACTGCGGGCAGCGTCTCGGTGAGTGTCATGCGGTGGCCATCCCTGCTACGCGTGGCACCGACCGCTCGATGCGGGGATCGATCAGCGGATAGAGCAGATCCACGATGAGATTGACGACGACGAATGTCACCGACACGGTGATGACGACGGCTTGGATGATCGGGGTGTCCTGGTTACGCACTGCGGTTTCGGTGAGATAGCCGATACCCGTACGGTTGAAGATCGTTTCGGTGATGACCGAGCCGGCCAGTAGTTCACCGACAGTGATGGCCACGATGGTCACGGTGGGGATCGATCCGTTCTTGAGAAGGTGTCCGAAGATGATGCGGTCGTTACCAAGCCCTTTGGCCCGCAACACCTCGACGTAAGGTTGTGCGGCCGCATTGCTCAGCCCTTGGATGAGGACCTGGGCGATGGGCGCGGCCACGGGTAGCGCCAACGGGAGCGCTGCCAGCGTCGTCGACGCGAGACCGTCGTCACGCACCGCCGAAACCCAGCCCAGACTGAACGAGAAAACCTGAAGGGCGATAAGTCCGGTGACGAACACCGGAATGGAGAGGAACGCCGGTGGCAGCGCCCGGGCCGCTTCGCGAAGCGGCGGCCAGGGGGCGAACACCGCGGCGAGCGCGATGACGAACCCGAGAAGCGCAGCAAGGACGAAAGCCACACCGGCAAGTGCCAATGTCGACGGCAGCGCATGGGCCATCAACCGCGACACGGACTGGCCGCTGTTCAGCGAGTACCCGAGATCGCCGGTGAACAAGCGTTGCACCGATACGCCGAATTGCACGATCGCCGGGTCGCTGAGGCGGTAGTAGTCACGCAACACCTGTGCGTCCTGGTCGGAGATGGGGTTCTCCGGATTCGATATCTGTTGTTCGATCGGATCGCCCGGCAGCACGTTGAGAACGAAAAACACTGCCGTATAAGCCAGTACGATCACGATGACGGACTGGGCGATGCGCCGCAGCGTGAAGCTCAACACCCCAGGAAAGCTAGTGCCGAGGTCACCCGCCGACAAGGATTCATACCTTTAGGAACATTAAGCCGACGTTTCATCTGAACTTAACTGTCATCGGGCAATTGAATTTCCGTTGATTGCAACGATTGTCCCCGTCGGAGGGGACAGTAGCGTTCGCGCGATGGCTGTCTCACTGTCGGTCGGAGTGGAGGTCACCGGGGACGGGCTCGATGACCCCGGTAGCGACACCACGACGCGCGGCATCGCCGCACTGGCTTGGCGACTGGAGTCGGCGGGGGTGTCGTACTGGGTGATCGGCGCACAACGGGGGGAAGCGCCGGACGCCACCTCGGTAATTCTTGATCCGTCGCTCATCGCCACTGTGGCAGCGCGCCACAGCACCACGCTCGGACTCGTCATCGCCGCCGCGGGTCACCGCGACCACCCGTACAACCTTGCCCGGCGGCTGGTCTCGGTCGACCACGCGGCGCAGGGGAGGGCCGGCTGGTTGGCGCTCGACTTCGATCAGAGCATCGCGCTCAACGCGGCAACCGACACGTGGACGAACGCCGAACTGGACGCGGCACATACCGAAGATGTGGTGTCGGCCGTGCGAACCCTGTGGCGCACATGGCCGTTGGATTCGATTGTGGGTGACCGGGCGTCCGGTGTCTTCGCCGATGTGAACCGCATCCGGCGGGCGAACGTCCGACGCGGTTATGAGATCACCGGACCGCTCAACGTTCCCGGATCGGTGCAGGGCGATCTTCCGGTATGGCGACAAGCACACGTCGGTGTGGCTGCCGATGGCGCGGATCTGCTCGTGGTGGAAGACGGAGAGCCCATCCCCGATGATCGCGTGGCAGTGGTCCGGCTGCGGTCCGTCGACGACATCGGTGCGGCACTCGATCGGCACGCGCGGTCGCCCACCGCCGCCGGAGTGATATTGCGCTTGACTGCCGATGACCTGCCCCATGTTCTCGACCGCGTGCTGCCCGATGCGCGGAGGCGCGGGGTCGTCAGCGCGGCTGGTGTAGGCACGCTGCGCCAACGGCTGAAGTTGCCCGTGCCTGTGGAACCGGACCTGACCCGCCATCCCACTGCCTTCGCCACCGTTCCCAATCCGGGAGGACGCCTGTGACCCGCATCGACCGTGAACTGATCCTGAACGTCAACGTGCTCAATGTCGGCATCCACACCGGCTCCTGGCAGCGCAGCAGCGAAGCGGCGACCGCGTTCGCCGACCCCGACTACTACGTGCGGATGGGACGGATCGCCGAACGGGGACGGCTCGATGCACTGTTCCTCGCGGATGGCCCGGCCCTGCGGGAACACCCGGCGCTGCGTCCGTCGCAAGCGTTGGAGCCGAGTGTGATTCTGGCTTCGGTGGCGGCCGAGACCGAGCACCTCGGTCTCATCGGGACCCTGTCGTCGACGTTCAACGACCCGGTTGAGCTGGCCCACCGGCTGCTCGCGCTCGACAACCTGTCCGGCGGGCGTCTGGCGTGGAACATCGTCACCACGTATTCACCGCCCGCAGGGAGAAACTTCGGCCTCGCCGACTATCCGGACCGGCCCACGCGGTACCGGCGGGCCGCCGAGTTCGTGGATGTGGTGCGTGCGTTGTGGCGGGACGCGGCCGATCCGAGCGGACGCGGTATCGATCACCACGGCGAGTTCTTCACAGTCGTCGGGTCGTTGCCGCAAGGGCCGTCGCCACAGGGATACCCGTTGCTGGTGCAGGCGGGCGGGTCACCGCAGGGCCGTGAGCTGGCCGGCCGCGTCGCGGATGCGGTGTTCAGCGCCGAACTCGACCTCGGCGCCGGCATCGACCACTACCGGTATGTGAAGGACGTCGCCGTCGCGCACGGCCGCCGGCGTGGGGACGTCAAGATCCTGCCGGGGCTCATCACCACGATCGGCAGTGACCGGGCTGAGGCCGAGCGCCGCTACGACGAACAGAATGCGCTCCTGCCGGTGGGCCATGATCTGGAGCGGTTGTCGCAGGTACTCGGCGAGGACATGTCGGCACATCCACTCGACGAGCCGGTGCCTGCCCGCCTACTCGGTGAGGTTGGTGACCCGGCGAAATTCGGTGCATCGTTGGGATTCCGGGAATCCGTGGTGCGGCTGATCGAGAGCCGCAGGCTCACCCTCCGTGAAGCGGTCCGCGAGTTCAGCGGAGCAGGGCACCGCGTGATCGTCGGGTCACCCACCGACGTCGCGGACACCATCGAACGGTGGTTTCTGGCAGGTGCGGCCGACGGCTTCAACCTCATGCCCGACGTTTTTCCCGATGGGCTGGAGATATTCGTCGACGAAGTGGTCCCGCTACTGCAAGAGCGCGGGGTATTCCGTACCGAATACTCGGAATCAACTCTGCGCGAACGGTTCACCGGGCACACCCATCCCATCGGCGTGCCGACCTTGGTGACATCGCGCTTCGCGTAGTCGTTAGGCACAGCCGTCGCTTCGGGTTGCGCGGCCCACGCCGTAAGTTGGTCCCATGGACACGCCAGTCGCCGTCGTCACCGGAGCAAGCCGCGGGGCGGGCCGCGGGATCGCCGCGGCCCTCGTCGCCAAAGGCTGGCGGGTCTACGGCACCGGCCGCACCGTGACCGACGCCGGTGGGGTGATCCCGATGCAGGTCGACCACGCCGACGACGAGGCCGTCGGTGCGGTTTTTGACCGCGTCGCCGACGAATCCGGTCGGTTGGACCTGCTGGTGAACAACGCCGCCGTGATCAGCGACGACCTCGTCGACCCGAAACCTTTCTGGGAGAAGCCGATCGAGCTGGCAGACGTGCTCGATGTCGGCCTGCGCTCGGCGTACGTCGCGTCGTGGTACGCCGCGCCGCTGCTGCTCGCACGCGACAAAGGGTTGATTGTCTTTACGTCGTCGCCCGGTTCGGTGTGCTACATGCATGGACCGGCCTACGGCGCTCAGAAGGCCGGTGTGGACAAGCTGGCGGCCGACATGGCCGTCGACTTCGGCGGCACCGGAGTGTCGACGGTGTCGATCTGGATGGGCATCCTGCTGACCGAGAAGCTGCGTGCCGCGTTCGCCGGCCATCCCGACGCGCTCGCCAAAACCGCCGCACACGCCGAAACACCGGAATTCACCGGGTATCTGATCGACGCGCTCTACCGCGACCCGGAGGTGTCCGGCCTGTCCGGGCATACAGTCATCGGTGCCGAACTCGCACACCGCTACGGCCTCAAGGACGAAGCTGGGCGGATCCCGCCGTCGCACCGCGACATGCTCGGCGCCCCGCGCGAACCCAGTTCCGTCGTAGTGAGGTGAGCGCGAATGGCTCAGCGTGATCGCGACGAATCGGGACGGCCACGTAACACGCGTCCGCGCGACGCCCTTGGCCGACCGCTTCCGCCCGGAAGCGAGGGGGTTCCCCGCATCCCGGATGATCTGGAACTCCCGCCGGCCGAGACTCTCGCATACGCGCAGGATCTGCTGAACCGGGGCTTGGCGTTCAACGCGCACGAAGTACTCGAGGCGGCCTGGAAGAACGGCTCCGACGACGAGAAAGTGCTGTGGCAGGGTCTTGCCCAGCTCATGGTCGGTGTCACCCACGTTCAGCGCGGCAACGTCAACGGGGCGATTGCGTTGCTCCAGCGCGCGGCTGACCGTCTCGCGCGCAGCGGTCTCCCTGCGCCGTACTCGATCGACGCAGCGGGCCTGGTGGCCTACGCCGGCGATCTCATCGACGATCTCCGGGCCGGCATCCCGATCCCGCCGATCCGCCTGCGCCCGCCGTTGACGGTCGGTTAACGCCGGCGAAAACCGGTGTGGCTGCGAATAAGCGGCAGCGTAGCCAAGGTGGCGAAGCCCGGCGCGGCCTCGCACACCTCCGGGACGGCGTTGAGTACCTGCATCGCGGTCGCGACGTTGGCCGCCCGGACATGCTCGGCCATCGTCGCCGCACGGGTGAAGCTGGCCAGGCTGAAGAAGTGCGTCTGCATGGAGGGGTCACCTTCGATGGTGAGCGTCCAGCCGTGCTTGGGTCGTGGCCAATGATCGGGGTATTCATTGCCCACCGTCCACAGCGTCTCGATCTCGACAAGCGGCTCACGGGCACGCCTTCCCACCCAGTTCCAGCGTTGGCCGGCGGTCGTCCCCGCACGCAGCACATGGTCGAAGATCTGGTGATCGGCTCGGGCGGCCACCGCGTCCACCGTCGAGGTGACCTCATCGATATCGGCGCCCAGCGCATCGGCCAACAACCACACCTGTTGGGTGAAGAGCTCGTTGTTGAACGCCAGGAACTCGGTGGCGTCGGCTCTGATGTCCTCGACGGGCTGCCCGAAAGACATGTTGTCGAACGTGATCGACGTGCTGTCGTAGTCCGACCAGTCCGCCCGCTCCTGCAGCGTGATCTTGTCGATAGTCCGGCTCATACCCGACAACACCAGCGGCAGCGCCCCCGACAGATTACCCGGATTCAAGCCGCTGCCGTGCACCGTCGTCCCGCCGGCCGTGCACGCGGCCAACAGTCGGTCGCGGTCGGCGTCGGGCAATCGCCGCGGGTGAAACAGAAAAGCCGTCGTCACCACATTCTTGCCGCTGGCCAGCATCGCGCAGACATCGTCGAGGCTGGTGATCCGCGGCGTGTAGACGACGCAGTCGGCGTCCAGCGCCAGGATTTCGTCGGTGTCGGTGGTCGCGGTGACGCCGACGGGTGCGCCGCCCAGCAGCTCACCGGCGTCTGTCCCGTTCTTGTCGTCGGAGTACACCCGCACCCCGGCCAGCTCCAGATCCGGTCGGTCATGGAGGGTCGCTGCCAGCGTCTCGATGCCCACCGCACCCGTGCCCCACTGAATCACCCGGTATGCCATACGTTTCCGCCTCCGATGTCGCTGCGCTGCGATAGTTCGACAGGCTAGCGAATCTCACCTCTCGGTGTGGCCGGTCGGAGGAATCGGTCGATTACGTGCGGAGTAATCGAATGTCGGCGCCCGGTCCAGGCATACTGACGCCGTGGCCGACAGCGATGCCAAGCCCCCGATCCTGTTCCTTCACGGTGTTTTCGGCAGGCCGGCTCTGCTCGCGCCGTGGACTCGGTTCTTCGAAGCAGCCGGCTACGAATGTCATACGCCGACGCTGCCGGGCCGTGATCCCAGTGACGACGGCGTGCTGGCCCGCACCGGTATCCGGGACTGCTACGAGGTGGCGCTGCGAGCCTATGACGAGTTATCGGAACCACCGGTGGTGATGGGGCACAGCATGGGCGGGCTGCTGACCCAGAGAATCGCGGCGGCGCGTGCCCCGCGCGCCGCGGTACTGCTGGCCTCCATCCCGCCGGGCACGTTGTGGCCGCAACTGCGCGCCCTGCCGCACCTGTTCCCGCTCTTACCGAAGATTCTCGCCGGACAACCGTTTCTGCCGTCGGCCAGAACCATGCGGCAAGTGCCGCTGAGCACACTGCCCTGCCGCCGAACAAGAGGACCTCATCCCGCAACTCGTGCGTGACTCCGGGCGGGTGTTCCGCGAAATGTCGATGGGCGCACCGGTGTCGAAGGTCGACGCGAGCGCGGTCACGTGCCCGGTATTGTGCGTCAGTGCTGGTTCGGACCGCAATGTGGCCCAGTGGATTTCGCGCCGCATCGCCGCCCGCTACGGGGCCGAGCATCAGATCCATCCGGACAAACCCCACTGGATCATCGCGCAGTCGGCACTCGAGGAGGTGGCCCCACCTGTACTGGCTTGGCTGCGACGGACCCTGCAGGTGACCGCATGAGTGTTCGCGATGCCCGACGTGGTTTGGTTACCCGCAGTGCTGTCGGCCTCAGCGCGGCAGAGGCATTCGTCCTCATCGCGATCGCCACCATCCTGATCACGCGGCTCTACCTCGAACTGACCGGCTATCCCCAGATCGGTGGCGGCAACCTGCACATCGCTCACGCCTTGTGGGGCGGTGCCTTGATGATGGTGGCCCTGCTGATCGGGTGGATGATGTTGGGCTTCGGCGCCCGCATCGTGTGTGTCGTATTGGGCGGCATGGGCTTTGGCCTGTTTCTCGACGAAGTGGGCAAGTTCGTCACCAAGGACAACGACTACTTCTACGGCCCGGCCGCCGAAATCATGTACATCCTCGTGATCCTCATTCTCGTCGGAGCGCGGGTGGTGCGTGGTTTCCGGCCACTCACCGCGCGGGAATGCCTGGCCTCGGCGGCCTCGATCGTCGCCGACGGGGTGGCGCGCGGACTGGCCGATCATCGTCGGGAGATCGGGCTGACGCTCGTCGACCAAGCGCTGGAGCGCGGCGCCACGGCGGCCGAGGCCGAACATGTCCGTGCGTTGCTCGTCGCGGCCGGCCATGCGCCCGATCGCCTGTACCGGTTACAGCGGCGCCTCCCGCAACTGGTACCCGGGTTCTTCAGAAGCCCGCGCTGGGTGCCGGTGGTGGGCTGGCTGATGGTGGCTGGTGCCGTTGCCGGGGTGCTGTTCGGTGCGCTCGGCCTTGTGATCGGTGACTACCTGTACGACGGTCACGACATCACATTTCGGCTCGCCGGCGCGAGCCCCGCCTCGATCATCCTGTTCGTCACCGCGGTGCTGACGACGGCGCTGGCCCTGCCCGCGATGATCGCCCTGCCGCGCACCGACGCCATCTGGCCTCTGCGCTGGCTGCGCAACGCCGCGCTCACATTCACCTTCCTCAACGCCCTCGTGGACTTTGCGACAGAGGGTTTCGGTGCTCTGCTCAATATGTCGATCGGCCTTTTCACGCTGGCGATCCTGTCTTATCAGCTGGACCGTGCCGTCGTTGCCAGAGCGCCACGCGAGCCGGTCGCCGCGTAACGACCGCCGATGTGACGCTGGAGTGGCGTCCTGGCATCGCCATCCACTCCAACGGGACACCGGGCGGCGGCTGGTGCGGGTGGACGGTCCGCGACGACGCCGCTGACGGGCGGGCTACGGTAGGGATATGACCGGCCACGAACTTCTCGTGGACCGCTACGAACTGCGCCGCGTCTTGGGCTACGGCGGAATGGCCGAAGTCTGGGATGGTTGGGACCATCGCCTGGACCGCGCCGTCGCGGTCAAGATGATGCATCGAGCGGTTGCCGCGCAAGCAGACACCCGGCGACGCTTCGAAACCGAAGCTCGTGCGGCCGCGCGGTTGTCGCACCCGAACATCGTGGCAGTGCACGATTTCGGCGAGCACGATGGCACACCGTTCATCGTGATGGAGCGGTTGCCCGGCCAAACGCTCGCTGACGTCATCGCCCAGGGAGCGCTGTCGCCGCGGCGCGCAGCGGCGGTGCTCGCCGATGTGTTGGCCGCACTCGGGGCCGCGCATGGCGCCGGGGTCCTACACCGCGACATCAAGCCGGGAAACATCCTGGTCGCGGCCGACGGAAGCATGAAGGTCGCCGACTTCGGCATCGCGAAGACGTCCGGTGACGTTCAGACGATGGCGGGCCAGGTGGTCGGAACGATGGCCTACATGAGTCCGGAGCGCATCGCAGGTGCACCCGCGTCAGTGAGTGACGACCTCTACGCCGTTGGCGTGATGGGCTACGAGGCGCTGGTCGGATTCCGAGCATTTCCCCAGGACACTCCGGGTGCCGTGGTGCGCGCGATCATGGACGACCCGCCGCCACCATTGAGCGTCGTGCGCCCCGACATCGACCCTGCCCTGGCCGCGACGATCGATCGAGCCATGGCGCGCGATCCCCGAGATCGGTTCGGCAGTGCCGAGGACATGCGTTCGGCACTTCTCGGCAATCCCGTGGCGGCCTTCACGGCCCCGGCCGTCGCAGGTGGCCCACCTCGCCCGGCCACCAAGGTCTTCACCCAAGCTCCGATGGCCCCGGCGGCCACCTACGTCGTGCCCGCGGTGCCAAGGCGCAAAATGTCGGCCCGGATGCGCAAGATTCTCGCCGCTGCGGCGATCATCGCCGCCTTCACGGTGTCGGTGCTCGCCGTCACGATGGGCTCGTCGTCCACCACCCAGGCGCCCGAGCCGGTCAGTACCAGCACCTCGGTGCCCACGCCGAGCAGCGCTCCGCCGCCGCCTCCAGTCGCGCCGGTCGTCGAGAAACCCAAACACAAGAAGGACGACGAAGGCCGCGGTGACGGCAACAAGGGCAACCGCGGCCACGGGGAAGGCAACGGCAAAGGCGGCAAGGACAAGCGCGAATAGCGTTGCCCCCGTGACTGGTAAACCACCTATGCCTGCACGCTGACCCGGCCTACGCCCCAGATGTCGTCGCAGTATTCGGTGATCGCCCGGTCTGACGAGAACTTGCCGCTGCGCGCCGCGTTCAGGATCGACATCCGGGTCCAGGCATCGGTATCGCGCCACACGGCCGAAACCTGGTCCTGGCACGCCACATACTCGGCGTAGTCGGCAGTCACGAGGAACGGGTCGGAGTTGCGCAGCGAGTCCACGACCGGGCGCAGGACCTCGGTGTCCCCGCCGGAGAACTGGCCGAGCTCGATGAGCCCCAGGACCGCCGCCAACTCGTCGTTGGCCGCGATGTAATCGGCGGGGCGGTAGCCCTGCGCCTTGACGCGTGCGACCTCGGCTTCGGTCAGGCCGAACAGGAAGAAGTTGTCGGCGCCGACCTCGTCGCGCATCTCGACGTTGGCGCCGTCAAGCGTGCCGATCGTCAGCGCACCGTTGAGCATGAACTTCATGTTCCCGGTGCCCGACGCCTCCTTGCCAGCGGTCGAAATCTGCTCGGACAGGTCGGCGGCGGGGTAGATCAGCTGGGCGTTCTGCACGTTGAAATTGGGCACGAACGCGACCTTGATGAACTGGTTGACGGCCGGGTCGTTGTTCACGGTGTCGGCAACGGCGTTGATCAGCTTGATGATTCGCTTGGCCAGGAAGTAGCCGGGGGCCGCCTTGCCGCCGAAGATGAACGCGCGCGGGCTTATTGCCAGGCCCGGGTTCTGCTTGAGCCGGTGATACAGCGTGATGATGTGCAGGACGTTGAGGTGCTGGCGCTTGTATTCGTGAATGCGTTTGACCTGAATGTCGAACAGCCAGTCCGGGTTCAGCTCCACGCCGGTGGTCGCCTGCACGTAGTCGGCCAGCCGTGCCTTGTTGACGCGCTTCACCGCGCGCCAGCGGGTCCGGAACGTGACGTCGTCGGCGTACGCCTCCAGTCCGCGCAGCTTGGTCAGATCGGTCAGCCAACCGTCGCCGATGGTCTCGTCGAGCAGATCGCGCAGTCCGGGGTTGGACAGCGCCAGGAATCGGCGCGGCGTCACACCGTTGGTCTTGTTGGAGAACCGCTCCGGCCACAGCTCGTAGAAGTCCTTGAGCACACTGGCTTTCAGAAGTTCGGAGTGCAGGGCGGCGACGCCGTTGATGGCGTGGCTGCCGACGGTCGCGAGATGAGCCATCCGCACGCTCTTGCCGTTGTCCTCACCGATCAGCGACATGCGTCGCACCCGGTCCTCGTCGCCGGGGAACGCGGCCCGCACCTCGTCGAGGAAGCGCCGGTTGATCTCGTAGATGATCTCCAAGTGGCGGGGCAGGGATTCGCCGAACATCGTCAGCGGCCAGGTCTCCAGAGCCTCGGGCAGCAGCGTGTGATTGGTGTAGCCGAAGGACGCCACCGTGATGGCCCACGCCTCGTCCCAGCCGAGGCCACGCTCGTCGACGAGCAGCCGCATCAGCTCGGCCACGCCGATAGACGGGTGAGTGTCGTTGAGCTGCAAGGCGAACCGATCGGGAAGCTCGTGCACGGAGACATCGGCCAAATCATCGAGGATGTGCAGGACATGCTGCAGCGAGCACGACACGAAGAAGTACTGCTGCAGCAGTCGCAGGCGTTTGCCCGCCTCGGGTTCGTCGTTGGGGTAGAGCACCTTGGTGACGGTCTCGGAGTTGACCTCGTCCTCGACAGCCCGGTAGTAGTCGCCGGTGTTGAAGGCGTCCAGTGCGAACGACTTGACGGCCCGAGCGCTCCACAGCGTCAGCACGTTGCACGTCTTGACGCCGTAGCCCTGGATCGGGGTGTCGTAGGCGACACCTTTGAGCACCCGTCCCGGCACCCAACGGACGCGGTCGTGGCCGGCGTCGTCGAGGTAGTGTTCGCTGAAGCCGCCCCAGTAGACGAGGTAGTTCACGTCGGGTTTGGCGATCTCCCAAGGGTTTCCGGCGTCGAGCCAGTTGTCGGTCTTCTCGACCTGCCAGCCGTCGTGGATCTCCTGGTCGAAGATGCCGAACTCGTAGCGGATGCCGTAACCGATCGCCGGGCGCTCAAGCGTGGCAAGCGAATCGAGGTAGCAGGCGGCCAGTCGCCCCAGACCGCCGTTGCCCAGTCCCGGTTCCTCTTCGCACGCGAGCACCTCGTCGAGGTCTTGGCCGAGTTCGGCCAGTGCGGCGCGCGCGGCCGATTCGATCTGCAGGTTGAGTAGGTTGGCGCCGAGCTGAGGACCCATCAGGAACTCGGCGGACAGGTAGCAGGTCACCTTGCGGCCGAGGTCGAGTGACGTCTGAGTGGAGGCGACGCGGTTGTCCTGCATGCGGTCGCGTACGGCGAGCGCGAGTGCCCGGTAGTAGTGCTCGGGCCGCAGCGCGGCCGCCGGGCGCCCGATCGAGTAGCGCAAGTGGTCGACGATGCCGCGGCGTAACGCGTCAGCCGACAGGCCGGTGCGGCTGTGTTCGTGAACGGGTGCGGGAGGGGCGACATCGGTCATGGCGGGCAGCTTGGCAGTGCCGGGTGCACGCCAGGCGGGGGATGGGCGTCAGAGAGGTGAACGCCGCTAGACCGCCGTCAGATACCTGCCGGTGACGACGCGTTGCGCCAGCCGGGTCACGGGCCCGCCCAGCTTGCTCCACCACGTCGCGGGCCGAGAGAACGCCGAGACCTCGGCATAGACCGTGTCGGTGGCCGCGTCATAGCGCACCGAGAACAGTTCTTCACCGGATTCCGGATGGCCCGGCAAGGTGCCGTAGGCGAAGCCCCGCCGGTCGGGCTCAGGATCTGATTCGGAGAGTACGTAGACCACCCGGCACGGCGCCGGGATCGGCCCGAGCCGCACCAGCAGTTCGGTGCCGACCTCGGCCACGTCGGTGGTGGTCTGCAGGCCGAGTCCGGCTCCGCGTTGCATACCCCAGCGCATCACCGCATCCCCGGCGCGCTCGAACCGGTCCCGGCCTGATCCGATCACCGCCGAAGCGCGGACGTGGTGGTAACCGTCGGGCATGGCACCGGCGGTGGCCCCCACTTCGGGATAGGTCAACGCCAGTCCGGCGAGGTCGCTCAGTTTCACACCCACCACCATGGCACTTCGCGCGTGGTCGGCAACAGGCAATACGGTGGCGGTGTGGCCTCCGACTCCGACCGCGCCAGCAACCATCCTGGCGGCGGCTTCAACCCGCCCGAGCCCACCGATCGTGGCGGACCCGATTACGGCCGGTTCGTGGAGGCCGTACGCACCCTGCAAGACCACGCCAGGGCAGCCGATGCGCCCGACGATGTGATCACCGAGGCGGCCAATCTGATCGACAAGGTCTCGGCGTTGCTGGCCCCGTATGACGCCGACGAATGGAACTCGCCGTCAGGGCGGCGCATGGACCTGCCCAACCGCGGCAACGTCAGCTCCGTGCCGGTGCACCTGGACGTGACGGCCGACAACCAAGTCGCCGGAACCGCGTTGTTCCGGCGGTTTCACCTCGGCCGCAACGGTGCGGTGCACGGCGGCTGGCTGGCGCTGCTGTTCGACTCGCTGCTGGGTTTCACCGCTGCCAAACTGACTCGCAGCCCGTATCAACGCACGGGATATCTGCACGTCAACTACCGCAAGATCGCGCCGATCGAGAAGGAATTGCAGGTGGAGGCTGGTATTGACCGGATCGAGGGCCGCAAGATCTTCGTGACGGGCCGGTTGTGCGACGGCGCCGACGTGCTCACCGAAGCCGAAGCCCTGTTCGTGCGGCTCAAGCCGGGACAGCCGTGAACATCTCGGAGGCCAAGCGCGCGTGGGCGAGCTGGCGTGACCGGCTGCGCGAGCGGCGGATGGTGAATTTCGTCTATCGCATCGTCGTCGGCGTGGTCGGCACGGTCGTGCTCTGTGCCGGCATCGTCGCCATCCCGTATCCGGGGCCCGGCTGGGCCATCGTCTTCCTCGGGCTGGCCATCCTGGCCACCGAGTTCCGGTTCGCCCAAGTAGCACTGCATCACGTCCGGCTGCGCTACGACGCGGTGATGGAGTGGTTCGCCCGGCAGCACATTGCCGTCAAGGCGCTGAGCGCGGCTTTCACCGCACTGGTCGTGGTCGCCAGTTTGTGGGGATTGGGCGCGCTCTACTTCGTGGGCGACCTCGTCGGGTTCGAACCGCCGTGGCTCAAGAGCCCGCTGGGCATCGGGTCCTAGCGGTAGTACCTAGCAGAAGTACGTCGATAACCCCCGATAGCATTAGTCGCGATCACCCGATCTCTATCGAAGTCCACGCACCGTACAGGAGAGTCCCCGATGACCGCCGCCGCCAGTCCCGCCCCAGCAGCCCCTATCCGGGTGCCTGCCGGGACCACTGCCGGCGCGGCAGTTCGCGAAGCCGGGTTGCCCGGCCGTGGCGCCGCCGACGCCGTCGTGGTCGTCCGTGACGCCGAGGGCAGGCTGCGTGACCTGTCGTGGGCGCCTGACGCCGACGTGGAGGTGACGCCGGTGGCCGCCGACACCGAGGATGGCCGCAGCGTCATCCGGCACTCCGCGGCCCACGTTCTCGCGCAGGCCGTGCAGGAGCTCTTCCCGCAGGCCAAGCTCGGCATCGGCCCGCCCATCACCGACGGCTTCTACTACGACTTCGACGTCGCCGAGCCGTTCACGCCGGAGGATCTGGACAAGCTCGAGAAGCGCATGCGCCAGATCGTCAAGGACGGCCAGCTGTTCTCACGGCGGGTCTACGAGTCCAAAGACCAAGCGCGCGAAGAGCTTGCCAACGAGCCATACAAGCTCGAACTCGTTGACGACAAGTCCGGCGACCCCGACGTGATGGAGGTCGGCGGTGACGAGCTGACCGCATACGACAACCTCAACGCCCGTACCAAGGAACGGGTCTGGGGGGATCTGTGCCGCGGCCCGCACATCCCGACCACCCGCTACATCCCGGCGTTCAAGCTGACCCGCAGTTCCGCGGCGTACTGGCGCGGCAACCAGAACAATGCGAGCCTGCAGCGCATCTACGGCACAGCCTGGGAATCACAGGAGGCCTTGGACCGCCACCTTGAACTCATCGAGGAGGCGCAGCGCCGCGACCACCGCAAGCTCGGCGTCGAGCTCGACCTGTTCAGCTTCCCCGACGAATTGGGTTCGGGCCTACCGGTTTTCCATCCCAAGGGTGGCGTGGTGCGCCGCGAGCTCGAGGACTATTCGCGGCGCAAGCACCTTGAGGCGGGCTACGAGTTTGTCAACACCCCGCACATCACCAAGGAGAACCTGTACATCACGTCGGGCCATCTCGAGTGGTACGCCGACGGCATGTTCCCGCCCGTGCACATCGATGCCGAGTACGACCCCGACGGCGAGGTGCGCAAGCCGGGCCAGGATTACTACCTCAAGCCGATGAACTGCCCGATGCACCACCTGATCTTCCGGTCACGGGGGCGCTCGTACCGCGAATTGCCGTTGCGGCTCTTCGAGTTCGGTTCGGTGTACCGGTACGAGAAGTCGGGTGTGGTCCACGGTTTGACTCGCGTCCGCGGCATGACGCAGGACGACGCGCACATCTACACCACGCGCGAGCAGATGCGCGACGAGCTCAGCTCGCTGTTGCGTTTCGTGCTTGACCTGCTGGGCGACTACGGCCTCGACGACTATTACCTGGAGTTGTCGACCAAGGATCCGGAGAAGTACGTCGGCTCCGACGAGATCTGGGAAGAGGCGACCGAGACGCTGCGTGAGGTCGCCGAAGCATCGGGCCTCGATCTGGTGCCGGATCCGGGTGGTGCGGCGTTCTATGGCCCGAAGATCTCGGTGCAGGTCAAAGATGCGCTCGGCCGCAGCTGGCAGATGTCGACCATCCAGCTCGACTTCAACATGCCCGATCGGTTCGAGCTGGAGTACACCGCCGCTGACGGCAGCCGGCAGCGCCCGGTGCTGATCCACCGCGCGCTGTTCGGGTCGATCGAACGGTTCTTCGGCGTGCTCACCGAGCACTACGCGGGCGCGTTCCCGGCGTGGCTGGCACCGGTGCAGGTGGTCGGGATCCCGGTCGCCGATGCGCACGTGCCGTATCTGGAAGAGGTTGCCGCACAGCTGAAGTCGCGTGGCGTCCGGGTCGAAGTCGACTCGAGCGACGATCGCATGGCGAAGAAGATCGTCAACCACACCAACCAGAAGATCCCGTTCATGTTGCTCGCGGGTGACAAGGATGTCGAAGCGGGGGCGGTGAGCTTCCGGTTCGGTGACCGCACGCAGATCAACGGTGTGCCGCGCGACGAGGCCGTCGAGGCCATCGTGAACTGGATCGCCGGCCGCGAGAACGCGACGCCGACCGCCGACCTGGTGAAGGTAGGCGCTCCCGAGTGACCGAGGACGAGCGCACGATCGTTGACCGCGGCGTCGGCGACCCCGACCATCTGCAGCGCCTGTGGACCCCGCACCGCATGAGCTACATCGCCGAGGCTCCGATGAAAAAGCGCGGCCGGCCGGGCTCGGCGGGCTCCTCCGAGCCGTTCACCGACATCCCCGAGATGTCCGACGAGGACGGCCTCATGGTGGCGCGCGGTGAGCAGGTGTATGCCGTGCTCAACCTCTACCCGTACAACCCGGGCCATCTGATGGTCGTGCCGTATCGGCGGGTGTCGGAGCTGGAGGACCTCACCGATGCCGAGAGCGCCGAGCTGATGGCATTCACGCAAAAGGCGATTCGCGTGATCAAGGCGGTTTCGCGTCCCCATGGCTTCAATGTGGGCCTGAATCTGGGTACGTCGGCGGGTGGCTCATTGGCCGAGCATCTGCACATGCATGTGGTGCCGCGGTGGGGTGGTGACGCCAACTTCATCACCATCATCGGTGGCTCCAAGGTGATCCCGCAGCTGCTGCGCGAGACCCGTGAGCTGCTCGCGACGGAGTGGGCTCGTCAACCGTGAGCAATTTCTACCTCATGACCCGCGCGGCCTACGTCAAACTGTCCCGGCCGGTGGCCAAGGCCGCGCTGCGTGCCGGGTTGACGCCCGACATCGTGACGTTGGCGGGCACCGCGGGCACGGTGATCTCGGCGCTCACCCTGTTCCCGATCGGGCAGTTGTGGTGGGGCGCGTTCGCGGTCTGGATCTTCGTGCTCGCCGACATGCTCGACGGCGCGATGGCCCGCGAACGCGGTGGCGGCACCCGGTTCGGCGCGGTGCTCGACGCGACGTGTGACCGCATCGCCGACGGCGCTGTGTTCGCCGGATTGCTGTGGTGGGCCGCGTTCGGACTGGAGAGCGCGACCCTGGTGGTGGCGACGCTCATCTGCCTGATCACGTCGCAGGTGATCTCGTATATCAAGGCCCGCGCCGAGGCCAGCGGCTTGCGCGGCGACGGTGGCCTCATCGAACGTCCGGAGCGATTGGTCATCGTCCTGGTCGGCGCTGGGCTCGCCGGAGTTCCGTTCCTGCACGTGCCATGGCTTGTGCACGTGGCGATGTGGCTGCTCGCCGTGGCCAGCGTCGTCACCCTGCTGCAGCGGCTGCACACCGTGCGGATCTCACCGGGCGCGATGGACCCGCTGCAACCGGCCTCACCCAACAATGGCGAGAAGCCGGAGACGAGCGAGCCGTGAACACCCCCGGCCGCATGCCGCTCGGCGAGCACGTGACGGACTTGGGCTACGCGGCTGGTTGGCGGCTGGTGCGCGCGCTGCCGGAGCGCATGGCGCGCAACATGTTCGGGGCGGGCGCCCGGTACGCGGCGCGCAACGGCGGACCCGTACAGCTTCGGAAGAACCTCGCGCGGGTGACTGGTGTCCCGCCGGCCGAGGTGCCGGACTCGCTGATCCAGGCTTCGGTGGCCTCCTATGCCCGCTACTGGCGGGAGGCGTTCCGGCTGCCGACCATGGATCATCAAATCCTCGGCAAGCAGCTCGATGTGCTCGACATCGAACTGGTGTGGGCGGCGATCGAGGCCGGCCGGGGCGCAGTGCTCGCCCTGCCGCACAGTGGCAACTGGGACATGGCCGGCGTGTGGCTCGTACAGCATTACGGCACCTTCACGACCGTCGCCGAACGGCTCAGACCCGAGTCCCTGTATCGCCGGTTCGTCGACTACCGGGAAAGCCTCGGATTCGAGGTGCTGCCGCTGACCGGCGGCGCGCGCCCGCCGTTCGAGGTGCTCGCCGAACGGCTCACCGACAACCGGGTGATCTGCCTGATGGCAGAACGCGACCTCACCCGCAACGGCGTGCCGGTCGAATTCTTCGGACAAGCCACCCGCATGCCCGCGGGCCCGGCAAAACTGGCCATCGAAACCGGCGCCGCGTTGCTGCCGGTGCACTGCTGGTATGAGGGCGACGGGTGGGGGATGCGCGTCTATCCAGAACTCGATACGTCGTCGGGCGACGTCACGGTCGTGACGCAGGCACTGGCGGACCGGTTCGCCGACAACATCGCCGCTCATCCGGCCGACTGGCACATGCTGCAGCCCCAGTGGCTGGCCGATCTGTCCGACGAACGACGCGCCCGGTTAGGCGCCTGACCGATGCGTATCGGGATGGTCTGCCCCTATTCGTTCGACGTGCCAGGCGGCGTGCAGTCCCATGTCCTGCAGCTGGCCGAGGTCATGCGCGACGGCGGGCACTACGTCAGCGTGCTGGCGCCCTCATCGCCCCACGTCAAACTGCCCGACTACGTGGTTTCGGGAGGCAAGGCCGTACCCATCCCGTACAACGGTTCGGTGGCGCGCCTGCGCTTCGGCCCGGCCACGCATCGCAAGGTCAAGAGATGGCTCCTAGAGGGTGAGTTCGACGTGCTGCACCTGCATGAGCCCAACGCCCCGAGCCTGTCGATGCTCGCGCTGCAGGCAGCGGAGGGGCCCATCGTCGCGACCTTTCACACCTCGACGACGAAATCGTTGACGCTCAGCGTTTTTCAGGGAATTCTGCGTCCGTACCACGAGAAGATCGTCGGCCGCATCGCCGTTTCGGATCTGGCGCGGCGCTGGCAGATGGAGGCGCTCGGGTCCGACGCGGTGGAGATCCCCAACGGCGTCGACGTCCGCTTCTTCGCGGAGGCCCCGTTGCTGGACGGCTACCCCCGGCCCGGGCGCACCGTGCTGTTCCTGGGCCGGTTCGATGAGCCCCGCAAGGGGATGGCCGTGCTGCTGGGCGCGCTTCCGAAACTGGTCGAACGGTTCAGTGACGTCGAGATCTTGATCGTCGGTCGGGGTGACGAGGACGAACTGCGCGAGCAGGCCAGCGAGTTCGCCGGGCATCTGCGGTTTCTCGGGCAAGTCGACGACGCCACGAAGGCCGCGGCCATGCGCAGCGCCGACGTCTACTGCGCGCCCAACCTCGGCGGGGAGAGCTTCGGCATCGTGCTCGTCGAGGCGATGGCGGCGGGGACTGCCGTGGTGGCAAGCGAACTGGATGCGTTCCGGCGCGTTCTCGACGATGGCGAGGCCGGCAGGCTCGTGCCGATCGACGACGCCGACAGCTTGGCTGGCGCGCTGATCGAGATCCTCGACAACGACACGGTGCGCGAGCGCTACATCGCGCGGGCGACCGATTGCGTGCACCGTTACGACTGGTCGGTGGTGGCCGGGCAGATCATGCGGGTTTACGAAACCGTGGCGGGCTCCGGAGTCAAGGTCCAGGTGAGCGACTAGATGTCGGCGTGGGTCGTGATCACCGTCCTGGTGGTGCTGCTGATCGTGCTGATGCTGATCGGCGGCTGGGCCTACCAGACAGCCAACCGGCTGGATCGCTTGCACGTCCGCTACGACCTGTCCTGGCAAGCCCTCGACGGCGCGCTCGCCCGCCGCGCCGTGGTCGCGCGGGCGGTCGCGGTCGACGCCTACGCCGGAGGTCCGGAGGGCAAACGACTGGCGGCCTTGGCCGATGCCGCCGAACGTGCGCCCCGATCCGCGCGGGAGGCCGCCGAGAACGAACTGTCCGCGGCGTTGGCCGGAGTCGACCTGGCAGCGTTGCCGGTGGCCCTCGTCGCCGAGTTGGCCGATGCCGAGGCGCGGGTGTTGCTGGCCCGTCGCTTCCACAACGACGCGGTACGCGACACCCTCGCGTTACGGGAGCGCGCCGCGGTACGGATGCTGCGCCTCGGCGGAAGGGCCCCGCTACCAACCTATTTCGAGATCGCGGAGCGTCCCGAGGCGCAGGCGGGACCGAACCCGGTCAGCCGCCGCACGTCCGCGCGCGTGGTGCTGCTCGACGAAACCGGCGCGGTGCTGCTGCTGCGCGGCAGCGACCCGGCCCACAACGATCCGCACAACCCGGCGCCGCGGTGGTGGTTCACCGTGGGCGGCGCCGTGCAGCAGGGCGAGGACCTGCCCGCCGCCGCGGCACGGGAACTGTTCGAGGAGACCGGGCTGAAGGTACAGCCGGCCGACCTCATCGGACCGGTGTGGCGGCGCGATGCGGTCATCGACTTCAACGCGTCGGTGATCCGCAGTGAAGAGCTGTTCTTCATCTACCGCACGCACCGGTTCGAGCCGTCGGCGTCGGGCCGCACCGCGCTCGAGCGGCACTACATTCACGGGCACCGCTGGTGCGATGCGACAATGATCGCCGAGTTGGTTGCCGGCGGGGAGACCGTGTATCCGCTTCAACTGGGTGAGCTGCTGGCTTCGGCCAATGAACTGGCCGAGCAGTCGCTGGTGAACGCGCGTGGATCCGCGCTGCAAGCCATCCGGTGATTGCGGATTTAATGGATTTGGCGGCTCCACTACACTGAATCAGTAGAAATCTGGAGGAGATAGCAGTGGAAACCGCGGCGCAGAACGGTTCGAACAACCAGACCGGAACCGCGCGTGTCAAGCGTGGTATGGCTGAGATGCTCAAGGGCGGCGTGATCATGGACGTCGTCACTCCGGAGCA